>NZ_JEMA01001022.1 GCF_001589285.1 Sorangium cellulosum | reverse complement strand
GGCGCGTCTGGCGGGTGACCGCGGCCAGCGCGTCGACGGAGTGGCCGCAGGGGCCCGCGGCGCGCGGCGCGCGGCAGACGCCCGCGTCGGTGGGGCCGGCGCCGTCGCAGCGCAGCCCGTCCACGCACTCGAGCGACGACCGGCACCGCGCCCCCTCGCCGAGCGCGCCCCGCACGATCCCCTCGCACGCGGGCGGAACCGGGGCGGCGAGCGGAGCGACCCAGTCGCACCCATCGAGCGATCGCTCCATGGCCTCGACGCAGCGGCCGACGTCGTCGGGCGAGAGCGTCACCGCCTTCGCGCGCGCCGCGGAGCTCAGCGCGCGCGCGCACTCCGCCGCGGCATGGAAGCCCGCGCGACCGCCGCAGCACGCCGCCTTGCGCCGCGCGGGCAGGGCGTGCAGCGCCTCGCACAGCCGCGCCGCGAGCGGCTCCGGGGCGCCGTCGGCCTTCGGGTAGGCGGGGGCGATCGCGTCGCCGGCCGGGCCGTCGCCGCCGGGCGACGAGGAGGACGCCGCGATCGCGCCGGCGTCCGCGTCGGACGTCGCGGTCGCGCCGGCGTCCGGCGAGCTTCGCTGCGCGGGCGCACACGCCGCTCCGAGGTGCAGCGTCAGCGCCGCGGCGCAGAGCCGCCGCAGGCGGTCGCCATCCGTCGAGACAGGCAATGCGATCCCCTCCGCGCTGCGCGCTGCTGTTCTTCGAGCGATGCGCTGCAGCGGCGAGCTTGCCGGCGCAGACCGACGCGGCAAGCTCTTTCGCGATCGGATCGCGCACGCGACCCCTCGGCGGGGAGCGCGGCGCGCCCCGGGCGGAGATCCAGCGCGCCACGAGGTCATCGCTCCGATGCTGCGACGAGCGGGTCGCCTCTTCGCCTGCGCTGTCCTGAGCGGAGGCCCCGGCTGCACGGAGCGCCCGCGCGCCGAGCCCGGCCAGGCGGCCGAGCAGCTCCTGACGCGGCGCAAGCGCCCTCTCGGCTCGGCTCGCTGACCCGCGTCGCGGGGAGCGGCGCGCGACACGGCCCATTGCTGAGCTCGCGAGTCGGCTCGATACGGGCTAGGTGTCGTATTTCACCGTCGATGGGACCACCAGAGGTGGAGGGACGATCGCCGGTTGCGAGGGCGCGGGAGGGGGCTCGTCGGTGGGGTCCGCGCCCGGCTGGCTCCTGGGCACTTGGAGCTCCCGGAGGCGGGCGGGAGCGGGCTCGACCGCTGTGGGGGCCTCTTCCACGGCCTCTGCGGTCGCGACGGGCGGGACGCTCACCGCGGGCGGGGGTGGGACGAACATCCGTGGTACGCGGATGGAGCGGGCGATCGAGGCGACCTCCGGGAAGCTCGTGGCCATCCGCTCGACAAACGCTGCACGGGCCGCATCATCCGGGGCGCTCGCCGAGGCCTTCGCGACGCGCAGCGCCGACCAGAGCTCGTAGTACCAGGCGGAGAGGGAGGCATGCGCTTCCAGCAGGTCACGAATGGTATCCTCGGAAACGATGATGTTCTTGCCCATGGGCGAGAGGATACATGACCGAGCGGCGCCTCCCACCTGGTTCGAGCGGCCCAACACCCGGGGATTCGACGTCCGGACGCGCCTCCACGAGCGCGGCGCCGGGCGCTCTCCAGAGCGCGGAGCCGCCGGACGGCGGCGCCACGCCGCTCCGGATCATCACCTATAACGTCCGCTACTTCGGACACGGCACGCGGGGCATCGCGTCGACCAGCGCCGCGATCACGCGGATCGCGGAGACGCTGGCGCGGCTGTCGCCGCTGCCCGATCTCGTGTGCCTCCAGGAGGTGGAGACGCAGTCGCTGCGCTCCTCGACGATGAACCGGCGGTGGCACCCCGAGGAGACGCAGCTCGATCGCCTGATGACCGAGCTGCACGCGGCGCTGGTGCAGCGAGAGCGGCGCGAGCGCTACGTCGCCTACTACTTCCCCGCGCACACGTACCGGCTCACATCGCGGACGAACATCTACACGACCGGGCTCGCTGTGATCGCGCGCGACACGTTCCGCATCGGGCACCACAACGCGGAGCACCCGCACGACATCACCCACCGGCGGAGGGTCAAGAGCCTGAAGCAGACGCGCATCTGCGCGCACGTGTCGTTCGAGCACGAGAGCGGGCAGAGCTTCGATGTGTTCAACACGCACCTCAGCCTGCCGAGCGTGTTCTCGCGCGAGTTCTGGACCGGCGAGGCGCGGATGGGGTTCGGGCCGAACCAGATCGAGGAGGCCAGGGTGCTCGCCGACTTCGTCCGCCGCGAGCGGCGGAGCGACAACTTCGTCGTGGTCGGCGATTTCAACTCGCTGCCGGGCTCTCCGGTCGACCGCTTCCTGCGCGAGGAGATCGGCTTCGTTGACGCGTTCGCCAGGGTGCGCTGCCTCTCCGAGAGCGAGGCGCGCGCGTTCCCGACGGCCGGCTTCATGAACCTCCGCATGCACCTCGACCACGTGTACTCGTCCGAGCGGCTCCGGTGGCTCGACTTCACGGGCACGCACCCGTTCGGGCACAAGGGCGATTTCGCCGGGCTGTCCGATCACGTCCCCTTGATCGCGCGCTGCCGCCTGCCAGGCAGCTCGGGCTGAGCGCCGCGATCGGGTCGGCCGCCGCGCTCGGCTGGGCGCCGCGCGCGGGTCGATCGCCGCGCCGCGCGGCGCGGGTCGCTCACCCCGGCAGCCAGAGCAGGTCGTCCATGATGGGCTCGAGGCACGCGGAGATCTGAGGCCCGAGGTCGCCGCCGCACGCGAGCTTGCCGAAGCAGGCGCGGACCTCTTGCCGGCCACGGCTGTTCATCGCGCCGATCGCCCGCTCGAGCTGCGGGCCGAGCCCGTCCTCGAGGCTCTGCCGGCACGTGGCGTAGTCGAGGTCTCCGCAGCCCGCGAGGCGGCCGCAGAGGACGGCCATGTAGGGGGCGAGATCGGAGCGGGGGAGCGAGGTGGCCGTCATCGCCTCGGCGCCGCAGCGGCTCACCTCCTCCGCGTAGGCCGGGGTGAAGGGATCGCCCTCGAACCGCCGCAGCGCTGCCAGCGAGCACTCCGAGGTGGCGCGGAGCATCCTCGGCGAGGCCATCGTCGTCCGCTGGGTGCACTCCTCGAACTTCGGCCAGCCGTTCGCCTGCTCGGAGGCCCGCTCGTAGAGCTCCTCGAGGTACACGCACCACGCGCGCTGCGCCTCGCGCTGCGCGCGTTGCTCGACGGCCGCCGTCCGCGCCCCCTGCCCGTCGCGCGCCGCCGGGGCGGGCCGCGCGGTCGCCTTCGCGGAAGCCGCAGGCGGCGGCGAGCCGCCGCATCCTGAGGCGAGGGCTGCGGCGATCAGCGAGGCCACGCCGAGCCTGAAGGCGGCGGCGCGGAAGCTGGGACCACGGATCGTGCGTTTCACGAGAGCCTCCCTTCGTCGAACAGGCTGCGAAGCAGGTGTTCCGGGCCCGTCGAGGCCATGCGCGTGCAGAGCCGGCCCAGCGACGGTGCACGTGCACAGCCCAGGCCACGCGCGCGTCGGGTGGGGCAGCCTCGAGCGAGCGACGGCGCTCGGCGAGCGCGGCGCCCGGCGCTGCGCTGTCGCTGCTCGGTCATGGGGCGGCCCGGGAGCCGGGCCGCTGGCCGATGAGCAGCTTCAGCTTGAAGAGCGCGCCGATCTGCCCGCGATCCATGGCGACGCGCGGGAAATTCAGGGGGTCGAAGGACGAGAGCACGCAAAGGCCGGAGTTGTTGGTGAAGCCGAGCTCGAAGCCCGCCTCCCTCACGGCGCGGTGAAACGCGCCGCACAGGCTGTATCCGACGGGGTACGCGACCGCGTGCACCGCCTCGCTCAGGACCTCGGAGAGCACGCGACGGGAGCGCGAGAGATCGCGCGTGGCCTCCTCGGGCGACAGCGTCTGGAGGACACGGTGCCTGTGCGAGTGCGACTGCACGTCCATGCCGGCCCGCCGCAGCGCCGCGATCTGCTTCCAGTCCATGATCGTCCTGGCCGCGAGCGCGCGCTCCTCGCAGAGGTCGATCGACACCCCGGTGGCGCGCTCGAGCTCATCCCACAGGCGCTCGATGTCGAGGCCGGAGGTGCGCTTGATGGCCCGGCAGACCCGCGTCGCCGCGGCGATGGGGTCGCGCAGGGGCTCGAGCATGAGCGTCGCGGGGTAAGCGATGTCGACGCGCGGGCGCCGGCACCGGTGCATGAGGAGGGCGACGCGATCCCACCAGTAGAGGCGGCCGCTGTCGGGGTAGTCGGTGGCGATGAAGAAGGTGGCCGTGACGCCTGCGCGTTTCAGGAGGGGCAGCGCGACGTCGTGGTTGTCCCGGTAGCCGTCGTCGAACGCGACCATGACGGGGTTCGGCGGGGGCTTGCGGCCCTTGGCGAGGAGACGCACGTCCCGGAGCGAAACCACGGTGCAGTGCGTCTTGATGACCGCGAGTTGCTCCTCGAACTCGCGGGCGCTCACCTCGGCGACCCCGGGATCGAGCTCGGCGACGTCCGAGGGCTCCGCGATGCGGTGGTAGGTGAACACGGAGAGCACGGGCAGCCGGAGCTTTGCGCGAAGCCATAGGAACCGGTCCAGCAGCCCGAGGGTGTCGAGCACGGCTGCGGCCAACACGCGACGGCCGAGCGGCGATCTCTTGCGAATCCACGTCAGTGGATGTGCGTCGACGTACACGAATGTATTCCAGCACACAGATGGCGTTTGCGCTTGCTTCGGCGTGGATCCGACGGGAACGCTCCGATGGCCCGCCGAGCGGGAGAGCTCGCTTCGGTGAGGGACGATGCCGCTAGACTGACGGCCGATGTTCTCGACGGACGCGGACGCGCCTCCGGACGCGCCTCAACCTGGGTTGGCGGAGCCGCCNCGGACGCGCCTCAACCTGGGTTGGCGGAGCCGCCGCCCCAACCTGGGTCGGTGCCGCCCGAGCCCCAACCTGGGTCGGTGCCGCCCGAGCCCCAACCTGGGTCGGTGCCGCCCGAGCCCCAACCTGGGTCGGTGGGCGCGCCCCAACCTGGGTCGGCGGGCGCGCCTCAACCTGGGTCGGCGGACGCGGGGTCGGCGGACGCGCCTCAACCTGGGTCGGCGGACGCGCCTCAACCTGGGTCGGCGCAGGGCTCTCCGTCGAAACCACTCTCGCCGCTGAGCACCATCGGGATTGCGCTCACGACGGCCACCGTCGTGTTTGCGCTGGGGATCCGCACGGTCGAGACAGCCCTGCCCGGACTGGCGTCACCGGGCCGACA
This sequence comes from Sorangium cellulosum, assembly GCF_001589285.1. Classification (GTDB taxonomy): domain Bacteria; phylum Myxococcota_A; class Polyangia; order Polyangiales; family Polyangiaceae; genus Sorangium; species Sorangium cellulosum_G. Next base: position 9,481 of record NZ_JEMA01001022.1, on the reverse strand, counting down.
GGCTCCGCCGGAGGCTTCAGCGACCGGTGGACCTACGAGCACCGCCGCGGCGATGTCGAGGCAAGAGGCCGTTCCTGTACAGACAGCAACCCCGCTCCCAGCACGTGCAGTCCAGGACGGAACTAAGCCGGCGCAAACCGCCCCCCAGCTGCCAGGCCCTGAGGCTTCTCCCCCTCCCGCTCAGCCCCCCGCCGAGGCTCCCCCTCCACCGCAACCCGCCGCCCAAGCTGCGGCCCCCGCTCCCCCGCCCCCGCGGAGTGGACACGGCCTTCTCAAGCTCAACTTCTCTCGGAATGCGACCGTCTACGTCATGGGCGTGGCGGTAGGCCCCAGCAACCAGCCCATCGAGGTGCGCTGCGGACGTTTTTTCGTGCGCGTCGGCGAGCCGACGCCCAACGGCACGCGGTGGCTCGCCGAAGGCAGGAGCGTGCGCGTCAAGTGCGGCGCGCTGACGGAGGAGAGCTTCTGAGCTCGTCCGCACCGCTCTCGGCCGCAGCCAGCACGAGGTAGGTCACCGAAGCAGCTCCCGCGCCGAGAAGCGCATCACGGCACGCAGCGAGCGTGGCGCCCGTCGTGGCCACGTCGTCGATGAGCGCGATGCTCTGCCGCTGGACGCGCTCCGGCGCGCGGACACGGAACGCCCCCGCCACGTTCTCCAGGCGACGGTCGCGCGGGAGCTGCGCCTGCTGCGCCGTGGATCGGACACGACAGAGCGCCCGCGGAGCAAACGAAGCCTCGAGTCCGTCAGCGACATGCGCGGCCAGCAATGCAGCCTGATTGTAGCCGCGCTCGGCCAGGCGGCGCGGATGAAGCGGGACCGGAACCACGAGGTCCGCGCGCAGCCCTGCATCGCGCGCCGCGCAGAGCAGCAGCCGGCCGAACGGACGCGCGAGATCCGGGCGATCCCCGTACTTGAAACGTCGGATTCCGTCCGCCAGCGCCCCGGCGAACGGGGCGAACGCGAGGAGAGGGCCGTCGGCGGCGCCGGAGCCCGCCGTCCCCTGCGGCGGGCGCTCCGCGTAAGGGACGGCGGTACGCGCGCAGTCGGAGCAAAACACCGCGGCGTCCGCGACAGGGGTGTCGCAGCCGGCGCAGGACGACGGGCTGAGCGCGCGCGCAGCGACAGCGGCCAAGGCGCGGACGGCGGCGACGACGGCGCGGGCGGGGCTCATGGGCTACGAGCGCGATCTTCGTCGGACGCGGGGGCACAGTTGCGTGAGCGGACGAAAGAATGTCTCTTTGCAAACGACGCGCGGTACGATCGCCGCGTCGTGGACCACGTCTTGGAATTCCGGCGCTCCCGCCGTTGGAGGAGGGGCCCCCGTTGAGCGCGTGGAGGTGGACGGATGAGCGCGGCGTCCAGCGGCTCGTGAGCACCGCTGAGCTGCGCAGCGCCCTGGCTGCCGGGGTCATCCCGGGTTCCACGCTGGTGTGGCGCCAGGGCATGGAAGCGTGGGCGCCTGCGTCCAGGCAGCCGGAGCTCGCCGACGCCGCGCAGCTCCGGCGCAAACCCGAGGCGGGCACCGCTGCCCCCGAGAAGCCGGCCGCCCTGAAGGAGCCCGCTCGCGAGAGCAGCGTGGAGCTGGATCTCGAGCTCGTCGAGGACCTGGATCCGGCGCCCGCCCGCGGCGCTCAGCGCGTCGGCCCAGCCCCCGCGGACAGGCCCGCCAACGAGCGGAAGCCGCCGACGCAGGCGCCCAGGGCGACGTCGCGACCTCACCCGCCGCCCCCACCGCCGCGCAAGCGCGAGTCCATGAGGACGCTCACGGGGGTCGATGCGCCGGCAGACGCGCCGGCCAGCGGACCGAGCGCGCCGATCGTCGTGCCGTCGGCCGGCGGGACGTTCGACGCGGGGGTCGCCCGGGCGATCACGCAGCTCCCCCGCTACGACAGCACCTCCGCGGGCGACCAGGGAGCCCCCGTGATTCCCCGCGCGCCGAGGCTCCCCTCGGAATCAGAAGAACGCGAGGAGACATCGGCCGTCGATCGTCCGGCCGCGGACGCCGGCGTCGCCGGGGGCGGCGCCACCGCGACGGCAGAAGAGGGGCATGCGCCGATGCGGGCACCTGGCGCAGCCGCGCCCAGCAGGCCGGGCGCGCCGCCGAAGGCCGCGGGCAGCCCGGCGTCGCGCTCCGCGGCGAGACCCCCCCAGCCGCCGCCCCTCCCCCCCGGGCGCGATGCGGCGCCCGCTGGCGTTGCACCGAGCAACCTCGGGCGCGATGGCGCAGCGGGCGGCGCGGAGCAGGGCGCCGGCAAGCCCCTCCCGACGCCGCCGTCCAGCTCCAGCGGGGCCACGAGACGACCCGCGCTCGCGGGGGGGCGCTCGGTGCCGCCGCCTCCAGTGCCGGTCCGGTTCCCCGCGATGGCAGCGAAGAAGGCGGCCCGCGCGCGCGCGCCCGAAACGTCGGCGCAGACAGCGGCCGGCGCAAAGGCCCTCGCCCGCCTCGGGACGCTGCCCGCGCCGCCGCCGCGCCCCCCTGCAGAGGCTCCCCGCGCGACGCCGCAGCCCGTCCCAGCGCCTCCTCTGGCCGCCTCGGCGCTCCCCTCCGATGCAGCACACGCCTCGAGCGCCGCCGCCACGGCGGTCGCGTCCCCTGGACCTCGACCCGCGAGCCCCGTGCCGCCCGCCGACGGTCCCCTGCCCCGCAGCGCCGAAGGCACGACGGCGAACGACGGTCGGGATCCGTCGGCGAGCCGTGCGCTCGGCGCGAGCCCGGCGTCGACCACGGTGCAGCACAGCGAGACCAAGGAGCGCCCCGCGGCGCCCGCGCCCGACGAGACGAAGCGCTCGCCGCTGCCCAGCGCCCCCGTGACCGCCGCGGAGAGCGCCCAGGGGCGCCGCGAGTACGCGACGATCCCGTCGGCCGGCACCGGCGCAGGCGCGCCGCAGCCGCGATCGTGGCCGGGCTTGCTGCCCGGGCTCCAGGGCCCGCAGCGCAGCTCGGCAGGCGCCGACGCGCCCCCGACGCCCGGCCAGCGAGACGATCGCAGCTCCGGCGCGGGATCGAGCCACGGCGCGCCAGCGCTCGACCCCCGCGCGCTCGCGGCGCGGCGCGCTCAGCCCGCGCGCGCCGGCGGTCTGAGCTCGCCCGCGCAGGGCAAAGGCAAGCCGTCTTCCGCGGCGGTGCCCGTGCCGGTCTCCTCGCTCATCGGCCTCGGCGGGGCCGCGGTGCTCATGAGCATCGTCGCCTTCTTCGCGGGCCGCCACTCCGTCGCCTCCCCCCGGACCGCGCCGGTCGGCACCGCGCGCGCCGCGCTCGGCGCCGCGCAGGACGCCGCGCGCGCCGCGATCCCCGCCCCGCCGAAGCCCTGCTGGGTGGCGCGCCAGCCGCAGCAATGGGCGCCGCTCGTGGCGAAGAGCATCCCCTTCGAGGTCACGGCGACGAAGGGCGGCAAGCTCGTGGTGGGCTACGCCAAGAGCTCCATGGAGGCCGTCGGCCTCGAGATCGATCCCGCGACCGGGGAGCGGAACGAGCGCTTCTCGAACCGAGAGGCCGCCGACATCGTGAGCATCTCGCCCGTCGAGGACAGCTTCACCGTGCTCACGGCAGCGCAGCAGGCCATCCGCTCTCCGGTCAATGTCCCGGGGCCACGTCCGTTCGTCGTCGGCCTGGCGGACGGCGCCGTCGTGGCGGCCGACAACCCGGGCGCCGCGCCCCTCACGCTGTGGCCGGTGCAGGGCGACGAGCCGCTCGAGGCGCCGCGCGCGATCGCGGCCGGGTCGCGCGGTCACGCGGTCGCGTTCCGCCGCGAGAAGGCCGTGTGGGCGGGCTGGCTCGACGCCGAGCGCAAGCCCCTCGGTGAGCTCACCCGGGTGGCGGGCTCCGGAGGCTCGGTCGGCAAGCCGTCGCTCGGCTGGAACGAGCGCGATCTCGCCGTCGTGTTCGCGGACCGACCGGCCGATGGGCGCTGGGAGATCCGCGCCGGTCAGGCCCCCGCGGGCACCCTCCCCACGTCGACCCAGGTGATCCCGCTGCCTTCCGGGGGCCCCGGGGGCGACGCGTTCGCGCCGGACATCGCGGGGCTCAGCGACGGGCGCTGGCTCCTCGTGTGGACCGAAGGCCCGCCGGGGAGCCGCGCCATGCGCGCGCAGACGCTCTCCTCCAGCCTCGCCCCGATCGGGGATCCGATCGCGCTCTCGCCCCCGGCAGGGAACTTCGGGCAGGGCGTGCTCGGCGTCGCGCCGCGATCGGGCTACGTGGGCGTGGTGTTCCTCTCGAAGCCCGCCGCGAGCTACGAGCTCTGGGGGGTCATCCTTCAATGTGGATGACGAGGACCCCGGATCGTGCGTGCCGGCTCCGCGCGGCCGCGCTCGCGCTGCTGCTCGTCGCGGCGCACGCGCCCCTGCTCGCCGCGTGCGCCGCGCAGCCCTCGCAGATCGAGCAGGGGCGAGCCCTCCGCACGGGCAAGCAGCCCTACGACGAGCTCTTCGAGGCCACGCGGGAGGTCCGCGAGGAATCGATGAAGGCCGAGGAGCTCGCGCGCGCGGCGCACGCCGACCTCGCGCGCGCGGTGGGGCTCGATCCGAGGTCGACCGACGACGCGGTGCTCGAAGCGGCGCGCGCGCGCACCGCCGAGCTCCGCGCGTCGGGTGTGCTGTTCCGGGTCGAGCTCGTGCCAGAAGCGCGGCTCGTGAGCGCCCGCGGCGGACGCTCGCTCGACGCGGACGACAGGAAGCTCGTCGAGGCCATCGAGGCGTCCTTGAAGAGCTCCGTCGCGACGTCGAGGCAGCTCGGCGAGCTGTCGAGGCGCGCCGCGGAGCTCGAGAAGAGGCGGGCGTCGCTCGCGACCGGGTCGGCCGAGGCCCTCGCGGGCGACCCGCGGCGCCGCGAGGTGAAGCGCGAGCTCGAGGCGGCCGAGCGCGTGCTCGCCGAGGCGAGCGCCGTCGCAGAGCGGCACGCCGGCAGGGCGTCGAAGCTCGCGCTCGACCTGGTGCTCGCGATCGACGCGGGCGCTGCGCCCGCGCGGCGCGGCGCGACCCGCCGACAGCCGCCGAGGCAGCCCGCCGGCAGCGCGAAGGCGCCGCCGCGACGCGGGAGCAGCGCAGGGGACACACCCAAGCCGCCGAAGCCGCCGCCCCCGCCGGCGCACGGCGGGGACGATTTCGATCCCTGACGCCGGCGCGGCGCAAGGGGTCGCCCTGTCAGGATCAGGCGCCGTCGGACAGGACCAGCGCCGCTTCCCCACTTGTCCGACGAGCGCCCGGACGCCTATCCTCCGCCAGCGCTCCCAGGAGCGCGGCCCGCCTGAACACCGCGCGCCAGACCGCACACCTGCCGTTCGACGACCCGCGCTCCGGCCCTCCCTGCTGATGATCCGATCCCTGCCGTTCGCCTCCATCGCTCTGGGATCGGCGCTCCTCGCGCTCGCGCCCCGGAGCGCGGCGGCGCAGTCGGAGGGCGTGCCCCTCGGCGCGTTCACGCTCCGCCCGTCGGTGGAGCTCCGGATGCGCAGCGAGTTCCGCCGCTACCCGGTGGACACGGGCGGCGACATCTACAGCTCGAACGCGGTGCTCGCCGAGGGCTTCGGGGGCGCGATGCCGCCGCTCCTCGACACCGGCAACGTCGTCAAGACCCAGTGGTTCGTCGCCCAGCGCGCGCGCCTCGGGCTGGCCGTCGATCACGGGCCCATCACGGGCGTCCTCACGCTGCAGGACGCGCGGCTCTGGGGGAGCGACGACGCGATCTTCGTCGGGGCGGGCGAGCCGGCCCTCCCGGAGACGGCGCCCTACGAGGCGTACATCGATCTGCACACGCGCTCCGGCCGCCGCGCCTTCGTGCGGCTGGGCCGGCAGCGGATCGCGTGGGGCGATGGTCGGCTGATCGGGGCGAACGACGAGACGCTCGCCGCGCGCTCGCTCGACGGGGTGCGCGCGGGGGTGCAGCTCGGCAACGTCGACCTCGAGGCGATCGCCGTGCTCCTGGCCGCGCCGGGCGGCGCCTCGCCCGAGGTGGCCGGGACGCGCAAGCCCATCTCCGCCGGGACGGGGACCCAGCTCTACGGCCTGAACGCGATCTGGCACGTCGCTCCGCTGCTCCACCTCGAGGCCACGGCCCTCGCGCGCATCGCGCGGGAGCCGCGCCCGAGCTGGCTCACGCCCGGAGATACCGTCGTCCTCGACGCGCGCGTCTCCGGCGACCACCGGGGCTTTCGCTATGCGGTCGAAGGGGCCTACGAGCTCGGCCGCATCTCCACGTTCTCGGCCGACCGCCCGCTCGGCGGGTTCGCGGCCGCTGCGCGCGCCGAGCTCGAGACGGCCCTCCCCGCCCACCTCACCTTCAGCGCCCGCGGCGCCTACGCCACGGGCGACGATGGCGCGCTCGAGGTGGGCGAGACGCAGCGCCGCTTCGATCCGATCCTGCCCGACGCGCAGGACAACCACGGCCCCATGGGGCTCTACGCGTGGTCGAACGTGATCGAGGCGGGCGGAGGCGTCCGCGCCTCCCCGTTCGAACCGATGACCATCGCCGCCGGGTATGCGTTCGTCGGCCTCGCCTCCCCCAGGGGCAGGTGGGTGACCTCGCGCCTCCTCCCCGTCGGCGCCGCCGAGGACAACGAGAGCCAGACGCTGGGCCACGAGATCGACGTCTCGCTCTCGCTCCAGCCGTGGGAGCCGGTGCGCTTCGCGCTCGGCTACGGCCTGTTCCTCTTCGGCGACGGCGCCCAGGCGATCTTCAGGAACGCGAACCGCGCCCACGAGGACGGCCGCCCGGCCGATCTGCAGCACTGGGCGTTCCTGCAGGCGACGTTGCGCGCCCCCTGAGACGAACCGGGGGCGCGCCGGCCGCGCGTGTGTCGCTGCCGCGTGTGTCGCTGCGCTGATGGGATGGGGGTTCGAGGCGCGTCGTGCGCCGCGCCGTGCGCGCGGCGCCGGCGGCGCGGGGGCTGCCCGAGGGTCGGGCGCTGCCCCCGCGCTTCGTGCGCTCAGGTGCTCGGGGCGGGCTTCGGGGTGCCGAAGATGCTGGCCGCGCGGCGCTTCTCCTTGGCGGCCCGATCGCGATCGCTGTAGCTCGGGATCACGACGCGCTGGCGCTGCGGCAGCTCGCGGCCGGAGACGATGGCGTCGACCTCCTCGGCGTCCAGCGTCTCGCGCTCCAGGAGCGCCGTGGCGAGCCGCTCGAGGATCTCGCGGTTGTCCGTGAGGAGCTGCCGCGCCTCGGCGTGGGCGTCGAGGATGAACCGCCGCACCTCGTCGTCGATCTGGTTGGCGATCGTCTCCGAGTAGTCGCGGCGCCGGCTCGTGAAGTCGCGCCCGAGGAAGACGCTCTCCTCGTCCGCGCCGTACGAGATCGGCCCGATGACGTCGCTCATGCCGAACTCGGTCACCATGCGCCGCGCCAGGTTCGACGCCTGCTTGATGTCGTTGCCCGCGCCCGTCGTGAACTGGCCGAACACGATCTCCTCCGCCACGCGGCCGCCCATCAGGACCGACAGGCGCGCCTTGGCGAAGTCGCGCGACATGCTGAGCCGGTCCTCCTTCGGGAGCTGCTGCGTGAGGCCCAGCGCCGGCCCGCGCGGGATGATCGTCACCTTGTGGACCGGATCCGAGAACTTCTCGAGCAGCTTCGCGACCAGCGCGTGCCCGGCCTCGTGGTAGGCCGTGGTCCGCTTCTCCTCGTCGCTGATGACCATGCTGCGGCGCTCGGCGCCCATCAGCACCTTGTCCTTGGCCATCTCGAAGTCGACCATCGTGACGACGTCCTTGTCCTGACGCGCCGCGAGCAAGGCCGCCTCGTTGACCAGGTTCTCGATGTCGGCGCCCACGAAGCCGGGCGTGCCGCGCGCCAGGATCTCCATGTCGACGTCGGTGCCGAGCGGGACCTTCTTCGTGTGCACACGGAGGATGCCCTCGCGGCCGCGCACGTCGGGGCGGTTCACGACGATGCGGCGGTCGAAGCGGCCAGGCCGCAGGATCGCGGGGTCGAGGACGTCGGGGCGGTTCGTCGCGGCGACGATGATCACGCCCTCGTTCGACTCGAAGCCGTCCATCTCGACGAGGAGCTGGTTCAGCGTCTGCTCGCGCTCGTCGTGACCACCGCCGAGGCCCGCGCCGCGGTGGCGGCCGACCGCGTCGATCTCATCGATGAAGATGATGCACGGCGCGTGCTTCTTGCCCTGCTCGAACAGGTCGCGCACCCGGCTCGCGCCGACGCCGACGAACATCTCGACGAAATCCGAGCCGGAGATCGAGAAGAACGGCACGCCCGCCTCGCCGGCGATCGCGCGCGCGAGGAGCGTCTTGCCCGTCCCGGGGGGGCCCATCATGAGCACGCCCTTCGGGATCCGGCCGCCGAGCTTCTGGAACTTCTTCGGGTCCTTGAGGAACGCGATGATCTCCTCGAGCTCGTCCTTCGCCTCGTCGATGCCCGCGACGTCGGCGAACGTCACCTTGTTCTGCGCCTCGCTGAGCAGCCGGGCGCGCGACTTGCCGAAGCTCATCGCCTTGCCGCCGCCGGCCTGGAGCTGGCGCATGAACAGGTAGAACATCACGAGCAGGAAGATCGTCGGCAGGAGGTACATGATCGCCCCCGGCCAGAAGGGCGACGCCTCCTCCTTCTCGAAGTACACGGCGACCTTGTTGTCGACGATCGTCTTCGTGATCTCGTCGGCGTTGTCAGGCCCGATCGTGACCTTCTTGGTCTTGGCTCCGCTCTTCGGGTCCTTGACCCAGAAGGTGTACTCGCGGTCCTTGATCGTGACCGACTCGACGTGCGGATCCTTGTCCTTGGCCTCGACCTGGACCAGGCCCATGAACTCGCTGAACGCGACAGGCGTGGCGGGCGGGCGATCCGGGCTCAAGAACTGCCAGATCGCCAAGAACATCATGATCAGCAGAACCCAGAGCAGCAGCGTCTTGTGCGATTGCTTCACGAGGACCCTCTAGACTCGCGCGGCGAGCCGGCGTGTACCGAAATTGTACGCGTGTTCCAGTCAGCATGCCACCCGTCAGCTCGGTCGTCGACCGCGGGTACTCCCCGCGGTGACACAGCGAAAAAAGGGGATCTCGACAGGGGCCGCGGGTGGGGGTGCATGCGGTCAGGCCCCGCGACGTGTGGACCTGTCCTCGATAAGCACGCTGGACTCCTCTGGAAAGCCCAGGGAGATCTCCCCGCCGCCGCGGACGCGGACGCGCAACGGACGCCCGAGCTTGCGAGCCCGCTCGATCGCGAAGCGCTGCGCCCGACCGAGCGGGATCGACAGCGGCTCGCCGCCGTCGAGGACGGCCGGATCGTCGTCCGACGGGCGCTCTCGGCCGGCGACGAGCATGTCCGAGAGCGCGCAGAGGTGCTCGACGATCGCCGGTGATAGGTCCTCCAGCAGCGGGAGCAGCTCGCGGCGGACGCGAACGCGGGTGAAGCGTGGGTCGGTGTTGCTGGGGTCCTCCGCGAACGCCAGCCGGTGTCGGTCGAGGTGGGCCAGGACGTCGACGCGGCGGGCCAGGAGCAGCGGGCGGATGAGCTCGATCTGCGCTGCCAGGCCC
>NZ_JEMA01001021.1:414-1821 GCF_001589285.1 Sorangium cellulosum | reverse complement strand
CGAGCACCCGCTGGAGCATGACGGCGTCGCTGAGCTCGTGGCCGTCGGCGCGCGGGTCGCCGAGCTTGCNCGTGGCCGTCGGCGCGCGGGTCGCCGAGCTTGCCGATCGCGGCCCACAGCGGCGCCTCGGCGCGCAGCGCGGGGTCGTCCGCCTCGGCGCGGCGGAGGAGCTCTGCGTCCCCTGCGCCGATCGGCTCGCCGCGCGCCTCGGCGGCGAGGATGGCGGGCAGGCGGTCCAGGTCGATCTCGGACTTCTGCGTACCTGTCATGCTGTCCTCTTGCGGCCGACGGCCATGTCCTGGCGCACCTGCTTGCGGAGCGCGCCGATCCCGAGGCGGAGCCTGCTCTTCACCGTGTCGGGGCTGACGTCGGTCATGCCAGCGATCTCGTCGATGGAGTAGTCGAGCGCGTGGTGCAGGATGATCACGTCGCGCTGCGCCTCGGGCAGCGCGTCGAGGTACGCGCGCGCCTCGCGCGGGAGGGCCTCGAACGGGGGCTGGTGGGGTGCCTGGGCGACCTCCTCGTCGATCGCGCTCTCCGGCGCGACCGGCGCGCCCTCCCGGCGCTGCTGCTTGACGTACCGGAGGACGGTCCGCACGGCGATGCGCCTGGCCCAGGCCTCGACGGCGGCCTCGCCGCGGTAGGTCGAGGCGCTCTCGAGGATCGCGAGCAGGGCGAGCTGCGCGGCGTCGTCCGCGTCGGCCGAGCTGCGGAGGAACGCGCGCGCGATCCGGCGCACCCGCGACATCACCTGCGTCATGAGCCAGGCCTGGGCCGCGGTGTCCCCCGCGCCGGCGCGGCGCATCCGCTCGAGGTCGAGCGGCACGGTCGTCACGGAGGCCGAGGGGGCCGCGGGGGGGAGGGGGCGCGTCATGGCGCTGGCCAGGCGCAGCTCGGGCATCGGCCCGAGGCTCGCGCGAAGCGCTCGTGAGTGCTCAGCGTCCATCGCCGTGACCTGGTGCGGCGTCTCGGCCGAACCGGGTCAATTTTCTTTCTGCGTCGGCTCACGCGGCGCGGGCGCTCACCGCCTGACCCCACCCGCCGCTGCGGGCGGCGCTGGCAGGGCGAGCCCGAGCTCCAGCCCGAGGCCCGCGACGACCCGCACCGGGTGGGGCTGGAGCGCGAGGCTCGGGTGCACGGAGCCGTCGGGCTGCGTCAGGAGGAAGTCCACGCCCAGCATCGCCTTGAGGCGAAGCCGCTCGCTGAGCGGGTACCCGAGCTCCGCGACAGGCGCGACGCTGACGAGCACGTCGGTCTGGGTCTCCAGCGGCGGCAGCTCCTGGGGCGCCATCCGCGGCCATGTCGTCGGCGGCGGCCACCGGGGGTACGGGTACGGCGGGGGGTACGGGTGCCGCGGGTACGGGTACGGCGGGGGATACGGGTACGGCGGGGGCGGGTACGGCGGGG
>NZ_JEMA01001021.1:0-393 GCF_001589285.1 Sorangium cellulosum | reverse complement strand
CGGGGGCGGGTACGGCGGGGCCGCCTGCGGCTGCCGCGCGGGCGGCGTCGCGTCGCCCTGCGGGACGCGCTGGACGACATCGACGCTGGCGCGCGCCCCGAGCTGCAGGTCGATGCCGAGCGGCAGGCGCAGCCGGATCTGACCGGTGGTTGTCACCGGGTGGCGCGCGAGCTCGAACCCGGACTCCTCGTCGCCGATCGTGGTCGCGGGCATCAGCTCGTAGCCCAGGCCGACGACGGCGCCGTCCACCGGCGCCCAGGAGGCGCGGAGCGCCGCGGCGCTCTGCCAGGGCGCCTCGCCGCTGAAGTTCGCGCCTGTATAACCGGCGAGGACCGCGATCGCGGGCAGCCGGACCGGCGCGCGGAGGGCCCCAGGCTGGGCCGCGGGCGGCCG
>NZ_JEMA01001020.1 GCF_001589285.1 Sorangium cellulosum | reverse complement strand
GCCGCAGGGCGGCCGCGCGGCGCGCCGGCGCGCGGCGCTGTTCGACATGGACCGCACGCTGCTGCGCAAGGAGACGGCGAGCCTCTACGTGAAGTACCAGCGCCAGATCGGCGAGGCGACGACGCGCGATCTGCTGAGGACCCTCTACTGGGTCGGGCAGTACACGCTCGGCGTGCTCGACGCCGTGAAGGTCGCCGAGCGGGCGCTGGTCTCGCTCGAAGGCATGCCCGAGACCGTCATGGCGGCCCGCTGCGACGACTGGTTCCGGCTCCACGTCGAGCCGCACATCGCCGACGGGGGGCGCGAGGCCGTGAGGCGCCACAAGGCAGCAGGAGACCTCTGCGCCATCGTGACCGGCGCGTCGCGCTACGCCTCGCACCCGCTCGCCAGGCGGCTCGGGATCGAGCACCTCGTCTCGAGCGTGCTCGAGATCGACGAGCACGGGCGCTTCACCGGCCGCGCCGAGCAGCCGCTCTGCTTCGGAGAGGGCAAGGTCGCGCGCGCGCGGGCGCTCGCCGACGCGCAGGGGTTCCGGCTGGAGGACGCGACGTTCTACACGGACAGCATCAGCGATCTGCCGCTCCTCGAGCTCGTCGCCGCGCCGGTCGCCGTCAACCCCGATCCCAGGCTGCGCCGCGTCGCCGAGCGGCGCGGATACCGCATCGAGCGCTGGTGAGCGTGCGCCGCGCGCGCCGGGCGTGCCGCGCGCTGCCGCCTCAGAACGACGGCGGTCGCGACGTCGGGGGCGCGCCGGAGGTCGGCGGCGGTCGCGACGTCGGGGGCGCGCCGGAGGTCGGCGGCGGTCGCGACGTCGGCCCCAGCGAGGCCGGCGGCGGCTGCGAGGCGTGCAGGCCGAGCGGGAGGCTCGAGCCAGCGATGGAGGACCGCGTGTTGACCGCCCAGAGCACGATCGCGGCGACGACCGGGCCGATGAAGATGCCTGCCGCGCCAAACAGCTCGAGGCCGCCGAAGATGCTGAGCAGGGCGATGAGCGGGTGCATCCCGCCGTGCGAGCTCTGCACCCACGGCCGGATGACGTTGTCCGAGAGCCCGATCAGGCCGGCCGCGACGCACATGCCGATGCCGCCGCCGATGCGACCGACGATGAACAGGTAGACGGCCGCGCCCAGCGTCACCGGCGTGGTCCCGATCATGGGCACGAGCGAGAGCAGCGTGGCCAGCAGGCCGAACAGGAACGCGCCCGGCACCTTGAAGACGAAGAGCGCGACAGTCGTCAGCGTCCCCTGGACGGCGGCGGTCGCGAGCAGGCCGAGCACGGCGCCGTGCACCGTGTCCTGGATCGAGGAGAAGAGGACGTCCGTCTCCTCGTGCCGGAACGGCGACTGCGTGAGCAGCCAGCGCAGCAGCAGGCCGCCGTCGCGGAGCAGGTAGTAGAGCGCCACGGTGAACAGGAAGGCGTCGACGATCGACTGCGGCACCGCGGCGACCATGCCCCCGGCGAAGCCCGCCATCGAGCTGCCCACCCGCTGGAACAGGTTGCTCACGTAGTTGCGGACGTCGTCCCCGGACAGGCCCGCCCTGTTGATCAGCCCCGTGATCCGCCCGTCGTTGAGGATGCCCTGGAAGCGCTCGATGGTGCTGGACCAGTCCCGGGCGAAGAAGCGGCTGATCGAGGCGGAGGCCTCGATGATGATGACCGTGAGCGGGATGCACACGAGGATGACCACGCCAACCGTGGAGATCGCGGGCGCGAACCTGCGGAAGCGGCCGAGTCGAGGCGAGAGGCGGCGCTGGAGGGGGGAGACGAGGAGCGCGACAAGGCCGCCGAGCAGGACCGGGACGAGCAGCCCTTTGACCATCCAGAAGAACAGCGCGACGAGCCCCGCCCGGAGGGCAAACGACAGCCATCGATCGGACTGAGATTCGTTCATTGCCGTGTGCGCTTGCCTGTGCGCCGCCCTCGGCGACCCGTTGCGCGCCCAAGGTAGGGTGGGCGTTCGGCATACACCAGCAATTTCCACGGCGGCGCGAGCGCAGCGCGCAGATTCCGCGATACAGTCAAGCTCGGCCGACGACCGCGAAGGCTCACGACAGCCATCGCCGCCACGTCCGCTGGAGGGAACAAGGATGAGCACGAGCGGTGGTGGGGTTCCGCCCGGAGGCGATGGCTGGGGAAACGGCGGTGGCTGGGGGACGAGCCCGCCAGGCGGGCAGGGCGCGACGCCAGGCGGACAGGGCGTGACCCCTGGCGGCGGTGGCGCGCCCTCCGCAGGGGGATATCCGCCGGCCGGTGGGGGCTACCCGCCGCCGGGCGCTGGCTGGGGAGCGCCGCCCGGCGGGGGATACCCGCCGCCGGGCGCTGGCTGGGGAGCGCCGCCCGGGGGGCCGGGCGGACCGCCGGGAGGTGGATGGGGACCGCCGCCGGGAGGACCGGGCGCGCCGCCGGGAGGTGGCTGGGGGCCGCCGCCCGCGTACGGCGGCGGACCATCGCACCCCGGCCCGATCCAGGGCACCTCGGACAAGGACCAGGCGACAGCCTTCCTGCTCGCGGCGTTTCTCGGGATCTTCGGCGTCGACCGCTTCTACCTCGGCCAGACCGGGCTCGGGCTCCTGAAGCTGTTCACGTGCGGTGGTCTCGGCTTCTGGACCCTCATCGACATGATCCTGATCGGCACGGGCTCCATGCGAGATGCCCAGGGTCTCGTGCTCAAGCGCGACCCGCCCGTCGGTCACCCGACCAGGAGCCAGTCCACGCTCTTTCTGCTCTCGTATTTCCTGGGCACCCTGGGGGCCGATCGCTTCTACCTCGGCCAGACCGGCCTCGGCATCGCCAAGCTCCTGACGTGCGGTGGACTCGGCATCTGGTCGTTGATCGACACGCTCATGATCGGCATGGGCCGCTTCCGCGACGCGGAGGGCAACTCGCTGCGGTTCGACCGCTGACGAGCCAGCGCGCAGCGGCCCGGACGACACAGCCGAAGACGCCAAGCACGCCTGGAGCCCCTCGGAGATCTCTTCTCGCGCCCTTGGCGTCGAGGCGGCTCAACTCGCCCTCTCATCCGGGACCGCCCTCGATCCTCCAGGCGACGGCCACGATCGCTTCACCGCGGGCCACGGCCAGGAGCTCGCGCCCGGATCGGCGCGCTCGGCGTGTCGCTCGATGTCGAGGGATGCATGGAGCGAACCCCGGCTCGCTCCCCCGCGCTCGTCACTCCAGCGCCAGCATGCGCACGGTGCGGGGCATGAGCCGCACCTCCAGCGCCCCTCGACGCGCCTCGAAGCGCGCGTCGTCCAGCACGTCGCGCGCCCGCGACGCGCGCACGGTGACGCGCGCCACCACGTCCGCGTCCTCCGGGTTCAGCAGGAAGAGCACCCGCGGGGTGCCCGACGCGTCCTCGTGCAGCGTGGCGAACACGGTGCTGGGATCGCACGCGAAGGTCGGCAGGCCGAGCGCGTCGATGGCGCGCGAGACCGCGCTGTCCGCCGCCGCGGGATCGTCCTGGAGCAACGCCGGCAGGTTCTGGCCGGGGGCGAGGAGCCGCTTCAGGTCGTAAGGCTGCGGGAGCTCGCGGAAGGCGCCGTCGAACGCGGGCTCGCGCGGGCCGAGCGTGATCAGCGTCCCCTGCCCCGCCGCCGCCTCGAGCCGCGCGAACAGCTCGGGGCTCAGGCCGCCCGCGGTGGCGCAGATGATCCAGCGCGCGCCGGCGAGCGAGACGTCGCGATCCTCGCCGCCCACGTGGGCGTAGGGGACGCCGCGCGCGTCGAGCGCCTCCTCGAACGCGCGCACGAACGTGTCGGACTCGACCGCGAGCGGGTAGCCGAGGCCGAGGTCGTCCTCGAGGCACCTGTCGCGCGCGCCGAAGTTCAGGATCGAGAAGAAGGCCCCGGTGAGCGGGCCGAACGCGTGCATCACGCGGCTCAGCCGGCGCTCGGTGCGCGGGGTGACGATGCGCACCGGCGCCGGGCGGCGGAGCGCGTGGAACGCCGTCGCCTCGAGCGCCGCGGAGAGCTTCCGCCAGAACGCGGCGAACGGGCGCGGGCGGCCGTGCGGGTCGATCGGCGCGCCGATCCAGCGATCGCGCTCGACCGCCATGTAGATGTTGTACCCGCGCAGCCCGTAGGCGAGCGCCGCCATCATCACGAAGACGCTGTCGCGCTCCTCGAGCGGCGGGAAGAACGGCGGGAAGCCGGCGCCCATCTCGCACGCGAAGGGCGGCAGCGAGAGCGCCTCGCAGCGCACGGCGAGCTCGCTCGTCCGGCGGGCGATGATCTGGCGGCTGCTCGGGCTCGCGACGCTGTAGTAGTCGAGGCCGACAAGGTCGACGACGCGCGAGATGCGGGCGGCGTTCAGCGGCGTCGCCTCCTGCCCCATCGGGAAGTTGTGCATCGTGGGCAGGCCGTCGACGCCGGCCGCGGCGAGCGCGTTCGCGAAGCGGCCCATGGCGGTCTCGAGCAGGTGCTCGTGGAACTCGCTCCAGTCGAGGTGGCGCGCGAGATCGGCCGGCGTCTCGGCGTCGAAGGCGACCGGCGGCGTGATGGTCGCGAACCGCAGATCGCCCTCGTCGGCGGGCGCGCGCTCGCGGGTGACCGCGCGCAGGAGCGCCGCCGCGGCGTCCTCGGGCGCGCCGCCCTCCGGCGCGGGCTCCGCCCGCCGCGCGTACGCCTGCTGGAGCGCCTCGATCGTGCGGTATTTCTCGCGCAGGAACCCGCGGTAGAGGGAGATCGCGTCCGGGTGGTAGTCCTGGTCGTACGCCCCGTCGCGGAAGTAGAGCGCGCCCTCGTTGTCGATCTGGACGAGCACGATCGGCCCGTCCGGATAGAGGTGCGGCCGGAGCACCGGGCCGAGCGCGTGGAAGTAACGGGCGACCTCGTCGTGGAACGCGTCGCTCGCGTAGCTCGGCACCGGGAACCCGTACGGCAGCATCGGGAGCACGACCGGGTTGTTCCGCGCCGAGCGGGCCTGGCAGCTCGAGTCCCACAGGATGCGCTCGGGGATGCCGAAGCCGGTGAGCTCCGCGTTGATGTGCGGGCCGGGGCGGGCGATGACATAGAAGCCGAGCTCGCGCGCGAGCCGGAGGAAGGCGCCGACGTCGCGGCGCGGATCGAGCTGGCCGAAATCGAACTGGCCCGGGCCGGTCTCGTGAACGGCCCACGGCACATAGATGTCGATCAGGTGAACGCCGAGCGCGCGCGTCGCCTCGAGGCAGGCGCGCCAGTCCGGCGGGTCGAGCCGCCAGTAATGCAGGCTGCCGGCGTACAGCGGGACCAGCTTTCCGCCGATGTCGAGGCCGCCCGGGACGAGGCGAACCCCCCGCGTGAAGCGTTCCTGTGGAGAGCTCGCGTCCTGCGTCGTGGCCACGCGCGCGCACACTAGCAAGGATCGCCGGGAGATCGATACCGCCGCGTGCGGTCCGGCGAGCGCGCCGGCCGGGGGCGACGGCGGCGCGGCGCGCGGTCGGCGCACGTCCTCCGTGGTGCGCGCGGCCAGCAGCGCATGTCAGCCCGCGGTCAGCGGATCATGGTCAGCGAGCGCGCCACGAAATCGTAAACGGGCCCCCAGTAGACCCCGAGCAGCAGGGTCGGAACCGCGAGCGCGCAGGTCATCGCGCCGAGCAACCGCCGCACGGGCGCAGGCTCCGTGCGCTCGCCCTGCTCGAGGTACATCGCGCGGAGCACGCGCGCGTAATAGAAGAGCGAGATCACGCTGTTCACCACGCCGACGACAGCCATGACCCAGTTCCACGCGCCCCCGGCGGAGATCAGCGCCGAGAAGAGGTAGAACTTGCCGACGAAGCCGACCATCGGGGGCAGGCCGGTGAGCGAGATCAGGAACACGGCCATCGAGGCCGCGACGAGCGGCGCGCGGCGCCCGAGCCCCCGGAAGGCGGAGAGCGTCTCGTCCCCGCCGCTCGTCTCGGCCACGGCCATCACCACCATGAACGCGCCGAGGTTCATGAAGCAGTAGGCGACGACGTAGAACGCGATCGCCGCGAGGCCGGCGTCGCTGAACACGGAGAAGCCGAGCAGCATGTAGCCGGCGTGCGCGATGCTCGAGTAGGCGAGCATGCGCTTCACGTTCTCCTGCCCGAGCGCCGAGAGGTTGCCGATGGTCATTGTCGCCATCGCCAGGCACCCGGCGAGCACCGACCACGGCGTCTCGACGGCGGGCGTCGCGCTCGCGGCGCCGAGCGCGTCCCAGAAGAAGCGGACCAGCACGGCGAAGCCCGCCGCCTTCGGCCCGACCGAGAGGAACGCTGTCACCGGGGTGGGCGCGCCCTCGTACACGTCCGGCGTCCACATGTGGAACGGCGCGGCGCTGATCTTGTAGCCGAAGCCCGCGAGGATGCAGGCCGTGCCGACGAAGACGACCTCGGGCACCCGGCCCTGCTGCGCGGTGAGCTCGGCGATCCGGGCCGCGCACTCGCCGAGGCGCATCGACGCGGTGATGCCGAAGATCCAGCTCATCCCGTAGAGCATGATCCCCGACGCGACGCCGCCGAAGATGACGTATTTGAGCGCCGCCTCGCTCGACTTCGCGTCGTTGATCTTGAAGCCCGCGAGCACGAAGCTGATGACGCTGACGAGCTCGAGCGACAGGTAGATGAGCAGCAGGTGGCGGCTCGCCGCCATGAGGTTCATGCCGAGCGAGAGCGCGAGGATCAGCGCGAAGAACTCGCCCGTCTCGCGGCGGAGCTCGGGCTCGACCCCCGTCTCCTTCGAGGGCGGCACCGAGAAGAGGACGATCGCCGCGGTGACGAACGCGAAGATCACGCGGAACAGGTTCGAGAAGCGGTCGAACGCGAGCAGGCCGTAGAAGAGGTTCTGGGGCCCGGCGTCGCTCGCCAGGAAGTACGCGCCCATCCCGCCCGACCAGCCGAGCGCGGCGAGGCTGATGATCACGAGGCCGCCGAGCTTGAGGCGCGCCGGCGCCGCGAGGTCCCACGCGACGAGCAGCAGGACGGCGGCGATGAGGCCGAGCTCCGGCGCGAAGTACGCGAGGCTCTCCAGGTTGTCGAGGGTGCGGGTTTCCACGGCTTATCTGGCGCTGGCGAGGGCACCCCGGCCCGCCGCGGCGCCCTCCTCCGGGGCCCGCGCGGCGCGGGCCGACGCGGCGCTGTCCACGCCGGGCGCGCCGGCGATCTGGAACTGCCCCGGCCTGTCGACGAGGCGGTGCACCTCGAGGGCGCCGCGGTCGATGAGGCTGAGCAGCGGGCGCGGCCAGAAGCCGAGGACGAGGACCAGCGCCGCGAGCGGCGCGATCGACGCGAGCTCCCGCCCGCTGATCTCGGGGAACTTCCCGCCGAACGGCTCGAGGTACTTGCTCTGCCGCCACGACGCGCGGAACGTGCCGAGGAACATCCGCTGGAACGCCCAGAGGTGGTACGCCGCGGCGACGATCACGCCGACGGCGGCGAGGATCGTGAGGGCGCGGTAGCGCGGGAAGGCGCCGATGAACGTCATCGCCTCGCCCCAGAAGCCCGACAGGCCGGGCAGGCCGAGCGACGCCATGAACGCGAAGCCCACGAGCGCCGTGTAGAGCGGCATCTCCGCGGCGAGGCCGCCGAACTTGTCGATGTCGCGGGTGTGCACGCGGTCGTAGATCACGCCGACCAGGGTGAAGAGCATCCCGGTGATCAGGCCGTGGTTGAACATCTGGACGAGGCAGGCCTGGATGCCCTGCGGCGTCATCGCGCCGAGCGCGAGCAGCGTGAAGCCCATGTGGCTGACGGACGAGTAGGCAACGAGCTTCTTGAGGTCGCTCTGCGCCATGGCGCAGAAGGCGCCGTAGAGGATGTTGACCACCCCGAACGCCGCCATGGCCGGCGCGGCCCACTGCGTCGCCTCGGGCAGCAGGGAGAAGTTGATGCGGAGGATGCCGTAGGTGCCCATCTTGAGGAGCACCCCCGCGAGGATCACGCTGATCGCCGTGGGCGCCTCCACGTGGGCGTCCGGCAGCCACGTGTGGAACGGGAACATCGGGATCTTGATGGCGAACCCGACGAAGAGCCAGATCCAGACCACCTTCACCGCGGCGATGCCGAGGATCTCCAGCCCCTGCGCCGTGAAGGCGACGCGCGAGAGCTCCGGGATCGAGAAGATGCGCTCGGTCGCCTGGCCGTCGACCAGGTAGGTGTGGCCGGCGTTCAGGTAGAACCAGATGAACGCGAGCAGCATGAAGACGCTGCCGGCCAGCGTGTAGAGGAAGAATTTGATCGCCGCGTACTCGCGCCGCGGCCCGCCCCAGATGCCGATGAGGAAGTACATCGGCAGGAGCATCACCTCCCAGAACACGAAGAAGAGGAACAGGTCGAGGGCGATGAAGACGCCGAACATCCCCGTGACGAGGAGGTTGTACATGGCGAAATAGCCCTTGAGCTGATCCTGGACGCTGTAGCTCGCGAGGGCGCCCACGAACGAGATCAGCGCGGTCAGGAGGACCATCGAGATCGACACGCCGTCGACGCCGACGAAATACTCGACGTTCAGCGAGCGGATCCACACGCCGTGCTCGATGAACTGGTAGCCGTCGTTGCCGTCGGCCGCGGTGAAGCCCCGGTCGAACTGGGCGTAGAGCCACCCCGCGAGGACGAGGTTCACGCCCATCAGCACGACGGTCATCAGCCGGAGCTTCCTGTCGTCCCGGAGGCGCAGGACGTGCGCGAGGAAGACCGCGACCACCCCGAGCAGCGGCAGGAACGTCATGATCGAGAGGATGTGGTCGCCGACGAAGCCGAGGCCGCGCCCGCGCTCCGCGTGGATGCCCATCGCCAGGGTCCGCGCTGGCTCCACCACGCCGGCCGCGCCGGCCGCGACAGCGTCCGACTCGACGACGACGTGCCCGTAGAGCTCGCGCGCGCGCGCGCCCGCGGTCTTCCACCGGACGAGGACCTTCCGGCTCGCGCCCGGCGCGAGGGTCGCCGCGGCGCCGCCGCCCTCGAGCTCCGCGCTGACGCCCGGCGGGACGCGCGGATCCTCGGGCGACGTGCGCACGATCACCCGCGTCACCCTCAGGGGGCCGTCGCCGCGGTTCTCGATCGTGAACGAGCCAGCGAAGTCCGGCCCGCTCGCGGCGAGCTCGACCGGAGCGCCGGTCGCCTCCGCGCGCAGCGCGATCTGGCCGCGCGGCTCGGTCGCCCCCGGCGCCTGCGCCCGCGCGGGCAGCGCCGCCCCGAGCACGACGGAGAGCGCGGCCAGGAGGGAGATCAGGAGCTTCATCGTGGTGGCTCTGCCCGAGCTCGCGAGGGCGAATCCGCGAGACATGTT
Source organism: Sorangium cellulosum (assembly GCF_001589285.1). Lineage (GTDB taxonomy): Bacteria > Myxococcota_A > Polyangia > Polyangiales > Polyangiaceae > Sorangium > Sorangium cellulosum_G. The sequence continues at coordinate 8,203 of NZ_JEMA01001020.1, read as the reverse complement.
GACGAAGGAGAGATTCGACATCCGCCGTTCACCGCAGGAAATAATGAACGATGCTGAACAAGGCGACGCCGCCCAGGAGAAAGTAGATGTAGCTCTGGATGCGCCCTGTCTGCAGGGAGCGGAGCTTCTCTCCCGCGCTCAGCGTGCCCTCGGCGACGACGTTCACGACGCCGTCGACGAGGTGCCGATCGATGGCGCCGGTGACCCAGGCCGCGGCCCGGGCCAGGACCGCGACGGCGTTGACGAGGCCGTCGACGATCCACCGATCCATCTCGGCGAAGAAGAGGCGCAGCGAGAGGAAGGCGCGCACCACTGTCGCGCCGTAGATCTCGTCGACGTAGTACTTGTTCGAGAGGAGCTGGAAGCCCGGCAGCCGCCGCTCCTCGGACTCCCAGCGCGGGGAGCGCCGCGCGCCGTAACGCGCGCGGGCGAGCGAGAAGGCGCCGATCGCGCCGCCGACGGAGATCGCCATCAGCGCGAGCTCCAGCCCCAGCCCGTGGCGCTGGAACGAGACGCCCGCGTGGGCGAACACCGGATGGAGCCACTCTTCCAGCAGGGGCTCGCCGTGGCCGCCGATGAAGTGGCTCGAGAAGCCGAACACCACGCCGGCGAGCGCCGACAGGAGCGCCAGGACCGCGAGCACCCCGGTGATCGCCGCCGGCGACTCGTGGACCTTCGTCTTGATCTCCTTGCGGGCGTGCGGCCCCTCGAAGGTCAGGTAGTAGCTCCGCCACATGTAGAACGAGGTGCCGAGCGCCGCCGCCAGGCCCATCCCGTAGAGCAGCAGCCCCGGGATCGGACCTGTATTCTCGGTGCCGAACGCCTTCCAGAGGATCTCGTCCTTGGACCAGAACCCGGCGAGGAACGGGATGGGCGCGGCGGTGATGGCGATACACGCCACCTGGTAAGTCCGCGCCGTGCGCGGCATGACGCGGCGCAGACCGCCCATGTTGCGCATGTCCTGCGCCGCGGCCTCGTCGTGCTCCACGGCGTGCATCCCGTGGATCACCGAGCCCGAGCCGAGGAAGAGGCACGCCTTGAAGAAGGCGTGCGTCATCAGGTGGAACACGGCGGCCCAGTACGCCCCGACGCCGACCCCGATGAACATGAAGCCGAGCTGGCTCACCGTGCTGTAGGCGAGCACCTTCTTGATGTCGTACTGGAAGAAGCCGATCGTGGCCGCGAAGAGCGCTGTCGAGGCACCGACGAGCGCGACGATCCCGCTGGCCACCGGGCTCAGCGCGTAGACGAAGTTGAGGCGCGCGATCAGGTAGACGCCGGCCGTGACCATGGTGGCGGCGTGGATCAGCGCGGAGACGGGGGTCGGGCCGGCCATCGCGTCGGGCAGCCAGACATGGAGGGGGATCTGGGCGCTCTTGCCCGCCGCGCCGACGAACAGGAAGAGGCAGGCCAGCGTGACCAGCGCGACGCCGCCCCACACCGTCTTCGACTCGAGGGCATCCTTGAGGAAGGCCTTGCCGCTCGCGTCCTTGATCACGAGCTGATCGTGGATCTCGCGGAAGGTGACCGTCGAGCCCACGGTCGCCACCACGACCTCCTTGCCCGGCTCGACGCGCATCCGATCGATCGCGGCGATCTCGAGGCCGTCGCCCCCGATCACGGCGCCGTCGCCCGGCACGATCACCACCGAGTGCACCCCGGCGTCGATCTCCTTGCGGATGAAGGGGGAGACGCCGAACGGCGGCGGGTTCGAGGCGAGCTGCGCCGCGTTCGCGATACCGAGATACACGCGCGCGCCGGGGTGACCGGTGAAGGTGAGAGAGCCCTTCGCACCCGCGAGCCGCTGTGTCCTGCGCTCCCCCGCCTTGCCCCCGGCCGCGTCGCGCGTCCCGGCGGAGGCGCCTTGCTCGCCGTGCGCCTCCCCGGACACCGCGATGAAGCGCGCGCGGTAGTCGGAGAGGTACCGGCCGTCGTCGAGCCACCTCGCGCCGAGGCCCCAGAAGAGGAGCGCGAGGCCGCACACGAAGCCCCAGTCGCCGACCCGGTTCACGACGAAGGCCTTCATGCCGGCAGAGGCCTTCTTGTAGTCGCCGTACCAGAACCCGATGAGCAGATAGCTGCAGAGGCCGACGCCCTCCCAGCCGAAGAACATCACGATGAAGTTGTCCCCGAGGACGAGGAGCAACATCGAGAAGACGAAGAGGTTCAGGTACGTGAAGAATCGCCAGTACGCCGGCTCCGCTTCCATGTACGCCGCGGCGTAGACATGGATGAGCGCGCCGACGCCGGTGATGATCAGCGTCATCACGCCGCTCAGCGGGTCCATCAGGAACGCGAAGTTCGCGTCGAGCGACCCGATGCGGACCATCTTCCAGGCGAAGCTGTAGAGAGCGCGCTCGCCCGGCGCGAGCCCGGCGAGCTGGACGAAGTTCGCGAGCCCGAGCGCGAAGGCGCCCAGCATGGCGCCCACGGCGACGAGCGTGACGCCGAGGCTCCCGATGTGGAGCCGCTTCGACAGGTCGCGCCCGAACGCGCTCCGCTGCAGCGCCCGGCCGAACAGCGCGTTCACCGCCGCGCCGAGCAGGGGCAGGAGCGGGATCCACCAGAGCGGCGTCAGCGACGCGTGGACGTGCGTGACCTGGCCGGAGTAGTCGGGCATCGTAGGGTCAGCCGGTGGAAACGTGGGCCGCCGCGCGCGTTCTGCGCTGAAAACGCCGCGCGACAGCGTGACTGTCGGCTCTGTTGACTCCCCCGCGAAGCCGGAGGAGCCGCACGTTAATGGACGGCCGGAGGGCGGGTCAATACCTCCATCGGCGCCGATCCAGGGCGCGACGCGCCGATGCGGCGCGCGTCGCGCACCCGCGCAGCGTCATCCATCCTCGGCCGTTTCGCCGTGGCTCGACGCCGTCGCGTCGCTGCGCGTCTCCGTCGCGTCGCTGCGCGCCTCCGGCACGCCGACGCCGAACAGCGTCGCGCGCCGGATCGCGAGCCACAGATCGCGCCTGCCCTCTCCTGTGATCGACGAGAAGCCGACCGCGCGGCGGAGCGCGCCTTCCGCGGTCCTCGGGGCCGCGGAGGCGAGCTGATCCAGCGCGCGCCGGACCGATGAGCGGGGCACCTTGTCGAGCTTCGTCGCGACGAGGAGCAGCTCCACGGGCCGTCGGGCGACGTCGCGCGACGCCTCGATGAAGCGGATGAGCTCGAGATCGTCCTCCTCGAGGCCCCGGCGCGCGTCGACGAGGAGCAGCACCGCGGCGAGCGTGACGCGGCCGCGCAGGTACCCCTCGATCAGCGACGCCCATGCCGCCTTCTCGGACTTCGAGCGGTGGGTAAAGCCGTACCCCGGCAGATCCACGAGATGGAACACCGCGCCGTCGCGCGCCCGGGCCTCGTAGAAGTTGATCTGCCGCGTCGAGCCGGGGTTCGAGCTCGTCCGGACGAGCCCCTTGCGCTCGACCAGCGTGTTGATGAGGCTCGACTTGCCGACGTTCGAGCGCCCCGCGAACGCCACCTCCCCGCTGGCGGGAGAAGGGAGCGACGAGAGCGTGCCCGCGCCGGCGACGAACGAGGAGTCGACGATCTGGAACGGATCGAGCTGCCGCTCGGCGCGCGCCTTCGGAGCGGCGTGCCCCTTCGGAGCGGCCTGAGCCTTCGGAGCGGCCTGAGCCTTCTGTGCGCGGCGGGAGGTCACTTGGCGTTGGGCGGCTGGAATTGCGGCTTGCACTCGTCGCACTGGCAGAGCGAGCGCAGGTACCGGAAGGTGTAGATGCCCGAGTCGTGCTGGTCTCCCCAGGTGAACTGGAGCGCGTAGTTGCCGACCTGCTCGATCTCGCGGAGGTTCAGGTCGCCGCCGGGCACGAAGTTGATCGTGCCGCCGTGCCCCTGGCAGTTCGCGCACGGGCAGTACCCGCGCAGCAGCTCGTGCGGAAGGACGCCGCGGTGCCCGTCGGCCCAGTGAATTTCCATCACCCGCGCTCCGTGCGGCGCCTTGACCTGCGTGGGTGTGATCTTCGGATCCTGCGGCATATTACCCTTCCAGCCGACGGCAGTACCACGCCGATCCGGCGCTGCAAAGGGCAGCGGGGCGGCGATCCCGCAGCGGCCCCGCGCGCTCGCCTCCACGCTCCACGTTCCGCGCCGATCCGGAGATCCCTGCGATCCGGCGCCCGGCCGCCGGCCCTCGCCGCGCGCGCCGCGCCGTCCGGGCGCCCCCGGGCGCGCTCCCCTTCCCCGGGGCGCGGCCCCTGCAGGCTACCCCGCGGCGGCCGCCCGCGCCTCGACGGGGGCGAGCGTCGCCTCGACGCGCTCGAGGATCCGCACGACCGCGGCGCCCTCGTCGAGCGGCGTCAGCGGCGGCGTGCGCTCCTCGACGCAGCGGAGGAAGTGCTCGATCTCGACCGAGAGCGGCTCGCGCCACGGCACCTCGAGCTCGTGCCCGGCCGGCGCGAGCGCGTCCCGCCCCGCGCGCTCACCCGCCGCGGCGCCGCGCCCGTCGACGAACAGGATCCGGTCGGGCGCGCGCACGTCGTCGAAGACAGCGACGCGCGCGCTGCCCGCGAGCCGCAGCCGCCGCTCCTTGGTCGGGCTCGACGAGCAGAGCTCGATCTGCGCGACGAGGCCGCTCTCGAGGCGCGCCTCCACCGTGACGCGCTCGCCGCCGGGCGAGAGGTGACCCCGCGCCTCGACGAGCGGGCTCGGATCGAGCGCCGCGAGCACCGAGAGGTCGTGCGGCCCGAGCGTCCACAGCGCCGAGGACGCCCCGCCGCCGCCGGCGCTCGCCGTGGACAGGCGCGCGGCGCTGAAGCTCACGAGCTCGCCGAGGCGCCGCTCGCGCGCGAGCGCGACGAGGTGCACAACGGAGGGGTGGTAGCGGAGCAGGTGGCCGACCATGCCGATCCGGCCGAGCGCCGCCGCGCGGGCGGCGCAGCGGTCGGCCTGGGCCGCGGACAGCGCCAGCGGCTTCTCCACGAACACGTCCGCGCCGGCCTCGATCGCGCGCAGCGCGAGCTCCGCGTGGCTCGCCGCCGGCGTCGCGATGAGCACCGCGTCCACGCGCGCGGCCAGCGCCTCGTCGAGCGTGCGCACGAGCCGCGCCCGCGGCGCGAGCGCGCGCGCCCGCGCCAGGCGGCCGCGGTCGACGTCCGCCACCGCGACAACGCGCGCCCGCGCGCTCTCCGACAGCGCGCGCAGGAGCTTCTCCCCCCACCGCCCGCAGCCCACCAGCGCGACCCGGACGCTCACGGCGCCCCCGCGGACGCGGCCGGCGTGGCGGCGAGCTCGCGCAGGACCGCCTCGCCCTCGGCGTTGCCCGGGTGGATCGAAGGGCCGTTGATGTCGACAAGGAAGTCGTAGCGCAGCGGCGGCTCCCCCTCGATCGTCGCGCGCACGCGGACGTGCTGGAGGCAGGCCGACTCGGTGGACGCGCTCCAGACGGGCGCCTTGTCCGGGTGCCGCGCGTCGATCGCCTCCGGCGCGCTCCGGCCGCCCTCCGGGCGGTACTGCTGCACGACGCCGAGCGCCGCCCTGCGGTCCGAGGCGTTGAACCTCGACTGCACCCGGAGGACCACGCCGGCGGCGACGGCGCTGGTGCCCACGAGCAGCAGCGTCCGCAGCGCCTTGCCGTAGTCCATCCGCGAGCCGTATAGCCCCGGCGCCCGGGGAGAGCCAGCCGGAGCGCCGGGCAGCGCTATCCGACGAACGATCCGAGCCCGCGGAACCTGCGGTACCTGTCGTCGACGAGCTCCTCCGGGCTGAGCGCGTCCATCGACGTGAGCGTCGCCCAGAGCGCCTTGTCGAGCAGCGCCGCCGCCTCGTCGTGATCCTGGTGCGCGCCGCCGGTCGGCTCCTCGACGATCGTGTCGACGACGCCGAGCTGCAGCAGATCCGGCGCGGTGATCTTGAGCCGCTCCGCGGCCTCGTCGGCCCGCGCCCCGTCCTTCCAGAGGATCGCCGCGCAGCCCTCCGGCGAGATGACCGAGTAGCAGCTGAACTCGAGCACCAGCACCCGGTTGGCGACGCCGAGCGCCAGCGCGCCGCCCGAGCCGCCCTCGCCGATGACGGTCGCCACGATCGGCACCCCGACCCGCGCCATCGCGGCGAGCGCAGCGCCGATCGCCTCGCTCTGGCCGCGCTCCTCGGCGCCGATGCCCGGGTAGGCCCCCATCGTGTCGATGAACGTCAGGATCGGGAGCCCGAACCTGTCGGCCATCTCGTAGAGCCGGATCGCCTTCCGGTAGCCCTCGGGGTGCGGCATCCCGAAGTTGCGCTTCACGTTCTCCTTCGCGCCGCGCCCCTTCTGGTGGCCCACCACGACGACGCTCCGCCCGTGATAGGTCGCGAGCCCGCCCACGATCGAGCAGTCGTCGGCGAAGCGCCGATCGCCCTTCAGCTCGACCCAGTCGGTGAAGAGCCGCTTGATGTAATCGAGCGTGTACGGCCGGTTCGCGTGCCGCGAGAGCAGCACCTTCTGCATCGGCGTGAGGCCCGCGAAGATCTCGCGCGCCAGCCGGCCCGTATTGTCCTCGAGCTGCGCGAGCTCCGGCTCGAACCGCGGGTCGGCCGCGGCGAGCGCGCGCAGCTCCCGCACCTTCTCGATGAGCTCAGCGACAGGTCTCTCAAAGGGTAGAATGGAAGCAGCCACGGGCCGGACCCTAACGCCGCAGCGGGCGGACGGCTACGGCGCTGTGCTGCCGCGCCGCATCGCGCTACATCGCGCTGCATCGCCGAGAGGACGCGCCGCATCGCGCTGCATCGCCCAGAGGACGCGGCGGACGCGCGCCCCTCGGCCGAAGCGGCGCGTCATCGCGGTCATTCCTGCGCGGCGTTCGTCGGCTCGGGGTTGAGGAAGGCGTTCGCCGGGACCTGCGCCATCGGCCGGCTCCGGATCACGTTGTAGATCGGGATCGGCCTGTCCTTGCCCTTCACCCGGGCGGGCTGGAGCTCCTCGGTCTCGAACCTGCCCCCGAGCTGCGCATACGTCGCGTCGCTGATGACGATCTGCCCGGCCAGCGCGATGGCGCAGAGCCGCGCCGACGTGTTCGCCACGTCGCCGATCACCGTGTAGCTGAGCGCCTTCGAGCTCCCGATGTACCCGGCGACGAGCGGCCCGGTGTGGATCCCGATGCCGACAGCGAGCGGCGGCTCGCCCTTCTCCAGCCGCTCGCGGTTGAACTCGCCGAGCACCTCGCCCATCTTCAGCGCGCACTCCACGCTGCGGACCGCGTCGTCCCGGTGGGCGACCGGCGCGCCCCAGAGCGCCATGATCCCGTCGCCCATGAACTTGTCGAGCGTGCCCTCGAACTGGAAGATCGTGTCGACCATCCGCTCGAAGTACTCGTTCAGCATCACGACGAGCTCCTCGGGCCGCTTGCTCTCGGCCATGCGCGTGAAGCCGCGGATGTCGCTGTTGAAGACGGTGCACTCCTCGACGTGCTGGCCGCCCTGCTTCACCGCGAGCTGGCCGCTCAGGACGCGCTCGGCGATGTTCGGCGAGAGCAGCCGGCGGAGCTGCTCCCGCGTGACGATCTCGTTCTCGATCTTCTTCCCGAGGATGTTGATCTCGATGAACATCGCCGCCTGGTAGGCGATCGCCGTCACGAGCTCGAGGTCCTTGGGCTGGAACTGCGCGAGGGTCTCCGAGTCGAGCCAGAGCACCCCGAGCACCTCGTTGTTGTGCTGCAGCGGCGCCACGAGCGGCGCGACGATCGCCGAGCTGATCCGGTTCAGGATCATGCTCTTGCCCTTCGACGCCGCGAAATCCATCGCCGCGTCGTGGGTCAGCACCGCGGCGCGCTCGTGCACGACGTGGTTCAGGATCGTCGAGGACACGCTGATCGGCGCCGTCGTCCCGTCGCGCCGCTGCATCGCCTGCGGCGTGAGCTCGCCGCTCTCGTTGCGCAGGAAGATCACCCCGCGGTCGGCGCGGATGAACTTGAAGACGCTCGTCAGGATCTTCTCGAGCAGCTTGGTCGTGTCGCGCTCGGCGGCGATCTCGCGGGACAGCTCGTGCGACAGGCGCAGCCGCTCGTAGTCCGCGCGGAGCTGGTTCATGTCGTTCGCGATCCGGTCGAACGCGAGGAACCCCTTGTCGACCGCGGCGATCTGCGTCCCGATCTGCCGGGCCTGATCGTTCACGTCGATGCGCGTGCCCTGCGCGACGTACGATCCGCCGTGCGCCCCCGAGCGCCCCGGCAGCGGCGCCGTCCCGCCCGGACCCGGGAGCGGCGGCGGGGGCGGCGGCGGC
>NZ_JEMA01001019.1 GCF_001589285.1 Sorangium cellulosum | reverse complement strand
CGCACCCCCCGCCGCCGGCCGAGCCGCCCCCGGCAGCGCCGCCGGCGCCCGCCGCCCCCCAGGCAGCGCCGCAGGGCCCGCGCTTCGACAAGATCCCGCGGCTCGACTTCAACCGCATCGCGGTGGAGCTCGATCTGCCGCTCTTCTGGACAGCCGACAGGAACAGCTCGGGCGCCGTCGAGCCCGACGAGGTGGTCGCGCTCTGGCACCACACAACGGCGCCCGCCTGGGTCGCGTCCGGTGCGTTCACCCCCGAGTTCACCGCGGCCTACGCCGCGATCGTCAAGATCAAGGCCGAAGGGCACCCGCGCGCGGGCCTCGACGACGCCGAGAAGCGCCGCCGCGATGCCGTCCTCGCGGAGCTCGCTGCCGGCCGACCGTCGCTCCTCCGGTCCGACTTCCGCGGCGCGCCCGCCGAGGACCAGGCCATCGTCGGGCACCTGCTCGAGGTCGCCAAGCTGATCGAGCAGATCCACGCGAAGCAGCTCGGGTCCGCCGGCATGGCCGACAAGATCCCGGCCGACGACCCGGCCAGCCGGGCGCTCTTCTGGCGCAACCAGGGGCCCTGGTGCGAACAGCCGAAGACCCGGGACGATCCGAGCTGCAGCGCTGTGCCGGGCAGCCCGCCCCGCATCACCGGCGCGTATCCGGCGCGCCTCCAGCAGGACAAGAAGTTCTGCGCCGCGCTCGAGGCGCGCCGGGACCAGCAGGCGCTCCTGTCGCCGTTCACGGCCGTGGTCGAGCAGGGCGGCGGCCTCAGGGCCGTGCCGTACAGCGAGGCGTACAAGCCCGAGATGGAGGCGGTGAGCCGCGAGCTCAAGGCGGCGGCGGAGGCGATCCAGAGCCCCGGCGAGGCCGCCTTCAAGGCGTACCTGCTCGCGGCGGCGCAGGCGTTCCTCGACAACCGCTGGGAGGTCGCGGACGAGCCCTGGGCGAAGATGAACGCCGAGAACTCGCGGTGGTACCTGCGCGTCGGGCCGGACGAGACGTACTGGGAGCCGTGCAGCCGCAAGGCGGGCTTCCACATGAGCTTCGCGCGCATCAACCAGGAGTCGCTCACCTGGCAGAAGAAGCTCGACCCCGTGAAGTCGGAGATGGAGGCTGTGTTCGCGAAGCTCGCCGGCGCGGCGTACAAGGCGCGCCAGGTCGCGTTCCACCTGCCCGACTTCATCGACGTCATCGTGAACGCCGGCGACTCGCGCGCCGCGACCGGCGGGACCGCGGGGCAGAGCCTGCCGAACTGGGGCCGGGTCGCGACCGAGGGGCGCGGCCGCACCGTGGCCATGGTGAACCTCCTCCAGGACGACGACGCCCGCGCCGCCCTCCAGGAGGCCACGGCGTCGCTCCTCTGCAAGGCCACGATGGAGAGCGTCTCGCTCGAGCGCCCCGTCGCGACGCTGAGCACGGTGCTGCACGAGGCCGCCCACAACCTGGGCCCGACGCACAACCACAAGGTGAAGGGCAAGACGGAGAGCGAGATCTACGGCGGCCCGCTCGCGTCGATGCTCGAGGAGCTCAAGGCCCAGACGGGCGCGCTCTTCTTCAGCGGCTGGCTCGCCCAGCAGGGCGTCCTCGATCCGGCGCTCGCCCGCATGTCCGAGGCGAGGGGCGTGATCTGGGCGTTCGGGCAGATCGGGCAGGGGATGTACGCCGCCGGCGGCGAGCCGCGGCCCTACGGCCACCTCGCCGCGATCCAGCTCGGCAGCCTGCTCGACGCGGGCGCGATCGGCTTCCACCGCGGCGAGGTGGCGGCGAACGGCACGGACAAGGGGTGCTTCTCGATCCAGGCGGACAAGATGCCCGCCGCCGCGGAGGCGCTCGCGAGGACGGTGCTCGACATCAAGGCGCGCGGCGACAAGGCGGGCGCGCTGCGCCTGCGCGAGGCCTACGTCGAGAAGGACGGGGCCTGGAAGGGGCTGCGCGGGGTGATCGAGGAGCGCATGCAGCGCATGCCGCTCGGCAGCGTGATCTACGCGATCGAGCGGTAGCCGTGACCCCGGCGCAGCCCGACACGACGGCCCCGTCTCCGCCCGCCGGCGGCACGACGCGGGCGCGCGGCGGCCTCGCGCGCCGCGCCCTGGGCCTCCTCGCGCTCGTCGGGCTCCCCGCGCTCGGGCTCGGCGAGCTCGCCGCGCACATCCACTTCAGCCGGCGCGCTCCGGACTTCGACGCCTGGCGCGAGGTGAAGGCGCCCCTCGCGGCGATGAAGCGGCCGGGGGACCTCGTCGTCGTCGCGCCCGCGTGGGCCGATCCGGCGGCGCGCCGCGCGCTCGGCGACGAGCTCCTGCCCCTGCGCGACGCGGCCAGGCCGGACGAGAGCCGCTACGCGGCCGCCGTCGAGATCAGCGTGCTCGGGCAGCGCGCCGAGGAGCTCGCGGGCTTCCGCGAGGAGCGCCGGCAAGAGCACGGCCGGTTCGTGCTCCGGCGCCTCGTGAACCCGTCGCCGGCGCGCGTCGTCTACGACTTCGTCGACCACGTCGCGCCGTCGTCGGCCGACGTGCGCGTCACCGACCCGCCGGCCGCGTGCCGCTGGAACCCGCGCGCGCGGATCGCCGCCGGGGGCCTCGGCGGCCACCCGACGTTCCCGGCCGAGCGCTTCGAGTGCCCGGGCGGGCCCTTCTTCAACGTCGGCGTCACCGTGATCGCGGACGAGGAGTTCCGCCCGCGCCGGTGCATCTGGTCGCACCCGCCGCGCGACGGCGCGATCGTCACGCGCTTCCGCGACGTCCCGCTCGGCGCGGTGATCCGGGGGCACGCGGGCATGTACTGGATCATCGAGCGGGAGCGGAGGGGCGCGCCTGTCACGCTGTCCGTGCGCGTGAACGGCGAGGCCGTGGGGGAGGCGACGCACGTCGACGGCGACGGGTGGGCGGCGTTCGAGTTCCCGCTCGGCGCGCACGCGGGCGCCGCGAGCGCCGAGGTGGAGTTCGCCGTGACGTCGCCCGATTACACGCACCGCCACTACTGCTTCGAGGCAGACACCCGATGAGGCGACCGGCACGGCCCGCCCCCGTCGCGCTCGCGGACGGCGCGATCGCGCTCGCGTTCGCGGCGGCGTACGTCGCGCTCCTGCTCGCGACCGCGGGCGACCTCGGCTACGCGCGCGACGAGGGGTTCTACTTCCACGCGGCGAACCGCTACGGCGCGTGGTTCCAGGCGCTGCTCGATGCGCCGCGCGCCGCGCTCGATCCGGCGGCCGTCGACGCCGCGTGGTCGGTGAACCACGAGCACCCCGGCCTCATCAAGTCGCTCTTCGCGCTCTCCAACCTCTTCCTGCAGAAGCGGCTCGGGCTCTTCGCCATGGAAGGCACGAGCTACCGCTTCCCGGCGATGGTCCTGTCGGGCGCGGGGGTCGCGCTCGTGTACCTCTGGGGCACGCAGGCGCGCGACAGGATCGCGGGCGCGTCCGCCGCCGTGCTCTTCGCGATGCTGCCGCGGTACTTCTACCACGCGCACCTCGCGTGCTTCGACGCGCCGATCGTGACGGTCTGGGCGCTGTGCGCGTACGCCTACTGGCGCGCGCTGCGGGACGGCGGCGCGCTGTGGCCGGTGCTCACAGGCATCACCTTCGGCCTGGCGCTCGACACGAAGCACAACTCCTGGTTCCTGCCGATCGTCTGCGTCGCGCACGCGATCGCCCTGGAGCTCAGGGAGCGGATCGTCGCGCCCGCCGCCGCGGCCGACGGAGCGCCGGCGGACACCCGCGGCGCGCCGCCCCCGCAGCAGCGGCGAGGGGCCCGGCGGTCGCTCGCGGCGCTCGCCGCGATGGCGACGATCGGCCCCCTCGTGTTCTACGCGCTCTGGCCGTGGATCTGGCGCGACACGCCCTCGCGCCTGCGCGAGTACGCGTCGTTCCACCTGAACCACGAGTACTACAACATGGAGTTCCTCGGCCGGAACTACTGGACGCCGCCGATGCCGAGGGCCTACGCGCCGGTGATGACGGCGGCGACGGTGCCCGTCGTGACGCTCTTCCTGTTCGCCGCGGGGCTCTGCGCGAGCGCGCGCGAGCGCCTCCTCTATCC
>NZ_JEMA01001018.1 GCF_001589285.1 Sorangium cellulosum | reverse complement strand
GGCATCACGGCGGGGATCGGCCCTGCGACGGGCGCGCGCTCGGCGGCCTACGTGTGCTCAACGCCTTCCGGCATCACGGCGGGGATCGGTCCTCGTCCACGGCGCGACCGGAAAGGCCCACTCGTGCTCAACGCCTTCCGGCATCACGGCGGGGATCGGCAGGAGGACCGCTGTCCCCCTGCCCGAGCTCCCGGTGCTCAACGCCTTCCGGCATCACGGCGGGGATCGGATCGCTCCTCGGCCTTCGTCTCGCGGGTCGTGTAGGTGCTCAACGCCTTCCGGCATCACGGCGGGGATCGGAAATCTGAAATGCCTCAAGTAATCTTGAAGGGCGTGTGCTCAACGCCTTCCGGCATCACGGCGGGGATCGGGGACCCCTCCGAAAGCATCCGGTCGCTCCACAAGCGTGCTCAACGCCTTCCGGCATCACGGCGGGGATCGGATGCTCGCGATCGTCGCCTCGATCTCGCCGATGTAGTGCTCAACGCCTTCCGGCATCACGGCGGGGATCGGTGCAGAAGCACGCGGTTTCCGATTGCGTGACGTAGTGCTCAACGCCTTCCGGCATCACGGCGGGGATCGGTCGAGGAAGCGGTGCGCCGCATGGGCGCGGCGATGTGCTCAACGCCTTCCGGCATCACGGCGGGGATCGGGCCCGGCAGGCGCGAGACGTAGAAGCCCACAGCCTCGGTGCTCAACGCCTTCCGGCATCACGGCGGGGATCGGCTGTCAGCCCCGCTTGCATGTCGCGCCGGCCGAGCTTGTGCTCAACGCCTTCCGGCATCACGGCGGGGATCGGGCGGCAGCGCGCGGTCCGCAAGCGCCTCCGGGAGTGCTCAACGCCTTCCGGCATCACGGCGGGGATCGGGCGCCGTGTCGCCGTTCGGCCGCGTCGCTCCGTTGTGCTCAACGCCTTCCGGCATCACGGCGGGGATCGGGCTGCCAAACCTTGCGATCCTGAAAAAAAATTCTGTGCTCAACGCCTTCCGGCATCACGGCGGGGATCGGCGAGTATGCCGAGCGCATTATCTGTCACCTCCATGTGCTCAACGCCTTCCGGCATCACGGCGGGGATCGGGGCGCGAGGGGCTCGAGGTCGCGATCTCGTCGCTGGTGCTCAACGCCTTCCGGCATCACGGCGGGGATCGGCGGAGGCGCAGCCGGGGCCGGCAACTGCGCTCCCTTGTGCTCAACGCCTTCCGGCATCACGGCGGGGATCGGAGCACGGCGGCGGGAAGAACCAGCTCTTCGGGTAGTGCTCAACGCCTTCCGGCATCACGGCGGGGATCGGCCACGGGTCCCGCATCCGGGCGCAGCGGCTCGAGGTGCTCAACGCCTTCCGGCATCACGGCGGGGATCGGCTGCGGGATCCGGCCTCTCCACTCCCTGGTTACGAGTGCTCAACGCCTTCCGGCATCACGGCGGGGATCGGGGCCTGCCGCAGGTTTGGCAGGGACCGCCGCACAGGTGCTCAACGCCTTCCGGCATCACGGCGGGGATCGGATGGCGTCCTTCACGCAGTGCGGGATGCGCTGGTTCGGGTGCTCAACGCCTTCCGGCATCACGGCGGGGATCGGTCCCGATGGCGGACAGCTTCCTTGTGGTCCCCGGGTGCTCAACGCCTTCCGGCATCACGGCGGGGATCGGGCGGTCATCGTCGCGCTGCGCGCTGTCGATGCTCAGTGCTCAACGCCTTCCGGCATCACGGCGGGGATCGGCGACTTGAAGCTGGATGGTGTACATCAGAAGATGCCGTGCTCAACGCCTTCCGGCATCACGGCGGGGATCGGCGCAGAGCGTCGCGACAGCGGGGTGAACGCCTGGCGAGTGCTCAACGCCTTCCGGCATCACGGCGGGGATCGGTCGTCATCTCGCCGAGGTAGGCCCGCGACGTGAGGTGCTCAACGCCTTCCGGCATCACGGCGGGGATCGGCCGCGAGCGCGTCGCGCATGCAGACGGCCAAGTTGTGCTCAACGCCTTCCGGCATCACGGCGGGGATCGGACCATGCGCGTGGATGGCGACTACACCCCGCGCATGTGCTCAACGCCTTCCGGCATCACGGCGGGGATCGGGGGCCGCGCGCGCGATGTTGCTGGCGATGCCTATGTGCTCAACGCCTTCCGGCATCACGGCGGGGATCGGTGAGCCAGAAGCGCGCCGTCGTGGGCGCCGTCATGTGCTCAACGCCTTCCGGCATCACGGCGGGGATCGGCCTCAACCGGCTCCGCGTCTGGGTGCCTCTGCGGTGCTCAACGCCTTCCGGCATCACGGCGGGGATCGGAAGTGGTGCGTGATCACGTCGACCGGCTCCCATCCATGTGCTCAACGCCTTCCGGCATCACGGCGGGGATCGGAGCAAGCGTGGTTTTTCCACCTAGTTGTCTCTCAAGTGCTCAACGCCTTCCGGCATCACGGCGGGGATCGGCGAGCTCGCGGCGCGATCGCTGTGGATTGCCCACTAGTGCTCAACGCCTTCCGGCATCACGGCGGGGATCGGCAGGCCTCGGCGTAGATGTCCAGGACCTGCGCCAGTGCTCAACGCCTTCCGGCATCACGGCGGGGATCGGTGTTTCCGCTCTTCACGTTCTTCTCTGTCTTGCTGTGCTCAACGCCTTCCGGCATCACGGCGGGGATCGGCTCATGGGGCACGGTAGCCTCACCGGTTCTCAGGGTGCTCAACGCCTTCCGGCATCACGGCGGGGATCGGAAGTGCACCGCGCAGTGCTTCGGCGACCCGCAGTTGTGCTCAACGCCTTCCGGCATCACGGCGGGGATCGGACCCCTGGTCAAGCGCTCACTACCATCGCCCACCAGTGCTCAACGCCTTCCGGCATCACGGCGGGGATCGGGGGCGACGGCGGGAAGATCAAGACGGCGCTGCAGATGGTGCTCAACGCCTTCCGGCATCACGGCGGGGATCGGCCTTTCCTCGTCATCACGCCATACATCGCCTCGAGGTGCTCAACGCCTTCCGGCATCACGGCGGGGATCGGCCTGACCACGGCGGCGAGCTGCGCGTCCGGCATCGCGTGCTCAACGCCTTCCGGCATCACGGCGGGGATCGGAGGGGATCGACGTGCGCGGGGACGGGGGCTACGTGTGCTCAACGCCTTCCGGCATCACGGCGGGGATCGGACAAGCCACGCTTTCCGCGATGCGCCCCACATCACGTGCTCAACGCCTTCCGGCATCACGGCGGGGATCGGGCATGATGCGCGCGGGGTCGCGCGTGCGCCGGAAAGTGCTCAACGCCTTCCGGCATCACGGCGGGGATCGGGAGGTCGTCGACCAGGCCGAGGAGCGGCGCGTACAGGTGCTCAACGCCTTCCGGCATCACGGCGGGGATCGGAGCTCGTCGCCCAGTTCCCCTTCGAGACCGAGGGAGTGCTCAACGCCTTCCGGCATCACGGCGGGGATCGGATCCAGCGAGGCGCCTATGGTCGACCGCAGGGAAGGTGCTCAACGCCTTCCGGCATCACGGCGGGGATCGGGTGATGGCGGCCGTACTGGTCGCGCAGATCCAGCAGTGCTCAACGCCTTCCGGCATCACGGCGGGGATCGGGTCGTCGCATCGAACAGCAGCGGCACGCTCGCGGTGTGCTCAACGCCTTCCGGCATCACGGCGGGGATCGGACCGGGGGTCGCGTCACGGCATTCAACTTCTCGAGTGCTCAACGCCTTCCGGCATCACGGCGGGGATCGGGAGCGTCAGGCTGCGAATGCGCTGCGCCTCCATCTGTGCTCAACGCCTTCCGGCATCACGGCGGGGATCGGATAATCGGCTCGACGAGGTGTCCTTCGCGCATTAGGTGCTCAACGCCTTCCGGCATCACGGCGGGGATCGGACGCGTCGGGCACCATCGCGCCGCACCCCGCGAGGAGGTGCTCAACGCCTTCCGGCATCACGGCGGGGATCGGCCGAGGATGATCTCCTCGTCGTCGATGGCCGCGAGTGCTCAACGCCTTCCGGCATCACGGCGGGGATCGGAAGGGCTGGACCGGCCAGAGGTTCCGCAGCACCGTGCTCAACGCCTTCCGGCATCACGGCGGGGATCGGGCCCTCGACGATGACGCCGAGGAGCTGCTTGATGTGCTCAACGCCTTCCGGCATCACGGCGGGGATCGGAGGGCGCGGAGCACGATGCGCATCATCAGAAGCCCGTGCTCAACGCCTTCCGGCATCACGGCGGGGATCGGTTCGGCGAGCTTGTTGACCCACCGGGACAT
Organism: Sorangium cellulosum; assembly: GCF_001589285.1. GTDB lineage: Bacteria > Myxococcota_A > Polyangia > Polyangiales > Polyangiaceae > Sorangium > Sorangium cellulosum_G. The sequence continues at coordinate 32,404 of NZ_JEMA01001018.1, read as the reverse complement.
GGGCGTGCTCAACGCCTTCCGGCATCACGGCGGGGATCGGGCTCGTTCACCAAGCTGATCTCCTCGAAAACGGACTGTGCTCAACGCCTTCCGGCATCACGGCGGGGATCGGGGCGGCGTGGACGTCCGCGATGTCCACCTCGCAGCCGTGCTCAACGCCTTCCGGCATCACGGCGGGGATCGGGGATGGCTGCGCGCTCGATGTCCGTCGGGTCGATGTGCTCAACGCCTTCCGGCATCACGGCGGGGATCGGCCTTGATCGCAGAGATACCTTTTCTTGACTGCTCGTGCTCAACGCCTTCCGGCATCACGGCGGGGATCGGATGTTGGAGGTGGATCAGAACACCAAGCTATACTTGTGCTCAACGCCTTCCGGCATCACGGCGGGGATCGGAAGACGTCGCTGGCGTGCGCAGTCGCGTCTACGGTGTGCTCAACGCCTTCCGGCATCACGGCGGGGATCGGTCGTGACGGACCTCCGGACGGACATGTGGGGCGTCACGTGCTCAACGCCTTCCGGCATCACGGCGGGGATCGGCTGCTGGTACAGGTCGCGGGTGATGCGCGACGCGCGTGCTCAACGCCTTCCGGCATCACGGCGGGGATCGGTGGTCACGCAACGTATCACGCAGGGTGGTGTCTAGTGCTCAACGCCTTCCGGCATCACGGCGGGGATCGGCTGCATGTCCGTGGACATGACGTTAGAGCCTTGGTTGTGCTCAACGCCTTCCGGCATCACGGCGGGGATCGGTCCCGTTCCCCTTCTTTCCGGAGCGCCCGCCGAGGTGCTCAACGCCTTCCGGCATCACGGCGGGGATCGGTCCCGTCTTCGGGGACACGTCACCCGCTCTCTGGTGCTCAACGCCTTCCGGCATCACGGCGGGGATCGGACCTGGATCGCAATCGTGTCCTGGATCCAGTCGGCGTGCTCAACGCCTTCCGGCATCACGGCGGGGATCGGACCGGAGTCGCTGGGAGACATCCTGAGCCGCGTGTGCTCAACGCCTTCCGGCATCACGGCGGGGATCGGTGACCGAGATCGGCTCGATCTACGGACCGCACATCTAGTGCTCAACGCCTTCCGGCATCACGGCGGGGATCGGATGTATCGAGCGCACGGGATCGATGTCGACCTGCGCGAGTGCTCAACGCCTTCCGGCATCACGGCGGGGATCGGACGGCGGGAGCACGCACGCGCCGTCGGTCGTGATGTGCTCAACGCCTTCCGGCATCACGGCGGGGATCGGCCAGGCGTTCTCGAAGCTGCCCGTCGACGCGCTGCTGTGCTCAACGCCTTCCGGCATCACGGCGGGGATCGGGTCCGTGTCGACGTAGGCGGGAAGCTGTCCAATGTGCTCAACGCCTTCCGGCATCACGGCGGGGATCGGAACGAGACCGCGGCCACGGCGATGACCAGCCGGCTGTGCTCAACGCCTTCCGGCATCACGGCGGGGATCGGGATGGCCAGGGCCGACATCTCCGTGTGGCCCGTCTCGTGCTCAACGCCTTCCGGCATCACGGCGGGGATCGGCCGTTCTGCGCGCCGGCGGCGAAGACGGTTCCGGACACGTGCTCAACGCCTTCCGGCATCACGGCGGGGATCGGACGCGAACGAAGACCGCGTGCATCCCGCTGGAGAGGTGCTCAACGCCTTCCGGCATCACGGCGGGGATCGGACCGGGACAGGGACGGCATCGCCGACGCCGACGACGCGTGCTCAACGCCTTCCGGCATCACGGCGGGGATCGGTCCAGTCGACCGCAACGGCGGGCGCCGCGACCTGGTGCTCAACGCCTTCCGGCATCACGGCGGGGATCGGACCCCCTGATGCGCGCCGATCTTCACCTCACCGAGTGCTCAACGCCTTCCGGCATCACGGCGGGGATCGGGAGTGGACAGGCGACGTTCCGCGCGTGGGAGACATGTGCTCAACGCCTTCCGGCATCACGGCGGGGATCGGCCCCGACGCGCGAGGCGCTTTGGAAGGTGCGCGGTGGTGCTCAACGCCTTCCGGCATCACGGCGGGGATCGGGAGAGGCCGAGCGCCTCTACGATACAGCGTCACGGTGCTCAACGCCTTCCGGCATCACGGCGGGGATCGGAGTTCACGGCGGAAGCGGCGGGCCTCATCGGCAAGTGCTCAACGCCTTCCGGCATCACGGCGGGGATCGGTCAACAAGTCCCGGGTTGTTGGTAAGCCAAGCATAAGGTGCTCAACGCCTTCCGGCATCACGGCGGGGATCGGAGTACTCACAACCATTAACGATGGCTCGAAAAGCACAGTGCTCAACGCCTTCCGGCATCACGGCGGGGATCGGCTCTCCGGTCGACGGATCGCGACCGGGGTCCAGGTGCTCAACGCCTTCCGGCATCACGGCGGGGATCGGTCGATTGCATGAGCTGCTCGAACGCCGCGGCGGGGTGCTCAACGCCTTCCGGCATCACGGCGGGGATCGGTCTTCGGGCCCTCCGTGGATCTCATGTCCCGAGTGTGCTCAACGCCTTCCGGCATCACGGCGGGGATCGGATCGCTGGCGCGGGCGTTGTGGGCGGGGGGGTCGCGTGCTCAACGCCTTCCGGCATCACGGCGGGGATCGGTCGAGCGCCTCATCGTCAGACCACACGCGCCGCGGGTGCTCAACGCCTTCCGGCATCACGGCGGGGATCGGACGTTGTCGCCGTAGACCTCGCACAGCTTCTGCCTGTGCTCAACGCCTTCCGGCATCACGGCGGGGATCGGACCATGATGTCCCAGCCCATGTACGCCTTGGCCTCGAAGTGCTCAACGCCTTCCGGCATCACGGCGGGGATCGGAGGAGATCGGCGTAGCCTTCGTTCCCGCGGAGGCCTGTGCTCAACGCCTTCCGGCATCACGGCGGGGATCGGGGGAGAGCTCCGTCGCGGGTCTCGACTGGCAGATGTGCTCAACGCCTTCCGGCATCACGGCGGGGATCGGAGACGCGATCGCCATCATGCAACGTCTCGCTCAGGTGCTCAACGCCTTCCGGCATCACGGCGGGGATCGGCGAGGCGCGGGCGCAGACGGCGCGGGACGTGGAGTTGTGCTCAACGCCTTCCGGCATCACGGCGGGGATCGGACTCCGAGCCCGATCAGGGCGCGGTCGTCGCCATGTGCTCAACGCCTTCCGGCATCACGGCGGGGATCGGAGGAGCGAGCCGCGGCGCGGCGCACGCTGGAGAGGTGCTCAACGCCTTCCGGCATCACGGCGGGGATCGGGCGAGGATCCGTGCGGCGACCCGGCGCTCGAGGTGTGCTCAACGCCTTCCGGCATCACGGCGGGGATCGGCGCCCCGACTTCTTCCCACATGTCCGCGACATCTTGGTGCTCAACGCCTTCCGGCATCACGGCGGGGATCGGACGAAGAAGCAGATCGCTGCTATGCGCAGTGCCATGTGCTCAACGCCTTCCGGCATCACGGCGGGGATCGGCGGCGACCGTGTCCGTCGAGCAGGTCGAGTCGTAGTGCTCAACGCCTTCCGGCATCACGGCGGGGATCGGGACCCGGCGCGACGCCTCGCGCGCGGTGCTGACGCGGTGCTCAACGCCTTCCGGCATCACGGCGGGGATCGGTCCTTTCGCGTCAGCCGCCCTTGCACGCGAAGGTTGTGCTCAACGCCTTCCGGCATCACGGCGGGGATCGGATGGGCGCGGTGCATGTGCACAGGCGCGATCGCGAGTGCTCAACGCCTTCCGGCATCACGGCGGGGATCGGCTGCACGCCATCTTCTCGCCGAGCTCGTCGCGGGTGTGCTCAACGCCTTCCGGCATCACGGCGGGGATCGGTCGCCGTCGCGATGGACAAGCCGGAACTCGTCGGCGAGTGCTCAACGCCTTCCGGCATCACGGCGGGGATCGGCAAAGTCCCACCCCGAGCATGGCGCTCACCCGCACGTGCTCAACGCCTTCCGGCATCACGGCGGGGATCGGTCCAGAGGCGGGCCGTCAGGGCGGGCAAGCTCAGGGTGCTCAACGCCTTCCGGCATCACGGCGGGGATCGGTGGAACGGATCGAGGTGATTCCCGTCGGGAAGGCGCGTGCTCAACGCCTTCCGGCATCACGGCGGGGATCGGTTCTCATGGGGCACGGTAGCCTCACCGGTTCTCCGGGTGCTCAACGCCTTCCGGCATCACGGCGGGGATCGGCCCGCCCGCGTAACCATCCGTTATTGTTCATCATTTGCGCCACCCACGCAAGCTCCTCCCTTCCCGAACCGGCGGCCACGCCCCGCGCGCATGCCCGCTCCTCGTCCAGCCGCGTCTTCACTCGCATCTGCTGCCACTCACGCACCTCCCCGGCCCTCGGCACGACGTAAATTATCGTAATTACTGGGTTTGAATGTCAAGGACCTGGGCGCGCGGGGCATCGCGCGCCGGTGCATGATCCTCCGCCTCACACGATCCGGAACGGCGGTGGCTCCAGATCGAGCGGCGCCAGGTCTTTGCCCTGAACGGTAACCCTGGTGGCACAGTCCGGGCAGAGGCGGATGAACATCAGGCGGTCCTCCGAGGCGATGAGCCCGGTCAGCTCGAAGCGCAGACGCGCGAGCTCCCGAGCCGTTCCGCGTACGCGGAAGACCGAATACTGAACGGGCTTTCCCCACGCGCTCAGCACCTTGTGCACCTTGCGCAGCGCCTTGGGCTCGGAGACGTCGTACACGACGAGATGCCAGTGACGGGGCTCGGGCATGGTGACCTCTACCGGATTCGGAAGCGTGCGAAGAGCCCCGGCTCGCCCGACCACTCTTTCTCCAGCAGGCGCGCCTCGAGCTCCATCATCCGCGCATAGGACAGGGAAAAACCGAGCACGTCGTGCCGGTACTCCTCGTGCTTGCGGCGCTCGTACACGTCGATGAACGCGCGGCGGCCAACGTCGGACAGCCAGACCTGGCGGCCCGTGACCGCGAAGTCGCGCCCCGCGTCGAACGTCCGGCGGTTGACAGCGCCGAGGACCGCCATGTCGACGACCGGGACCCGGAAGAGCTCCGTCAGATCCAGGGCCAGGGGGAACGCCGCGGAGCGTGGCTGGTGCAACACACCGAAGCCGGGCTCCAGCCCGACCCTGAGGATCGCGCTGAGCACGTCCCGGTAGAGCAGCGTGTAGCCGAAGGAGAGCAGCGCGTTGAAGCGATCCTCCGGCGGCCGGCGAGAACGGCCGCGCGGGCGCAGCGCGTCGCCGGCGTCCGGGTGCACGAGCGCGGCGAGCGCGCTGAAGTACGCGCGCGCCGCGTTGCCCTCCTGACCCATGAGCGACTGGCGATCCATGGCGCGTGCCGCGCGGCGAAGGCTGCCGCGCAGCATCTCGATCGGCTCCTCGATGCCGGCGCGCAACGCGTCGTCCTTGCGCGACGCCCTGAGCACATGACGAAGCTGCATCTCGATCTTCGCCATCACCAGCCGCCGCGCGAGCCCGATGGCGAAGGCGTCGTCCGTCAGCCCGCGGAACTGGCGGATCCTCCGCTGCACCCCCGAGCTCCCGCCGCTGAACACGCCGACGTGCGCCCCGCCGGCGCCGACGAAGTGAACGGCGATCTCCTCGGCGGCGCAGAGCCGGAGCGCTTGCGTGGTGATCTGCGCATGACCGTGCACGACGATGTCGCTCACCTCTCGCGCACCGATGCGCGTGCGCTCGCCTTCGCGCTCCGTCACCTCGAACGCGTCGGAGGAGCGACCGACCCGGGCGCCATGGCTGACGACGTGCAGGGATCGCCGCTCGGTGTCCGGCGGATACAGCCGCACCGGCGAGGGAAGCGCCTCGACCGCCGCACGGCTCGCCGCGGTGGCGCCGCCCGGCGCGAGCACGCCCGGCGGGCCGCGGTCCGCCGCTGGTGGTAACGAGAGGGCCTCCGCCTCCGCGAAGCGCGACTCCTCCGGGAGGCAGACGGGCGCCAGAGAGCAGCGCACGCACCTGCGCTCGTCCTCGGTCACCCGCGGACGGTCGGGAGAGCGGGCGAGCTCTCTCGCGCGCGCGATGGTCCGCACCACCGCGGCGCGCTCCGCCTCGGTGATCGGCAGGCGCACCGTCACGTTGTCCCGGTGGTACCGGATACGCGCCTCGACGACGGGTCTGCCAGCGTGCTCCTCCAGGAGCATCGCGTAGGCCGCGGCCTGGACGGCGTCGCTCTCCCACGCCGCGGGCTCGCCGCCGGCCCCGCGCCGGGCCCGGCCGCGCTTGTGCTCCACCGGGAACAGCTCGCCGCTGCGCCGGCGGAGCGCGTCGACGCGCCCCCGGATGCCCAGCGTCGCCGACTCGAGCGTCATCTCGACGACGTCCCCCGGCTCGTCGAGCTCCGCGTGGAGCTGACGGCCCGCCCACACGGCCTCGTCGGCCACACGGATCTCCTCGACCTCCTCGAGGTAGAAGAGCCGCTCGCAGTACGCGAGCGCGTGGAGGGACATGACGCGCAGGGAGGGCTCGGCGCTTTCCGACGACATGGCAGCTCGCTCACGGGCGCCGGCATGACCATCGCGCCAGCGCTTGCCAGCGATCTTCGGCAGTCGTGTCCGTACAATCCAGTGGAAATAAGAATCACGACCCCGGAATGGCCTGAAACAGGCACTCGTCAGGCTCCCTCGGGGACGCTCATGAGCCTGGCCCAGGGCGGGGATCGTCGATCGGAACGAAGCGCTCCGGCGGAGGCGACCCCGATACCTGCCGCGGCTCCGCGTCGAAACGAAATCGCCGCCAGCGCGTGTGAAACGAGCCCACGTGATCGACCCACGTGGGCAGCTCGACCTCCCCGGCCTCGTCTGGAACCAGCCACCGCCACTGGCCTTCCGGCTGGCTCACCAGGCTCACCGCGTCGACCGCGTCATCGCTGAGGCCCAGGCACACGATGCCGCTGCGCGTGATCGTCTCCGGCGACAGCGCGGCCTGCTGGATGCGCTCCTCCAGGCGCGTCGCGGCGGCGCCGCGCAGCGCCGGCGCAGCCTCGCCCGAGCTGTCGATCCAGCAAAGGAAGTCGACCCCGCAGAGCGTCTCCACGAAATCGGGCGCGTTGCCGAGCTTCTCCTGCTTGGAGGCCACGCCGTACTTGTACCGGCTCAGCTTGCGGAGCGTCGTCGCGACGGCCGGCTGGCGCGCGTACGCGAACGCGAGGCGCACCCCGGCGTGACGCGCGCGCGATCGCTCGCCGACGAGCGACAGGAGCATGCCGTACACCGTCGCCGGAGGCGCGAACGGATAGCTCTCGGCGAACGATCGCGCGTAGGACTTGCGGAAGCTCGCGTACGGCGCCTCGACGTGAACGGTGATCATCCGCCGGCGCCCGACGCGGCGACCGCCGCGAACGGCCCCCCGAGCCTGGCGATGCGCGCCCGCGTCTCCACGCCCGCCGCCGCGATCCCGGGCAGGACGGTCGCGCCGAGCTCCTTCAGCCGCGACCCGGCCTGCGTCGCGGCGATCTCGCCCGCGACGATGAGCTCGCCCGCGGGGACGTCGCCGCTCTGCACGCGATGAAGAAGGCGATCGACCTTGTAGGTCCGGCGGGCCTCGTCGTGATCGAAGCAGTTCTGGATCCGGGACGAGTGCGCGTGCGTGAGCCGGAGGACGATCGACGCCGGCGAGAAATCGTACGCGAAGCGCGCGTGGTTGCCCGCGACCGACGGCGGATCGAGGATCGCGTCGACGAGGTGACCGATGTTCCGCTTGTCGACAACGTCGCCGAGGTTCAGGCCGAACGAGTACTGATACTCGGTCGTGTGCATCTCGGCGCTGTAGAGCGAGAGCTTGTTCTCCGTCTTGTCGCCGCTGACAGCATTGTACGAGAGCTCTCCGCGGTATGGGCGCAGCGAAACAGCCCGACCGACCGCGAGCGGGCTCGGGCGCTTCGTGGTCTTGCCCCTCGCCTTCGGCCTGGCGGCTTGCTTTCCCTTCTTGCCCGTCGCCTTCGCTCCTGAGGCGTCCGCGTCATCCTCCGCTTCGTCACCCTCCTCTTCCTCTCGCTCCTTGGCCGCAGCCACTGCATCCATGAAGCCCATGAGGTCATCATCGACAAAGACCTCTCGGGAAGGATCCCACCCGGTGCGCTTCTCGTCGACATAGACGAGCTTGCCTAAGCCGCCGTCATAGCTGCGGTTGACCCGGAGCCCCTGGAGCTGGAATCGATAGCGGATCGCGAAGCGGATCGCCTCCGCGGAAACGCTCGTGTGGAGGTCGTCCTGGTGGAAGACCTTCTGCAGGGTCGTCGTGTTGCCGATGTTCTCGCCGCGGTTATTGGCTGCGACCGCCTCGCCCGTCAGCACCGTGCCATAAAGATAGTTCGTGGCCATCGTTCATGCCTCTCCTTTGGTCTGCCCCTTGGTGTCGTCCTTCGCGTAGCTGACGAGCGCGAAGAGGAGCAGGTTCTGCAATCGGCTCGCGTTTCGCTCGTTGAAGAGGAACTCGCGCAGCGTCGCGGCCTCCTTCCTCGCCGCGGCCAGCGTCCCCCCTTGCGTGGCGTCGGCACAGAAACGTAGGAACCAGCCAGCGAGCGCATCGGCGGTCTTGGCGCGCAAGATCGAGTTCCGGATCCGCTCCTGCTCCCGCTCGACCGCCCACTCGAAGGGCGCCCCTTCGCTGCGCGCCCGCTCCCCGAGCGCGCGCATCTTCCACCGCCACGCCTCGTGGAACATATCGATGACGGCCTGATCGACGCCGTCCCTGATGGCCTCCTTCATCTCTTGCAGCCCTTTCCGCGCGAAGCGCATCCTGGAGAAATCCTTCGACTCGCCGACGAGGTCGCGGAAGTGCGCCGCCCAGTGCCGGCCGGCGGCGAGGTTCGCCGCGACGAGCTCCGGGACGGGGCTCATCGGCACCGCGTAGCCGTCGCCCTTGCTCCCCGGAACGATCCTCGTCTTCCCGAGGTGCTTGCTCGCGCGCAGGAACACATCGAGCTCGGCGTAGGTCAGCCCGAGCCGGACCGTGGCGCTCCGGTTGATCTGGTTCTTGTCCCACGCGACCTTCCCCATCGCGATCGCGTGGAGACCCGCCACGGCGGGGTTGTCGCGCAGGTCGTCCGCAGTCAGATCGATGAGGAGCCGCAGCGCCGCCTCCTCGACGCCGCCGGCAATGCGTCCGAGATAACCGCCGGTCAACCGGGGCCGCTTGACGTCGACGCTCGCCACGGCGCGCAGCGCCCTGGAGAACGCGACCAGATCGCGCACGTCCGGCACGACGATGCACGCCTGCATTTTCTCCCTGTACGTCCTCGGGCGCAGCAGGAACACCGCGCTGCCCACCATCAGGTAGAGCAGCAGGATCGCCTCCTCCGGGGCGGTCTGGAGCGGCTGCATGCCCGCCACAGCGCCCGGGACCACGGACTGCGGGATCGTCGCGACCGCGGGGAAGCGCCCCGCCGCCGAGCCCTTCTTCGCCGGATCGAGCAGCCCGGTCCCCTGCGCCTTCTGATGGGCGTACGAGGTGATCGCCTTGTACGTGAACAACCCGCGGGACTCGTCGTCCGCGCTCCTGATCTCGACGCGCCTCGGCTCCTTCTCCGACGGGCGCATCTTGTTGTGCTGCAGGAACGTCGCGCAGAGGCCGTTGTGGATGGCGACCCGCAGCTCGACGTTGTCCTCAGCCACGGCCTGGCCGACGAGATCGATCAGCTTGTCCTTGGTGAGCCGGAACGACGCGTCGAGGATCCGCTGCAGCGCCTCCTGATCGGCAAGGTCGTCGCCCCACGCGAGCCTCACACCATCGCGCTGGACGTCGTGCTCGATCCCGGCGGGGGCGCTGCCCCGCCTCGATCGCCACGCGAGCACCGTCGACGCAAGGCCTCCGAGCGCCGCGCGATGGTAGACGGTGTAGTTCGGGTTCGTGAGCCGGTAGATCAGCTCTCTCGCCATCGCGCGCCGGTCCCTTCTCCGGTGGATTCGTCGTAGTCGTAGACGACAGCGTCCTCGGGTGCGACGGGCAGCCCGGCCACGCGCGCCCACCCGAGCACCGCCTGCTTGATCGGGATCGCAACCTCGTGCTCGCGGAGCCACTCGGCGGCCGGGACGCTGTCGCCATGGTCCCGCCGGTGCGCGGCCACGTCGCGCGCGAGCAGCACGGTGACCGTGTACCCGGCGCCGCGGGTGCTACCAGGGCGCGTGCGCCAGAGGCCGCTGCGCTCCGGGACGCCCAGGAAGACGGCGGCCTCCTCGGCGGCGGCGTAGTCGATCGCATGCGCCGAGGCGAGGGAGGCGAACTGCTCCGACAGATCGCGCTGGTGCAGCGCGCGCCCGAGCTGCGCGAGGTTGCTCCTCCAGACGCGGCTCGCCTCGATCTCTTCCGCGCTGTAAGGCAGCGCCTCCTTCACCGCGACGGGCACGATCAGCGCCCGCTTCGGACTCCCCGGGGACGTCGGCGTGGCGCGTCGGTTGAGACGTCCGAGGCGCTGGATCAGCGCGGGAACGGGTGCCTCGTCCGTGACCAGCAGGTCCGCGGAGAGATCGAGCGACATCTCTGCCACCTGCGTGGCGACCAGGAAAGCCGGCGTCCCCGCGCGCTTGAAGCGATCGATCACGCGACGGTGTCGGCGGCTGCGATCCCTGTACCGCAGGCGCGAGTGGTACACGTCGACGCCCACCTCCGGGAACCGCGCGATCGCCTCGCGGTACACCGCGTTCGCCCACTCGACCCGGTTCCGTACCCAGAGCACCTTGCCGCCCCCGCGCAGGCAGGCGTCGATCTCTGGCCAGCAAGCCGTCGAGCTCTCGGCCTCGACGAGGCAGTACCGCGGAAGCGTCTCCAGGTCGGCCGGCCCGGGCACGACGTGGACGTCGGGGCGAACCTCGGCCAGCGCGCGCCGGCGCGCCTCCGGCAGCGACGCGGTCATCAGGAGCACCGGGATGCCCGGAAAGTTCTTCAGGAACACCAGCAGGTGACCGAAGAGGTGATCGTCGAACGCGTGGATCTCGTCGAAGACGATCGTCGACTGCACGATCGCCGGCAGCGCGCACAGCGCACGGCGTGCGTTCGCCATCAGCCCGAGCACGGTGTCGGCGGTCGTCACCGCGATGCGCGCGTCCCAGAGCGCGAGCGCCTCGATCTTGTCCCGCTCGGCTCTCAGCGCGTTCTTCGCTGACTCGGCGCCGTTCAAACGATCTGCGCCGTGTCCCGCGTCCTCGTCTTCCTCTTGCTCGGCGGTCGTCGCGAGGGTGTGCAGGTCGACGGACGCTCGCGAATGGACGAGCTCCGCCGGGACGTCCGCCTCGAGCGCGTAGTCCTTGAAGTGCTCGGTGGTCGTGCCGGTGGTCGGGAGGCAGAAGAACAGGCGGAAGCCCGCTGCGCCGGCGATCTCGCGCCGCGCGCACCATTCGCGCGCCCAGAGGTAGGCGGCGACGCTCTTCCCGGAGCCGCACCCCGCCTCCGCCAGCGTCACGAGCGAAGGGGACGCCGCCACGTGCTCCTGGAACGGCCGGTACCCGAAACCGGGTGGAAGCTGCGAGAGGTCGACCGGCGCACGGCCGTCGTAGGTGCTCCACGCCCAGCGATGGACCAGTCCGGTCAGATCGCTGCGGGTGAGCCGCGTCGACAAACTGTGAGCGATGAACTCCGGGAGGGAGTAGTAGCGCGCTGCCATGACGTGGCGCCGTGCCACTGCGCTCGCCGCCACATCGGCGGCGATGCCGAGTCCCTTCACCAGCGCGACGAAGCGGCGCCGGCGCTCGTCCTCGAAGTCGGCCTCGGCGTCCCGGAAGTCGTCGACCATCTGCTGTCGCATCGGCCCGGCGGCGCGATCCGCACCGTCCCGCTTGCTGCGCCCGATCGTGAAATCGCGCTCGAACCTGGGCGGTGCCGGCAGCCCGAGGTCGGCCGCCATGTCCCGGAGGAGCGTCGCGAAGTCCTCGTGGGCTGCGTGCACGGTCAGCGCGGCGCCCTGGTTCATGCCAACCTGCTCGTCGAACTTGCGGTGGTGGCCGAGCGCGCCCCACGTCGCGACCATGAGGACCTCCTCCATCGGCGCGAGCCAGCGACGGATCGCCGGATCCAGCCAGACGAGGAAGCCGGAGATGGTCTCGTGCCGCACGAGCTGCTCGATCTGCGGCTGGTCGTGGACCATCGCCTGGAAGTCGCTGTTGGCCTTCCCGACGTCCTGCATCCAGCCGCACAGCCGCAGTGTCGTGGCGAAGCGCTCGAGCTCGCCTGCGTCAAGAGCTGCCGCCTCCAGGGCGGCCGGACCGATCGCATCGGCCAGCGCCCGGCACGCGGCGGCGACGTCGCGGCTGTGCTGGGTCAGCAGCGCGAAATCAGGCGGGCCATGCTTGAAGTCCTTGCGGTCGTACGACTTCGCGAGGAGCGGCGAGCGCATCACGCCTCGGCCGGCGCCTGCGTCCGGCGAGCGCGACGCCCGGCGGGCACGAGCACGCCGCACCCCATCCGCTGCTTGCCTCCGAGGCCTGCGTACTGGGCCCGCAGCGAGCCCTCCGGCGTCAGCTCGTGCAGCGCCGTCTCGAACCCCACGACGGTGTAGCCGTTGACGGCGATCATGCGCCGTCGCCCGAGCTCGATGCGCGCGACGACCTCCAAGGCGTCGAGCTGCCGCCGCAGCGCTTCCCGGAACGGCTCCGGCTCGGTGAAGCCCTTGATGACGACGATGCGGGCGCGCAGCTCCGCTGCGGGCTCGATCGCGTGCACCGTGGAGACGCCCACCCGCGCGGAGTGTCCGTCGAGCTCGAGACGTTTGCCGGCAAGGCAGAGGACCCGAGCGATCTGGCCAGGCTCCAGCCGGAGGCGAAGGCCGCGGTGTGCGTCCACCGCGAGCAGGCCGTCAGGCCGTGGCACGCCGGAAAGCGGGTGCACCGCGAGCCACCCCGCGCCGTGCAGGTCGCCGGCGATCCGACAGATCGCGCCGAACAGGGCGTAGCCGTGGTCGAGCGGGACGAGATTCGCCGCGAGGCGGAACGCGATGTCAACGCGTGGTGCGATCTCTTGGGACACCGACATCTCCTTGAAGAGGCTGTGCGCTCATGCGACAAACGGCGCATCATCATCGATGAAGCAGAGAAGTTGTACCCGGCTGCGTTCCTATGATGACGGACCGCCCGGAATCGTCTCTCGGTTCTCGAGGAGCCGGAACCGACCGAACTTGGTTAGAAAGAATTCCTTTCTGTCATCTACCCTGCCCCTGCAAGATCCACACGATCAGCACGACAGCTCCAGCAATAATCCCCAGGTTCAATGGATGGACCGGGGAGGTTGCAACAGCCACACCGGCGCAGCCGATCGTAGCAACGAGCTGTTCTCGTCCGCTATCCGCAAAGTTGCCGGGTGCTCCGCATAGCTGGCACGGATGGTGCTCGCAGAGAATCCTCACCGTGGTGCCGGAAGGCGACCCTTCTCCGATCAACTGATCGACGAAACGAACCAGCCGCCACATCCCTGCCCTCGTCTCCGCACCCTGCAGCCGCCGACGAAGACGAACGCAGCCCGTGTACCCGCCCGCAGTGCCTGCGACGAAGCCCCACGCGCTTCGCGCAGCGTCCTGCACCACCTGCGACGAAGCCCCGCGCGCTTCGCGCAGCGTCCTGCACCACCTGCGACGAAGCCCCGCGCGCTTCGCGCAGCGTCCTGCACCACCTGCGACGAAGCCCCGCGCGCTTCGCGCAGCGTCCTGCACCACCTGCGACGAAGCCCCGCGCGCTTCGCGCAGCGTCCTGCACCACCTGCGACGAAGCCCCGCGCGCTTCGCGCAGCGTCCTGCACCACCTGCGACGAAGCCCCGCGCGCTTCGCGCAGCGTCCTGCACCACCTGCGACGAAGCCCCGCGCGCTTCGCGCAGCGTCCTGCACCACCTGCGACGAAGCCCCGCGCGCTTCGCGCAGCGTCCTGCACCACCTGCGACGAAGCCCCGCGCGCTTCGCGCAGCGTCCTGCACCACCTGCGACGAAGCCCCGCGCGCTTCGCGCAGCGTCCTGCACCACCTGCGACGAAGTCCCGCGCGCTTCCCGCTACGTCCTGGACCACCTGCGGCGAAGCTCCGCGCGCTTCCCGCTGCGTCCCGCGCCACCTCCGGACAAGCCCCGCGCGCTTCCCCCAACGTCCCGCACCACCCGCGGCCAAGCCCCGTGCGCTTCGCGCAAGGTCGCAGCGTCCTCCGCCGTCGGTCAGCCGCGGCACCGGCCGGAGCGCCGTCTGCTCCTCCCGCCTCGGTGCTCAGCGCGATGTCCAGCTCCCCGCCACGACGCTCGTTCCCCAGGCCGCCTGCGGCCTCCCCGCTGCCGGCATGCAACCGCACGATCATGTTTCTGAATCGCGCCCGTTTCGTGCTCGCCCGCGACACGCGCGCCGGCGCGACTTAGTCCTTGCACTCATGTCCAAACCCAAAAGCCCGAAAAAATCAGGGACACCCGCCGTCGAGCCCACCCAGCTCCATATCGCCGAGGCGGCCTTCCACCGCGCGAAGCCCAACCTCGACGCGATACCGCTCGCCGGGCTGGAGACGCCGCGACTCGATCTCCAGGCAGCGGCCGTGCAGGCCATCGGCGTGGCCAAGGCGCTCTCCGCGCCCGAGCTGCGCCAGCGCATCGCGGCCATCGCCGCGGCGGGCGCGCTCGACGCCGCGCTGCTCGAGGGGCTCGAGAGCGTCGCGTGGGCGACATGGTTCGCTCGACACAAGCTCCTCCTCACCTCGGCCACGCATTCCGGCGCGGCGCTCCCGCCCTCCCTCGTCGAGCGCGCCTACGAGACGCGCGCGCGCATGCTGAAGACGCTCGAGTACCACCTCGACGGCGACGCAGAGGCGACCGCGCAGCTCGCGCACCTGCGCGCGGGCAGCGGCCACCTCGACCTCGCCAACGACCTGTCCGCCGCCGCCGACATGTACCGGAAGCACCGCGAGGCGATACAGGACGACAAGCGGAACTTTCGCGGCGAGGACGAGAAGGAAGCGAGCGCCCTGGCGGAGCAGATCCTCCGCCTGCTCGGCGCCACGACGACGCCCGAGCAGACGCTCTGGAAAGGCTACCAGGCGCGCGCCGCCAAGCTGCTCTTCCGCCATTACGACGAGGCCGTCCGCGTCGGCCGGTTCCTCTTCTATTACGACGATCCCGAGGGCCGCTTCCCCAACCTGTACACGGCGACGCGCTCCGCGCCGGCGTCCCCCCGGCCCGAGAAGGGCGACACGAAGCCGGATGCCGGCGCCGTGAAGCCCGAAGCCGCTCCCGTCGTGCCGCCCGTCATCGGCATCGCCTGATCCGGACGCGCGCGCTCCCCTGCGGCGCTCCTCCATCCCCCTCCATC
Source organism: Sorangium cellulosum (assembly GCF_001589285.1). Taxonomy (GTDB): domain Bacteria; phylum Myxococcota_A; class Polyangia; order Polyangiales; family Polyangiaceae; genus Sorangium; species Sorangium cellulosum_G. The sequence continues at coordinate 17,176 of NZ_JEMA01001018.1, read as the reverse complement.
GCGCCGCTCGTGCCCTCCGGTCCGTTGCGCTACGGCATCGGCATGCGCCTCTACACGTTCCTCCGCTCGCCCAACGCGCTCAAGGTCCGCCTCGCCCTCGCCGAGCTCGGGCTCGCCTACGAGCCGGTCGAGGTCGACCTGTTCCGAGGCGAGCAGCGGGCCGAGACGTTCGCCCGGCTGAACCCGCACCGGAAGGTGCCCGTCCTCGAGGACGGCCCGCTCGTGCTCCGGGAGTCGAACGCCATCATCGCCTACCTCGGGCGCACCCACGGCACGACGCGCTGGCCTGACGTGCCGACGTCCGAGGCCAGGGCGCTCCAGTGGCTGTTCTTCGACAGCGCGCACCTGACCCCGCACTGCGGCGTCATCTGGTGGACCAACATCGTCGCGCCGAGGACGGGCTTCCCCGCCCCCGCCGAGGCGGTCCTCCAGCGGGCCGTCGACGAGGTCACGCGCTCGCTCGATCTGCTCGAGGCAGAGCTCGATGAGAAGCAGTACCTGCTCAAGAGCTCCATGTCGCTCACGGACTGCGCCCTGGGCGCCGCCCTCGCGATGCTCCGCGGCTCGGGCCTCGACGACGCCGAGCGATGGCCGAACGTGATCGCCTACCGCGAACGGCTGCGCAGCCGCGAAAGCTGGGCCGAAGCGCGCGGCGACGCGCTCGGCGAGCTCGGCTGACCCACGCGGCAGGCCAGGGCGCCCGCGGGGCAGCGCGTCTGCGGGTGCACGCCGCGGCTATCTCCTCGCCCTGCGGGCGAGCCCGCGCGCGTCGCGGCCCATCGGCTCGCCCAGCTCGAACACCGGATCGCCGTTCCTCGCCGGCGGCTCCTGCGGGTCGCCCGCCTCGAGAGGCCCGTGCGCTCGCTCGGCTTCGGCGATGGACGGGTAGCGCTCCACGTCGCCGTCCACCCGGAAGCCGCCGGCGCGCGCCGGGCGCACCACGCGGCCGAGGACGAGCCCCTCGTCCCAGGTGCCCCCGTGCTCGACAGCGATCGCCGCGCCCACGGCCACCTCGGAGAGCCGCGCGAGCGCGCCTGCCGGCGGGTCCGGCGTGGGCCGCCAGCGAAGGATCGTGTCCTCGTGCAGCACCACCACGGCGCGCTCGCCGGGCATCTCGGAGACCCCGCGGGCAAAGCGGACGCGGCGCCCCGCCGCCCCGGCCGCCCCGGCCGCCCCTGCGACGCGCTCGCCGCCGGCAGCGCCGTCCGCCAGCTCGATCGCGGCGCCCTCCTCCGCCAGCGCCTCGATCGCGGCGCTCTCCTCCGCCACCCCGATCGCGGCGCCCTCCTCCGCCAGCTCGATCGCGGCGCCCTCCGCCACCCCCTCGATCGCGGCGAGCTGCTCCGGACGCGGATCCTCGAGCGGCGCCATGCGAAGTCCTCCCCGGCAGATCTCGGCCGCGGGCGCAGCGCCGTCAAGCCCGCGGCCTCGTGCCCCCCGCTTGACGCCCGGCCGGCTGCGCTGATGCCATCCGCCGATGGCATCGTTCGACCCGTTCCCCGTCCTCACGACGCCTCGCCTCCGGCTCCGCGCGCTCGAGCCCGCCGACGTCGAGCGCCTCTTCCGTATCCGGTCGGATCCGGAGGTGACGCGCTACACCGGCCGGGCGCCCGACAGCTCGATTGCCGACTCGGAGCAGAACCTCGCGGTCGTCAGCGCCGGCATCCGCGAGAACACCTCGATCTACTGGGGCATCACCCTCAAGGAGGGCGGAGAGCTCATCGGGAACGGCGGCTTCTGGCGCTGGAACAAGCCCCATCGCTGGGCAGAGATCGGCTACGGGCTCCTGCCCGCGTTCTGGGGCCAGGGCATCATGACCGAGGCGCTGCGCGCCATGCTCCCCTTCGGCTTCGAATCGATGGATCTCCACCGCGTCGAGGCCCAGCTCGACCCCGAGAACCGCGCCAGCGCCCGCGTGCTCGAGCGGCTCGGCTTCACGCGCGAGGGGCAGCAGCGGCAGAACTGGTACTACGATGGGCGGTTCACCGACACAGCGGTCTACGGGCTCCTGCGCGGAGAGCTCCAGGCCGCCGCGACGTGACCCGCGCGCTCGCGCCTACTTCGGCGCCGGCGCTCCGCCGCTGCGCGACGGCGCGGGCGTCCCGGGCCCTGGCTCGCCCGGCCCCTCCAGGTTGAGCTGGATGCGCGCGGGGGACTCCGACGTGATCTCGACCTTCTGCGCGACGCCGTCGCTCGATCGCGCCTCCACCGAGAGCGACACCCCCGGCTTCGGCCGGGCGATGACCTGGCTGCCCACGCCGAGCACCACGTCGTTCAGCCGCACCACCGCGGCGCTCGGCTGGACCTGCACCGCGATCGGATCCAGGAGCGGCCGGTGCTCCCGCGGCCGGCTCAGCGCGACGAACATGAGCGACGCGACCGCCACCCCCGTCGACACCGACGCCACGAGCCACGGCAGCGCCACCGGGCGCAGCGCGTCGCTGCCGGCGCGCATCAGCCCGCCGATCCCCCGCCGCGGATCCGTCCGCGCGCCCCGCGACCGGCCCTCGGAGGCCGGCCCCGCGCTCAGCGTCGCGCCGGGCTTCGGCCGCCACCCCTGGCGCTGCTGCGGCGCTGTCGCGCCCGCGATCTTCTGCCGCTCCTCATCCATCGCGTCGCCGCAGCGCGCGATCAGGAGCTCGGCCACCTGCGCGGTCGTCATCACGCCCGACCGGCGCATGAGGAAGTCCTCCAGCGCGCTCGCCATCTCGCCCGCCGTCTGGAAGCGCTGCCGCGGATCGCGCGCGAGCGCCTTCAGGATGATCTCCTCCAGCTCGCGCGGGCAATGCGGCGCGATGAGCGTGGGGCGCGGCGGCTCCGGCACCCCTGTCTGCGGCAGCACCAGGTCGTGCAGCACCTGGAACGGGAGCGCGCCCGTGACCGCCTCGAAGAGCACGACGCCGAGCGAGAAGATGTCCGAGCGGCGATCGACCGGGTACCCCTGCGCCTGCTCGGGCGACATGTACTCGCCCTTGCCCTTGATCTCGCCTGTCTGCGTCGTGTCGCCCAGCCGCTCGAACGCCTTCACGATCCCGAAATCGGCCACCTTCACCGTGCCGTCGCGGTCGATCAAGATGTTCTGCGGGCAGACGTCCCGGTGCACGATGCCGAGCGGCTCCCCGCGCTCGTCGTGGAGCTCGTGCGCCGCGTGCAGCCCGTGCGCCGCGTCGGCCACGACGCGCGCGGCGATCGCCGGGGAGATCGGCATCGGGCGCAGCCCCGGCCGGAGCAGCCGCTGCATCGTCTGCCCGTCGATCCACTCCATCACGAGGAAGAGCACGCCGTCGGTGTCGCCGAGGTCGAGGATCTCGACGACGTTGCGGTGGTGGATCTTCGAGGCGAGGTTCGCCTCGTCGAGGAACATGCGCTGAAACTGCGGGTCGTTCGCGAGCGCCGGGATCAGCGTCTTCAGCGCGACGACCTTGTGGAAGCCGCGGGAGCCCTCCATGCGCGCGGCCCACACCTGGGCCATCCCGCCCTCGCCGATGAGGCGCAAAAGCTCATATCGCCCGAGACGCTGCCCCGGAGCGGGGTCCTCGGAGATCCGCATGGCTCACCAGATGCTGGTGCTCGGGGAGCCGCGCCCGCGGTCTCCAGGAGCAGCCCGGGCCGCAGATCGCGGCCCCCTCTCTCCAGGCGTTCACCATAGCCAAGCGCGACCGCGCCGCAAAGCATCGTGTGGACCCAGGGACGCACGCGCGCCGCCGACCGCCGGCGCCCCCAACGCACGGCGCCGCGGCGCCATGACGCGCAACCCCGGACCGCGCCCCGGCGCCCTGCGCCCTGCGCCCCGCGCCCTGATCCGCGTCGCCCCCCCGCCGTGCCCCTGCTATGGCCCGAGCACGATGACGAACGCGACCAGCGCCCCTCCGCCCGCCCGCGGGGGCCGAGCCCCGGCCTCCCGAGCCCTGTTCGACCGCGCCGCCGCCGTCCTGCCCGGCGGCGTGAACAGCCCGGTGCGGGCCTTCCGCGCCGTCGGCGGCGACCCCGTCTTCATCGCCCGCGCGCAGGGAGCGCGGCTGTTCGACGCCGACGGCGCCGAGTACATCGATTACGTCGGCTCCTGGGGGCCGGCCATCCTCGGCCACGCGAACCCCGCCGTGGTCGAGGCCGTCCGCGACGCCGCCCTCCGCGGCCTCTCGTTCGGCGCGCCGACCGAGCTCGAGGTGCGCTTCGCCGAGACGATCCGCGAGCTCTACCCGAGCATCGACATGCTGCGCTGCGTCTCGAGCGGCACCGAGGCGACCATGAGCGCCATCCGCGTGGCGCGCGGCTTCACCCGCCGCGACGCGATCATCAAGTTCGAGGGCTGCTACCACGGCCACGCCGATCACCTGCTGGTCAAGGCCGGCAGCGGGCTCGCCACCTTCGGCGCGCCCGACTCCGCCGGCGTCCCCGAGAGCGTCGCCCGCGCCACGCTGTCGCTGCCCTACAACGACCCCGCCGCCCTCGAGGCCACCTTCGCCGCCCGCGGCGGCGACATCGCCGCCGTCATCCTCGAGCCCGTCGTCGGCAACATGGGCTGCGTCCCGCCGGAGCCCGGCTTCCTCGCCCTCGTCATCGACCTCTGCCGCAAGCACGGCGCGCTCTCGATCTTCGACGAGGTGATGACCGGCTGCCGGCTCGCCCGCGGCGGCGCGCAGGAGCGCTTCGGCCTCCGGCCCGACCTGACCACGCTCGGCAAGATCGTCGGAGGCGGCATGCCGCTCGCGGCCTACGGCGGCCGCGCCGACGTGATGCGCGTCGTCTCGCCGCTCGGCCCCGTGTACCAGGCCGGCACGCTCAGCGGCAACCCGATCGCCGTCTCGGCGGGGCTCGCGACCCTCGAGCGCCTCACGCCCGACCTCTACGAGCGGCTCGAGAAGCTCGGCGCCGCGCTCGAGGACGGCCTCCGGGCCGCCGCCAAGGACGCCGGCGTGGACGCGTGCGTCCAGCGGGTCGGCTCCATGATCACGCTCTTCTTCATGAAGGGCCCGGTCCGCTCCTGGGCCGACGCCTCCACCTCGGACACGAAGCGCTTCAGCGCCTTCCACGCCGGGATGCTCGCGCGCGGCGTCTACTGGCCCCCGTCGCAGTACGAGGCGGCGTTCCTGAGCGGCGCGCACACGGAAGAGGACATCGCGCGGACGGTCGCCGCCTGCCGCGAGGCGCTCGCGGCCTGAGGGCCGCGGCGGTCCGCGCGCCGGGAGCCGCGGAGCGAGGCCAGAACGGCGAAGGGCCGACCGCCGCGGCGATCGGCCCTTCGTGCGCTCCGGGAAGCCCGTCCGCGCGGGCGGGCTCCCCCGGCGCGCGTCAGTCCGCGCCGCGGACCCAGCCGTTCCGGTAGTAGTTGCCGCGGGCGGTCGGCCAGAGCAGGCAGTTGTCCGACGACTGCGGCACCGTGTACACATACGTGCACGGCTCCGGATACTGCCCGTCGATCCAGCCGATCTCGCGGAGCGACACGACGATCTCGATCGTCCCGTCGCCGTTCACGTCGGCGAGCGTCGGCACCGGCATGGCGCCGAGCCGCGGCAGCGCGATCTTGTGGAGGATCTTGCCGCCCGCGTCGAGGACGAAGAGGTGGCTCCGGTTCTCCTCGGTCGAGTACGTGTTGAACACGACCTCGGGGATGCCGTCGCCCGACAGGTCCCCGACAACGACGCCGCCCGTGAGCACCTGCGTGCTGTCCGTGTACTGGACGTCCCAGAACTCCGTCTTGTCGGCGTAGACAGCGTGGATGCGCCCGTCGAGGCCCGCGAAGATCATCTCGGGGCCGGGGCGCGTCGCGTCGAGATCGGCGACGGTCACCTGCTGCGTCGCGGCCACGATGTTGCCGCCGAGATCCTCGCCGCCGGACAGGTAGTCCGGCGCGTAGAACGGGCTCTCCCAGCCGTCGATGCGGCTCGCGTCGTTGCGGACCACCCAGAGGCCGACGCCCTGGGACTGGTCCGACATGTCGACGTCCTCGGCCGCGGCGAGCATGATGACCTCCGGCTTGCCGTCGCCGTCGACGTCCGCGATCGCAGGGGCCGAGTTCTTGAAATAGGCCTGCAGCTCGTCGCCGTCGCCGAAGCCCTGCTGCGCGAGCTCGAGATCGTGCATGTACCGCACGCCCGGCGTCTTCGGGCGGTTCCGGAACATGGGATTCGCGTCGAAGGCCTCTCCCGTGCCGCGATAGAAGCCGGCATAGGAGTTATCCATCGGCGAGACGATGTCCTGAGAGCCGTCTCCGTCGAGATCGCCGATGGCCAGGTTCTGGTCGTAGGCGCCCACGATCCAGCACTCGGCGTCGTCGCTGCGGCGCGCGTCGCACCCGATGGTGCCGCTCTCGATCGGCGGGAAGCCCGCGACAGGCGCCCCGCTCGCGTGGAAGGCCATCAGGATGTCGGGGGACCTGTCGGTGCTCGCGGCCACGACGTCGAGCTGGCCGTCGCCGTCGACGTCGCCCGCGGCGAGGGCGCGGATCTCGTCGTTCCAGGTGACGGGCCAGCCGCTCACCACCTGGCCGCTCGCGTCGAGCATGTAGATCGTTGTGCGCGCGGCGACCACGATCTCGAGCTGCTCGTCGCCGCGGAAATCCCCGACGATCGGGCTCGCCCAGATGCGGCCGTGCTGCCGCGACTCGTCGAACCGCCACCGCTGCTCGCCGTCGGGGCCCCAGGCGACGACGTTGCCGTTGTGCGTGACGAGGATCTCGTTCACGCCGTCGCCGTCCAGGTCGGCGACCGCCGGCGAGCCGAGCCAGGCGCTCTCGTCGTCGTCGGAGAGCTGGAGCAGGAGCTGGGGCTCCGCGACGTTGGTGGAGCCGCCGCTCGCCGCGGGAGCGCACGAGGCGGCGACGGGCAGCGGCTTGGAGCCCCCGGGGACGGGGCGCGGGCCGCCGCTGGAGGAGCTGCTGCCACCGCCGCGCGGCGGAGAGCCGTCAAGGCCGCCGAGCTGCCCCTCGCAGGCAGCAAGGGCGAGCGCACTGACAACGAGAGCAGTTCTGCCGGGAATTACTGAACCTCGGTTGCAGACAAAGAACTTCAGCATGGCGGGAGCTTAACAGCGGCTCCGCGCTCCTCGAGCGGCGGAAGTAGAAAATCACGCCGTCGAGCACACACTGGACGGTGCGTCACGCTCCTCCTTCAGGAGACGAGGTGGGCGCGTGTCCCCGACACGCCGCAACGGCCGCGCGGGACGCATGCCGGGGGCGCATGGCGGGGGTATGGGTGCGGGTAGGTGCTGTGCTAGGCTCCGCCGCCATGAACGTATCGCGACGGCTCTGGATCGCCGCCGCCGCCGGAGCCCTTCTGCTAGGCCCGATGGCGCTCGGCTGCAGCTCGAACCCCGCTCCCAAGACGGCCAAGGTGCAAGCCGGGGACATGCCCGAAGGCGCCGACTGGACGGGGGTCTATTACAGCGAGCTCTACGGTTACCTGCACCTCGTGCAGGACAACGACGCCATCTCGGGCAAGTGGATCCGGCCCGTCAAGGATCGCTGGGGCGAGCTGCACGGCTCGGTGACGGGCGACCTCATCAAGTTCTCCTGGACCGAGCATGTCATCGGCGCGATCGGGCCGAACTCGACCAAGGAGGGCCGGGGGTACTTCAAGTACAAGCGGCCGGAGGGCGAGAACGTCGACGACAAGGTGGTGGGCGAGATCGGCCGCAACAAGGACGAGGTCGGCGAGCCCTGGGAGGCGGTCAAGCAGCGCAACATGATGCCGGACCTCCAGTCGATCGGCGGCACCGGCAGCTCCGACATCGGCGGCGGCGACTGGGACAGCGAGAACCAGGAGTCCGGCGCGCCCGAGGCGCCTGCCTCACCCTCCGACGAAGGCTCCGCCGAGCCCCCCAGCCTCTGACCGACGAAGCGCCGGCCGGCCTCCACGGCCCGGGCCGACGAAGCACCTGCGGGGCCACCGTGGCCCCTGACGACGAAGCACCTGCCGGGCTCCCCGGCCTCTGACATAACAGCACCCGATGACGCAACCGCAGCCGCGAGGCATTCAGTTCCGCGAACCCCCCATCTTCGAGCGCGGCACGCCGGGCAGGACCGGCGCGTCGCTGCCCCCGCTCGACGTGCCCGACGTCGACCCCGGCGCCCACTACGGCGCGCTCGCGCGCAAGGAGCCGGCCGGCCTGCCCGAGGTGAGCGAGCCGGAGGCCTTCCGGCATTTCGTCCGGCTCTCGCAGTGGAACTTCTGCATCGACGGGCAGATGTACCCGCTCGGGTCGTGCACGATGAAGTACAACCCGAAGATCAACGAGTGGGCCGCGCGCATCCCGGGCTTCGCGAAGCTGCACCCGATGACGCCCGATGAGCTCAGCCAGGGCTCGCTCGAGGTGATGTGGCGCCTCCAGGAGGCGCTCTGCGAGGTCAGCGGGATGGACGGCTGCTCGCTGCAGCCGTCGGCGGGCGCGCAGGGCGAGCTCGCGGGGCTGATGATGATGCGCGCGTTCCACGAGTCGAAGGGGCGCTCGCCGAGGAAGGTCTTCATCCCGGAGAGCGCCCACGGGACGAACCCGGCGAGCTGCGCGCTCAACGGGCTCGTGGCCGTCCGGATCGAGAAGAACGCCGACGGGATCACCCACCCCGAGCAGGTCCTCGCCGCGATCGAGCGCGAGGGCTCGGACGGCGACGTCTGCGGCCTGATGATCACGAACCCGAACACCCTCGGGGCGTACGAGACGCACCTGCCGGCGATCATCAAGCTCATCCACGACAAGGGCGGGCTCGTCTACGGCGACGGCGCGAACACGAACGCCATCATGGGCCACGCGCGGCCGGGCGACGTGGGCATGGACGTCATCCACATCAACCTGCACAAGACGTTCACGACCCCGCACGGCGGCGGGGGCCCCGGCTCCGGGCCTGTCTGCTTCAAGAAGCACCTGGAGCCGTTCCAGCCCTCGCCCGTGATCGTGCGGCGCGGCGACGCGCTCGCGTGGGACCACAACCGGCCCCAGAGCATCGGGCGGCTGCGGGCCTTCACCGGCAACTTCGGGATGTTCATCCGGGCGTACGCGTACATCCGGGAGATGGGCGGCGAGGGGCTCACGACGGCGAGCAGCCTCGCGGTGCTGAACGCGCGCTACCTCTGGGCCAAGCTGAAGGACCACTACCTCGCGCCGGTGCCGCAGCCGTGCATGCACGAGGTCGTGCTCTCCGACAGCCAGATCGAGAAGGAGACCGGGGTCAAGACGCTCGACATCGCCAAGCGGCTGCTCGACTACGGCTTCCACGCGCCCACGGTCTACTTCCCCCTGGTCGTGCCGGGCGCCCTGATGATCGAGCCGACCGAGACGGAGACCCGCGAGACCCTCGACGAGTTCGTGGCCGCGATGCTGAGCATCCTCAAGGAGGCGCAGGAGACGCCGGAGGTCGTGAAGCAGGCGCCTCACGGCACGGTGATCGGGCGCCTCGACGAGGCCCGGGCGGCGCGGCAGCCGCGCCTGCGATGGTCGAAGACCTGATCGCCGCGGGGGGAGGACGGCCCGCGGGCGGCCTCCTCCCGCAGGCGGCGTCCGTCGTCCGCGCGCGCCAAATTCGCGAATCCACGCCGGACGCGTCTACAATGAGCGACGAGGCACCGCGGTGAGGTGCCTCACGGGACGAGCGACGCGTGGCCGATACCGTTGAGAACGAAGGCGACATCGAGACGATCAGCCAGACCACCCCGGTCTCGGTCGGAGACACAGTGCGCCTCGTGTTCCGTGCGTACGACGAGGCGACGCCGCCGTTCAACATCAAGATCCGCTCCCCCTCGGGCAAGATCATCATCGAGCGGGTGCTGCGCGACCTGCCCACCGGCAGGCCGCAGAGCGCCTCGCCTGTCGAGTTCAGCGCGTCGGCGCCCGGCGAGTACAAGATCGAGATCAAGCAGCTCTACGGCAAGCAGAGGGGCACCGCCGTCCTGCGCGTGAAGCCCTGAGGGGCGGCGCGGCGACGCTAGGCTGAGAAGCCGGGCAGGAGCATCCTCGTCATGCGGTCCGGGCTCACGATGCCCTGGTCGTGCATCCAGGCGTTCGCCGCGGCGACGGCGGCGCGGCCGTCGTCGCCCTGGAGCAGCTCGCCGTGGCGGCGGCGGGCGGCGGCGGCGTGGAGCGCCATGCCGGCGGACTCGAAGCCGCGCACGGCGTCGGCGAGCGACTGGAGCGCCGCCTCGGCCTCGCCGCGCGCGGCGGAGACGGCGGCGCGCACGGACGCGGCGAGCGGGTCGGCCCAGGGCATGTGCTCGGCGTCGAGCTTGCGGGCAGCGCGGATCGCCTCGTCGTGGAACGACTCGGCGTCGGACGGCGCGGCGACGGCGGCGGCGACGGCGGCGCAGGCCCGGAGGTGCGTGATGATGATGCGCACGGCCTGGATGCGCAGCGCGAGCGAGCTCTCGATGCCCGAGCGCTGCTCGGCGAAGAGGCGGTGCGTCGCCTCGCCCTCGCCCCGGTACAGGCCGATGTGCGCGCGGGCGACGAGGTCGAAGTAGCTCTGGAGCTGGAAGCCCGCCTTGGACCAGCTCCGGATCGCGTCCTGCGCCTGGCGCTGCGCGGCGTCGGGATCGTCGCCGACAAGCCAGTAGGCGTTGCTCTGCGAGGAGCGCAGGCTCGTGGCCAGATAACGGTCGCCGCGCTCGTCGGCCGCCTGCAGGTACATGGGGACACGGCGCATGAACTCGCGCGTCTCGCCGCCGTACCAGAGCGCCCAGACCGAGAACGTGTGCGCCCAGCTCCGCTCCCACGTCACGCCGGTACAGCGTTCACGGAAAATGACGTCTGCACGGTCGAGGTCGGCCGCGCCCTGCTGCCAGCGGCCGAAGAGCGTGGCCGTGACGCCGCCGACGAAGCCGACGAGGCCGAGCGCGTGCGGCCGGCCGATGCGCGCGGCGATCGCGCTCGCCGTCGAGAGCAGGTCGGCGACGCGGGAGGCGGAAGGGCCGCCGTCGATCGCGAGGTAGGTCGCCTCGAAGGCGAGGGCGCGGGTCACGCGGTACGGCTCGCCTGCCTTGAGGGAGAGCAGCAGGTTGCGCGCCTGGAAGTCGGCGCCGCGCGTGGGATCGACGATCGCGAGGCCCATCGCCGCCGACCAGCAGACGTCGATGCGCATGAGATCCTCGGGCGAGACCTCGTCGGCGGGGCGCTCGACGAAGTTCAGCCCGCGCAGGCGCACCTGCGCCCGCCGCAGCATCAGCGACGCGACAGCGAGCTCGGGCGTCTTCGGCACCTGCATGCCGACCGCGCCGAGCACCGAGCGCAGGCCCGCCATGCCGGCGTCGACGTAGCCGGCGCGGAGCAGGTTCTCCGCGGCGCGGCGCCCGAGATCGATCGCCTCCGCCTCCGGGGCGCCGTCGCTCGCGGCCATGTAGGCCTCGGCGGCCTTGGCGCCGCGGCCGGCGCTGCTCAGCGCGTCGCCGAGCTTGGCGAGCACGACCCGCCGCTCCGCCCCGCCGGGGAGGTGGAGATCGATCGCCATGCGGTAGAGGCGCGCCGCGTGGTCGAACGCGAACGCGGCCTCGGCCTGCTCGCCGGCGCGCACCGCGTAGCCGGCGGCGCGCTCGGCGTCGCCGGCCGCGCGCCAGTGCTCGGCCAGCGCCTCGAGCTCCGCGCGCCCGGAGGCCTCGAGCGCCAGGGCGAGCCGGCCGTGCCAGCTCCGCGACGTCGGCTCGTCGAGCCGGGTCGTCACCGTCTCGCGGATGCGGTTGTGGAACGGCTCCACGAACTCGTCCTGGCCCGAGCCGCCGGTCCGCACGAGGTTCGCCGCGCGCAGGGCCGAGAGCACCCGCGTGAGCTCCGAGAAGTCCGCGGCCATGGCGTGCGCGGCGACCGACGTCAGCACCGGCGAGCCGGCGCACACGACGAGCTCGAGGAGCTGGCGCGCCCGCGGGTCCAGCCGGCTGATGCGCGCCCAGAGGACGTCGTCGAGGCGCACCGGCCCGCTGTCGGTGTCCTGCGCCATGCGGTGGCGCAGGAGGGCGTCGATGAAGAGCGGGTGGCCGCCGGCCTCCTGCGCGATCGCCTCGATGCTGAGCGGGCGGCCGGCCGGCGCGCCCCGGAGCAGCAGCGCGCAGAGCTCCTGCGCCTCGGCGAGCGACAGGCGGTGGAGGATGATGTGCCCGAGCGTCTCGGCCGGCACGCCGATCTGCCGCGACAGCGGCGGCGCCGTCTCCGAGGCGGTCCGCACCGCCGCCACGAGCATCATCGCCCGCGGGCGCGAGGGGTCGAACGGCGCGCCCGTTGCGGGGCCGTCGAGCCCCGGGAACGAGCCCGGCCTGCTCGCGGCGACGAGGTCGGCCTCGGTCCACGGGCGCATCACCTCCGAGAGGAGCGCGATGCTGTCGGCGTCGGCCCACTGGAGATCGTCGATCGCGAGCACGAGCGGCCGCTCGGCGGCGAGCCGGCCGAGCAGCTCCCGGAGCGCGGCGAAGACGAGCGCGCGGATCTCGGGCGGGTCGATCGCCTTGCGCCGCGCGCGCGCCTCGGTGATCGCGGGGACCGTCCGGAGCACCGGGAACACCGTGCCGAGCAGGCCCGCGTTGGGCGGCAGGAGCGCCTTGATCTCCTCGGGAGGGCGGCGCGCGAGGTGCCGGCTCAGCGCGTCGATGAGCTCGTCCACCGCCTTGTAGGGGACCGCCTCGCGCTCGTAGCAGCGCCCCGCGAGGACGAGCGCCTCCTTGTCGATGCGCTCCAGGAATCGGCGGAGGAGCGCGCTCTTGCCGACGCCCGACTCGCCCTCGATGAACCGGGTGACAGCGCGCCCCATCCTGGCCTCCGCGAACGCGCCCTCGAGCGCGGCGAGCTCGCTCTGGCGGCCGACGAAGCCGATGCGCTGCGAGAGGACCGGCGGCTCCTCGATGAGCTCCTGCACGCGCAGCCGCCGCAGCACGTCGCGCGCTGTGGGTCGGGCGGCAGGGTCGATGCGGAGCATGTCGACGCAGAGCTCGTCGATGTCCGGCGGCATGTCCTCGACGAGCCGGCTCGGCGGCGGGGGCTCGGCCCGCCGCATCATGTCGAGCGTCGCCTTGGGCGCCATCTGGAACGGGTAGACCCCGGTCAGCGCGAGGTAGAGCATGACCCCCACGCTGTAGATATCCGCTTCGGGCCCGGCCGCCTTCGCCTCGGCCTGCTCGGGCGCCATGTAGTGGAGGGTCCCCACGACGGCGCGCTCGCGGCCTGTGCCGCTCGCGTCGGCGACGAACCCGAAGTCGAGGACGACCACCCGCCCTTCCGCGGTGACGAGCACGTTCGAAGGCTTGATGTCGCGGTGAACCTTGTAGGCCGCGTGCACCGCCGCGAGCCCCTGGGCGAGCTGCGCCAGCGCCGAGCGGAGGCGGGCCTCGTGGAAGGGGCGCTTGATGCGCGGCTGCTCCTCCGAGGCGGGGGCCTGGGCGGACCACAGGGGGCTCGACGGCAGGGTGGAGCGCCGCCCGCCGCCGGCGGGCTCGCCCTGCGGCCCGGCGTCGCCCTCCTCGTGGAGGCGCACGTGCACGACGAAATCGACACCGCGGATGAGCTCCATGGTGAAGAAGAGCTGCCCCTCTTCCTCGTGGAGCTCGCCGAGGCTGACCAGGTTGGGGTGCTGGATGTCCTGAAGCGTGCGGAACTCGTTCTTGAAGCGGAGGCGCGCCTCGGCGCTCAGATTCCGGAGGATCTTGAGCGCGACGCGCCCCTTCCGCTCGCGATCGAAGGCCTCGTAGACAACCCCCATCCCGCCGACGCCCACGACGCGAACGACCTGGAAGCGACGCGTGCCTCCGAACTCGGGTCTCGCGTTCCTCAGGCCCATGCGTGGGACCAAGAAATCACCGGCGCCGGGCGGTGGCAAGCAGTGCGTGGTGGCGCGTGGAAGCGCGCGGATGCGCGCAGATGCGCGTGGAAGCACGTAGAAGCGCCCAGGGAGCGCGAAGGAGCGCGAAGGAGCGCGCGCAGGGCCGGCAGGGCGCGTCGGAGGCCGCTGGGCTCGGCGCTGGGCGCGTGAGGCAGGGGAGAGCGCGTTGGGCGCGGCGGGCCGTGGGGCGCGCGCGGGCCGCGCGCGGGCGCGCTCGGGGCCTGGACGGGGGCGCGCGTGACGCTGCGAACAGGATCGGCAGAAAGGTGGCACCCCCAGGGGAAGGGCGGTAGCGTACCGGGCCTGCGAGCGAAAAGAGCCCGGCCGGTGCGTGCCGCTCAGCCGGTCAGCCCGGCGCGCACCCAGTTGACAACGGGAGGGCATCATGGTCTGCGTAGTACGCTCCGAGGCTTCGGAAGCGGTTCCGAGAGCGCCACGCGCGAAGGGTTTGCTGGGGTGATCCAGAGGTTGAGAGACTTCTTCTCGTCGTCGGCGCGACGCAGCACAGCGCCCCCGACCGAGAGCGCGGCCGAGCACACCCCGGGATGCAGCCTCGTTGTAGAGAGTGTCAGCAAGAGCTTCGGTAAGACACAGATATTGAACGACGTGTCGTTCAAGGCGGAGGCCGGCGAGTTCGTGACGCTCCTCGGGCCTTCCGGCTGCGGAAAGACGACGCTGCTCCGCATCATCGCGGGGCTCGATCGCTCCGACCGGGGGCGCATCCTCCTCGCCGGCAGGGCGGTTGACCACCTGCCGGCGAACCGCAGGCCGGTGAACACGGTGTTCCAGAACTACGCGCTGTTCCCGCATCTCACCGTGTTGGAGAACGTGGCCTTCGGGCTGAGGTCGCGCAAATTCCCGGACGCCGAGGTGCTCGAGCGCGTGCGTTCGAGCCTCTCGATGCTCAAGCTCGATGATCTCGCGGAGAGGTACCCGCACCAGATCTCGGGCGGTCAGAAGCAGAGAGTCGCGCTCGCGCGGGCGGTCGTCAACGAGCCTGAGGTGCTGCTGCTCGACGAGCCGATGTCCGCCCTCGACGCGAAGCTGCGCGCCGAGGTGCAGCTCGATCTGCGCCGCCTCCAGCGCGCGCTCGGGAAGACGTTCGTGCTCGTCACTCACGATCAGGACGAGGCGATGACCGTCTCGGACCGGATCGTGCTCATGAACAAGGGCCGCATCGAGCAGCAGGGCGCGACGGCCGAGGTGTACGAGCGGCCCCAGAGCCGCTTCGCCGCCGAGTTCTTCGGCGCCGCCAACATCATCTCGGCCCAGCGGGTCGGCGCCACGCTCGTCTTCACCACGGTGGGCGCGCTGAGGGTCCAGACCACGCCTCAGTGGGAGTTCGGCACGCTCGCGATCCACCCCGAGTGGATCGAGCTCTGCGAGACCGAGCCGCCGGAGAACGGCGTGCGCGGCGTCGTGCGGGAGAGCTTCTATCGCGGCGACCACGTCGAGCTCATCATCGAGCCCGGGCCGCTGCGCGTGCAGCTCAGCCCCCGCTCGCGGCTCACGCCCGGCTCGTCGGTCTGGCTCGCCCTGCCCGCGGAGCGGCTCGAGGTGCTCAGTGACTGAGCCCACGGTCTGGTTCGGCCAGCTGACGACGCGGCGCAGGCTCCTCGCGCGGGGGTCCCTCTTCATCGCGGCCGGCGTCTCCTGGCTCTCGCTGTTCCTCCTCTTGCCGAGCCTCGCGCTCCTCGTCGTGTCGTTCGTGAAGCGCGACGCGGACGGCGCCCTGATCTGGGAGCTGACGATCGAGTCGTTCGCGCGCATCTTCGGCTCCGCGTCGGGCGAGAACGCGCGTATCCTCATCAGGAGCGTCGTCCTCGCGATGGTCGCGACGTCCGCCTCGGTGATGCTCGCGTATCCGATGGGCTTCTTCATCGCCCGCGGCTCGCAGCGCCGGCGGTTCTTCTGGCTCGCGACCATCTTCGTCCCGCTCTGCACGAACCTCGTGATCCGTACGTTCAGCTGGAAGCTCCTCCTGTCGGCGCAGCTCCTGCCCGCCAAGGTGGCCGCCTGGCTCGGCTGGATCGACCCCGGCCGCGACATCTATCCGAGCTGGACCGCTGTCACGCTGGGCCTCGTCGCCGCCTCGCTGCCGTTCGCGGTGATCCCCCTCTACACGAGCATCGACCGCCTGGACTGGTCGCTCGTGGAGGCGGCGCAGGACCTCTACGCCTCGCGGCTCCGCGTGTTCTTCGCGGCGGTCTTGCCCCAGACCCTGCCCGGGCTCAGCGTCGCCGTGATCCTGACGTTCGTCCCCGCGATGAGCGTCTTCGTGGTGAGCGACATGCTCGGCGGCGCGAAGCACTGGCTCATAGGGAACCTGATCCAGCACCAGTTCGGCCCGGGCCGGAACATCCCCTATGGAGCGGCGCTGAGCCTGTTGCTCATCATCCTGACGCTGGGCGGGGTCTCCCTGTACCGCCGGAATGGGCGCTCCGTGGAGCTCCTGTGAGCGGCGGCCGCGGTCCCTGGCGCGCGCTGACGACCCTGGCCGCCTTCTTCGGCTTCGGGCTCCTCTACCTGCCGCTCCTCGCGGTGGCCATCTACTCGTTCAACGCCGCGGAGCGGGGCCTGGTCTGGACGGGCTTCTCGGTGCGCTGGTACCTCGAGCTCTTCGCCGATCCCGAGACCAGCCGGCGCGCCAGAGAGATCCGCGAGGTGGCCGTGAACACGCTGCTGCTCGGCGGCGCCTCCACGCTCATCTCGACGATCCTCGGGACGCTGCTCGCGCTCGGGATGCGCTTTCCGTGGCCGGGCTCCGTGAATCGCATGCTCGAGTCGATCGTGGACATCCCGGCGGTCGCGCCGGACATCACGTTCGCCGCGGTGCTGGTGATGGCGTTCAACCTGCTCCGCCGGGTGGTGGACTGGTTCGACCTCGGCATGACGACGATGATCATCGGCCACGTGACGTTCGAGATCGCGTTCGTCACGCTCATCGTCCGCAGCCGCCTCATCTCCATCGGACCGACGCTGAGCGAGGCCGCGATGGACCTCTACGCGTCGCCCTGGACCCATTTCCGGCGGGTCACGCTCCCGCTTTTGTGGCCGGCCATCGTGGGGGGCGCCATGCTGGCATTCACGATGTCGCTCAACGACTTCGTGATCAGCTTCTTCACGTCCGGCCCGCGCTCGGTGACGCTCCCGCTCTTCGTCTACCACTCTCAGGTGCGAGGCATGCGGACCGACCTGTTCGCGATCTCAACGATCCTCGTGTTCGGCGTCATCGTGTTCATCATGATGCTCGAGCGGCTGACCCGCTGGAGACACGATTGAGCCGGCGCGGCGCGGCCGGGCGCGGGGGTGCGGCGCGCGCCCGATGAGGGGCGCGCCGCGGCGACGCGGCGACCGAGAACGCGCGGCGCGAAGGCCCGCGCGAGAGAGCCA
>NZ_JEMA01001017.1 GCF_001589285.1 Sorangium cellulosum | reverse complement strand
CAGGAAGGCCTCGGCCGCGGCCCGGCCGAGCGAGCGGCGCAGGGCGCCCCGGAGCCACCCCGGCGCCGACGCCANAGGGCGCCCCGGAGCCACCCCGGCGCCGACGCCACAACCGCGGCCGCGAGCGGCGGGCGACCGCCGGCCTCCACCGCGGCCGCGAGCTTCCGCAGCACCGCGTTGGCGAACGCGCCGACGCGAGGACCGCCGGCCGCCTGCGCGCCGTCCACCGCCTCCGAGACGGCCGCGAACGGCGGGACCCGATCGAGGAAGCAGAGCGAGTACGCGCCCATCAGCATGTGCGCGCGCACCAGCGGGTCGGTCGTCCAGCGGCCCTTCGCGGCGAGCTCGGCGATGCGCGCCTCGAGCGCCCCCTGCGCGCGCAGGACGCCGTAGACGAGCTCGGTCGCCAGGCCGACGTCCCGCGGGTCCAGCGCCGGCGCCCGGCGCAGCTCGGCGTCGAGGGCCGCCGAGGCGAAGGCGTCCGATCCCCACACCCGCGCGAGCACCCG
>NZ_JEMA01001016.1 GCF_001589285.1 Sorangium cellulosum | reverse complement strand
AAGCTCAAGGCGCTGCGCGAGGCGGCGCCGCTCCGCGCCGCCGCGAGGGCCGACGCGCCGCCCACGGTCGAGCTCCCCAGGGGTGCGTTCGTCGTGGTGCTGGCGCGCTCGCCCATCCAGGTGGACGCCGCGATCGCGCCGCTCCCGGCGCTGCCGGAGGGCGCCGCCTCGGTGACGTTCACGAAGGGCGACGCGAAGGGCGGCACCGAGGACCGGCTCGCGCTCGACGCTGCCGCGCCGCTCGGCCCCGCGCCCGGCGGCGGCTGGCAGGGCGCCGTTGTCGACATCGTCCGCGCCGGCCCGCCGTGCCAGTGCAACGGCGCCGCCGACCGCTGGTTCGAGCTCGACCGGGGCGGCGCGCGCGGCTTCCTCCCCGGCTGCCTGCTCACGCCGGCCGCGGACGGCGCGCGCCCGGGCGCCGAGACGTACGCGCTCGTCACGCCGCACACGAGCCTGCCCACGTACGACGCCGCGGCGACCCCGGCGCCCGCGCAGGGCGAGCCCCCGGTGGGCTTCGTGCCCGACGCGCTGCTCGCGCAGGACGACAGCGCCGTCGGCGTCCGGGCCAGGGACGACCTCACCCTCGACGTCGAGCTCGAGCAGCCCACGCCCTACTTCACCGATCTCACGAGCTACGTGACGCTCTTCCCCGTGCGCAAGGACGTCATCGAGGCGTTCGAGCAGCGCGGCGAGCCCGAGNGACGTCATCGAGGCGTTCGAGCAGCGCGGCGAGCCCGAGCTCTGGTTCCGCCCCGAGAACATCGTGGTCAACGGCCCCTACACGCTCGATGAGTGGAAGTTCCGCTACGAGATCACGATGAAGCGGAATCCCCACTACTGGAACCACGACAAGCTCAAGGCCCACCGCGTCGTCTGGCTGGAGATCGAGCAGTACAACGCCGCGATGAACATCTACAAGGCGGGAGATCTCGACTACATGGGCGACAACGCGTCGCTCCCGTCCGAGCACATGACGTGGCTCTCGACCAAGAAGGACTTCCGGCGGTTCCACTACCTCTCCACGTACTGGTTCGAGTTCAACACACGGAAGCCGCCGGTCGACGACGTCCGCGTCCGCTGGGCGCTGAACCTCGCTGTCGACAAGCAGCAGCTCGTCGAGAAGGTCACGCGGGCGGGGCAGACGCCGGCCACGCACTACGTCCCTGACTACACCGGCTCCGGCTACGACGAGGCGGTGGCCGAGGACAGGAAGCGCGGCGCCGATCCGTTCTCGTCGCCGGACGTCGTGTTCAACCCCGAGCGCGCCCGCGCGCTGCTCGCCGAGGCCGGCTACGAGGTCGTCCGCGAGGGCGACGGTTACCGGGCGAAGAACTTCCCGTCGCTCGAGATCCTCTACAACACGAGCGAGGGCCACAAGCAGGTCGCCGTCGCGGTCCAGGACATGTGGAGGCGTCACCTCGGGATCTCCGCCACGCTGCGGAACGAGGAGTGGAAGGTGATGCTCAAGAACGTGCGCGACGGCCATTTCCAGGTCGTGCGGTTCGGCTGGATCGGCGAGTACAACCATCCGGCGACGTGGCTCGGCACGCTCCTCTCGTACAGCCCGCAGAACCGGACGGGCTGGGCCGACAAGGAGTTCGACGACCTGATGCGCTCCGCCGCGGCGATCGCCGATCCCGGGGAGAGCATCCGGATGTTCCGGAAGGCGGAGAAGCGGGCAGTCGACGGCATGCCCAAGCTGCCGCTGTATTTCTACACGAAGTCGACGCTTGTGAAGCCCTGGGTCAAGGGGTTCGTCGGCAACGCGCGCAGCGTGCAGCTCGTGAAATGGCTCTGGATCGACCCGAACTGGCGCGACAACCCGTCGAACGAGACGGCGTTTCCGCACCTCGAGTTCCCGCCGCCGGGCCGGCTCGGCCCGCCCCTTGGCGAGGCGATCGCGCCCTGAGGCGGCGTGCGCGGGCGCGACATCGCCTCGCGCTCCTCGGTCGTCCGCGAGGGCTCCCGGGCCCTCCTCGGGCGAGCCCCCAGCGGGCTGCCGGCGCGCTCACGTACGCCTTCCTCCACGCCGTCGTCGGGAGGTCGATGACGCGGAGAAGCAGCGGATTTCCAGGCGGCTCGGCCGTGCGTGCTGAGGAGAGGTCCCCATTGACGCGCTGGCCTGCGCCATGGCCAACTCCCGGGGAGCGCATCATGGACCCCCTCGGGAGAACGACATGAGCAAGACGATCCTTGTCACCGGCGGCGCGGGCTACATCGGCTCGCACACCTGCGTGGAGCTGCTTCGCGCGGGCTACCAGGTGGTGATCCTCGACAACCTCTGCAACAGCCGCAAGGCGGCCGTCGAACGGGTGGAGCGGATCGCCGGCAAGCAGGTGACGTTCGTCCAGGGCGACATCCGCGACGCGGCGCTGCTGGATCGGCTGCTCGCCCAGCACCCGGTCGACGCGACGATCCACTTCGCGGGGCTGAAGGCCGTGGGCGAGTCGGTCGAGAAGCCGCTCGCGTACTACGAGAACAACGTCGCCGGGACCGTGTGCCTGCTCAAGGCGCTCGACGCGCGGGGCTCGCGGAAGCTCGTGTTCAGCTCGTCGGCCACTGTGTACGGCGATCCGGAGCGGGTGCCGATCGACGAGGGGTGCCGCCTCGGGCCGGCGAACCCCTACGGGCAGTCGAAGCTCATGGTGGAGTACATCCTGCGCGACGTCGCGGCGACCGGCGGCTGGTCGCTCGCGTCCCTGCGCTACTTCAACCCGGTGGGCGCGCACGAGAGCGGCCTCATCGGCGAGGATCCGAGCGGCATCCCGAACAACCTGACGCCGTTCATCACGCAGGTGCTGGTGGGGCGGCGCGACAAGCTCCGCGTGTTCGGGGGCGACTGGCCGACGCCGGACGGCACCGGCGTGCGCGACTACATCCACGTGGTCGACCTCGCGCTCGGGCACCTGGCCGCGCTGAACCGCATCTTCTCGGTCGGCGACAGCTTCACGGTCAACCTCGGCACCGGCCGCGGCTACTCCGTGCTCGAGGTGGTGGCCGCGTTCGAGAAGGTCAGCGGCAAGCGGGTCCCCCACGAGATCGTCGCCCGGCGCCCCGGGGACGTCGCCTCCGTGTACGCGGATCCGGCGCGGGCCGTGGAGCTGCTCGACTGGCGCGCCGAGCGCGACATCGAGACCATGTGCCGCGACAGCTGGCGCTGGCAAGAGCAGAATCCAAAGGGGTTTGCGGACTGACACACTCTCTCCCTGGCGCGTTCCTGGTTCCTTGATAGGGGAATTTGAACCACAGAGGCACAGAGGGCACAGAGGGGAGAGAAGAGAGAGAGAAGAAAGGAATCTATATCTCTTTTCTTCCCTCTGTGCCCTCTGTGCCTCTGTGGTTTTTTTCTCTCATGAAGCCAGGGATCGCCGGGGCCCGAGGATCAGAGATGACGTCGTTCGCTCTCGCCCTTGAGCCCCTGCGCTCCCGCGTCACCCTCCTCGGTGCGCTGCTCGCGCTCGCGCCGCTCGCGGCCTGCACCGGCGAGCGCGGGGACCACGTCGGGACGACGGTGCGCACCGGCAAGGACGTCACCACCTTCTACGTGAACAACGGCGGCGAGCCGGAGTACCTCGATCCCGGCAAGGCCGTGGACTCCGTGAGCATCACGCTGCTCCAGCAGATGTTCGAGGGGCTGACGAGCTACGCCGCGGGCGATCTCCACCCGGTGCAGGGGGTGGCGACGC
>NZ_JEMA01001015.1 GCF_001589285.1 Sorangium cellulosum | reverse complement strand
GGCCTGCGCCGGGCTGGCCCGCGGCGGCGGTCTGCTCGAACCGCACGCGCCGCACCTCGCCCTCGAGCTGCGGGAGCTCCGCCTTGCCGGTGGACATCCGGAGCCCCTCCCGCTGCAGCGCGGCCTTGACGGGCTGGATCTCCGCCATCCCGAGGAGATCCTGGACGGCGGTCTCGAGCTTGGCCCGGTCGCCCACCGCGGCGCGCACGAACGCCGTGGGGCCTGCCTCGTTGAACCGGAGCCCGCCGGCGAACCAGTCGCCGCGCGCGTCCGACGCCGCGCGGATGACGGCGCCGAGCCGCTCCCGCTCCGCGGGCGGGAGGCCGCCCTCGACGAGCCCCGCGAGGGCGTCGACGAGCTTCGGGACGTTCTCGGCGCGCGACGCGGCCCGGTCGCGGACAACGATCCCGGCGAGCGCGTCCGCGGGCAGCTCGAGCAGCGGCTTCACGTCGCCCACCGCGAGATCGGTCGACGCCTTCGACGCCGGGCCGCCCCCGGCCTTCGGCGTCCCGGAGACGCGCAGGTGCGCGTTCTCGTCGAGCACCAGCGTGACGCGCGCGCGCTCGAGATCGCCGAGCATCGCGAGCGCGCCCTCGATCGCCGGGGCGAGCGGGACCGCGGTGGGGCGCGGGGCGCCGTCCGGCCCGCGGGCCTGGTCCCAGGCGCTCCGCGCCGCCCTGAGCACCGGCCCCTCGATCGCCGGCCGCGGGATCTCGACAGCGAGGTCCTCCTTCGGCGCCTGCGCCTGCGGCATCGTCCGCGCGACATACGGGCCCACGGTGGTCAGATCGCCCGCGCTCTCGGCGACGAGCAGGTAGTTGCCGAGGACGCCGAGGGCCGCCGGGCTCGTCCCCTGCAGCGGCTCGAGCAGCGCGATCGAGGTCGCCGCGTCGGGCGCCGCGCGGAAGCGCGCCCCTTCGCCGCGCGTGAGCTGATCGACGAGGCGCCCGCCGTCCTTCACGTGGATGCCGATCACGACCCGAGGGCGCGGCCGGTCGGGGGCCTCCACGGCCGCGCCGAGCACCGGCACGCTGCCGTCGATCTCGGACGCGACGGCGATGGGCAGGCCAAGCAGCGACGCGGCGAGGGCGCCGGCGCTGCCCGGGAGGAGCGCCGCCGAACCGCCGACGAGGGCGCGCACCTTGGCCCACGTGGCGTCGGGCGTCGGGAGGAACGCCTCGGCGACGAGCCCCGCCGGCGCGGGCACGGGGCTCAGGCCCGCGACGCCGGCGTCGGCCGGCGCGCCCGGCGATTTGCAGCCCAGCGCACCCGCGCTCAGGCCGACGAAGGCGGCCAGGAGCGCCGCGGCGGCGCGGTGGCGCAAGAAGGAGGTCGGATGCACGATCACGAACGAACCGTAGCGCCTTCCTGCCGCGATCGACCACGAACCTGCGAAATCGCCGGACGCGCGGCGCGGCGTGGCCGAGGCGCGGCGCCAGGGGCCGAGAGGAGGCCCAGGGCCGCGACGAGGCGCGACGCGGGCGCAGCGGCGCGTCAGGGCCTCGAGGCGCGTCGGGCGGCGACGACAACGGAGGACTCGCCGAGACAGATGCGCGCGAGCGAGAGCAGCATCGCGTTCTCGCGGACGCGGTGCAGGAAGCTCTCGCGCAGGGCGGGCTCCGGGATCGCGGCGGCCCGGGCGAGGAGCCTGCCGCGGGCCCGCGCCGCGGCGGCGCGCGCGCCCTCGAGATCGCCCGCGGAGCGCGCCGCCTCGACGAAGGCGACGAGGACCAGCGACTCGAACTCCTCGATGCCGCCGTGGCGCGCGAGGAGCTCGGAGGCCTCGCGCGCCGCGGCGAGCGCCTCGTCGGCGCGCCCCTGCGCCGTGAGGGCGCGCGCGAGCGCGGCGAGCGCGCCGGCGCGGGACGGCGGCGCCACCTCGAGGAGCTCCGCGGCGCCGCGGGCGTCGGACTCGGCCGCGCGGAAATCGCCGGCAGCGTGGGCGATGAGGGCGGCGTGGACGCGGGCGCCGCCCTCGAAGCGCAGGTTGCCCTGGCCGCGGCACTCCAGGATGACCTGCCGCGCGAGCGCGAGGGCCTCGTCGAGCTGGCCCCGGGCCGCGAGAACGCGGCCGAGGGTCTGCCGGGCGCGCGTCGCCACGGCGCGCAGCCCCATGCGCTCGGCCGCCTCGAGCGCGGCGGTGAGCTCCTCGCCGGCCCGCTCGACGTCGCCGATCTCGAGGAGCGCGACGCCGAGGTTGACGCGGGCGCTGCACGCGTCGCGGGCGTCGCCGGCGCGCTCGAACGCGTCGATCGAGGCCGCGTAGCCCGCGAGGTTGCCCGCGGGATCGCCGACGTGCCGCGCCCGCGCGCCGCGCAGCCGGTGCACCTCGGCGGCGACGCGCGGCGTGAGCGACGCGAGATCCGCCACGAGGGCGCGGACCCGCGCGATCAGCGCGCTCGCCTCCGCGTAGCGCCCCGCGGGGAAGAGCTGGCGCGCCGCCGAGCACAGGGCGATCACCCGCGCCGCCCGGGCGTCCGCCGCGAGCGGCTCGGCGCGGACCTCCGGGCGCCGCGCGCCCTCGTCGCCGGGGCCCTCGGCGGCGAGATCGCCGCACGCGGTGACCTCCTTCGCCCAGGCGGTCGTGAGCATGGTGTCGCCCCGCCGGCCGCTCGCGATCATCAGCTCGTCGGCCGCGCGGAACCAGAGCGGCGCGCCGCGGGGCAGGCGCCGCGCCGCCTGGGCGGCGCAGCGCTGCGCCTGCTCGAGCTCGCCCCGCCAGCGGTGGGCCTCCGCCTGGACAAGGCGCAGCGCGGCCAGCGTCTCGCCGCCGCGCGCGCTGCGCGGGCCGGCCGAGGCGCCGCCGTCCTCGTCGGGATCCGCGTCGGCGAGCCTGTCGCACAGGTCACCGTGCCGCGCCCCGCGCTCGGCGAGCGCGATCGCCGCGGCGAGATCGCCGCGCGCGAGCGCCTGCTCGGCGCCGCGCAGGA
Organism: Sorangium cellulosum; assembly: GCF_001589285.1. Lineage (GTDB taxonomy): Bacteria > Myxococcota_A > Polyangia > Polyangiales > Polyangiaceae > Sorangium > Sorangium cellulosum_G. Next base: position 676 of record NZ_JEMA01001015.1, on the reverse strand, counting down.
ACCACCGCATCGCCCGGCCGTGCTCTCCGCCGTGGTCGAAGTGCTCCGCCAGCGCGAGCGCGTCGGGCTCCCCGACCTGCTCGAGCCACGCGCCGGCGAGCCGGTGGCCGAGGAGCCGGTCGCCCCGGGTGAGCGTCGCGTAGGCGGCCTCGCGGAGGCGAGCGTGCCGGAACGCGTACTCCTCTTCGCCAGGAAACCTGCACGCGGGGCGCCGCTCGACGAGCGCGCGCGCGACGAGCTCGGACAGCCACCGATCGAGATCCGGGGCGCTCTGCGCGCCGCCGAGCAGGGCGGCCACGCCGCCGCGCCAGAACGCCTCGCCGAAGACGCTCGCCGCGCGGAGGATGCGCCGCACGGCCGGGTGCAGGTCATCGAGGCGGGCGTGCGCCATCGCGAGCACCGTCTCGGGCGAGGCCTCCGCGTCGCCGCGGGCGATCGACCGGATCAGCTCCTCGAGACAGAAGGGGCGCACCGCCGCGCCGCCATCGACGCGCGCCCGCGCCGCGGCTTCCTGGCCGGGCACCTCGCGGACGAGCTCCCCCTCTGCGCCGCGGGAGAGCCCGTCGAGCCGGGCCTCGATGGCGTCGCGGCCGGCCCAGAGCTCCGCGTAGAGGCGCTCCACCTCGGGGCGGCCGAGCGCGAGGAGGCCGGCCGTCACGTCGTCGATCAGGACGCC
>NZ_JEMA01001014.1 GCF_001589285.1 Sorangium cellulosum | reverse complement strand
CGGGGCGCACGGGGTGCGGCGTGGCCGTGGGCGGCGACGGGGTGTGCCCGGCGCGATCGCTCTCGCGCTGCCACGGGTACTTGATGCGCCCATGGTACATGTTGACCAGCGTCGAGGCCATGCGGCTCGTCATGATGCGCAGATCCTCGATCGTCAGCCCCGACTGATCGAGCTGGCCAGACGCGAGCTTCGAGAACATCACGCGCTGGATCATCTCCTCGAACTTCTTGTGCTCGGGAGGCCAGATGGTGCGCGACGCCGCCTCGATCGAGTCGACGAGCATCAGGATCGCCGTCTCCTTCGTCTGCGGCTTCATGCCCGGATAGCGGAAGTGCTCCTGCGTCAGATCCTTCGGGTTCCCCTGCTCGACGCACTTGTGCCAGAAGTACTCGACCACCTGCGTGCCGTGGTGCGTGTACGCGAACTCGACCACCGGCTCGGGGATGTTGCCCTCGCGCAGGATCTTCGAGCCCATCACGACGTGCGCCATGATGGCGTCGGCGCTCACCTCCGGCTCGAGATCCTCGTGCGGCGATCGCTCGCCCGGCCCGAGGTTCTCGATGAAGTACTTCGGCTGAACCGTCTTGCCGAGGTCGTGGTAATAGGCGCCCACGCGCGTCAGCAGGGCGTCGGCGCCGATCGCCGCGGCCGACGCCTCGGCGAGGTTCGCCATCGCGCGCGCGTGCTCCCAGCTCCCCGGCGCCTCCGCCGCCATCTTCTTGAGCAGCGGCTGCTCCAGGTCGGTGAGGTCGAGCAGCTTGTCGCGGGGCACGTGCCCCATCGCGCGCTCGGCCGGCTCCCGGAGGCTGCGCCCGAGCAGGCCGACGAGCAGCCCGCCGCCGATGCAGGCCAGCACGTTGGAGCCGAGCCAGCGCTTCAGATCCGCGCCGAGGTCGAAGCTGCCCTCGAACAGCACGGTGAGCGCGATGAACCCGATCGCCCCGGCGAGGCCCGCGAGGCTCCCCGCGATGAGGAGCTGCCGCGAGCCTTTGCGCTTGAAGAAGAACATCGTCGCCGCGATGCCGCGCACGAGCAGCACCGACAGGAGGACGACGTCGAACCGGAGCAGCGACGCGGCGATGAACGCGACGCCCACCTCGACGAGGAACGCCGTCCGCCGATCGAACGCGATCGCGACCCAGAGCGGGAGCGCCGCGACCGGGATCCAGAACTCGGGCAGCGCCGTGAAGAGCAGGAGGAGCTTCGCGACGAGGAACGAGCCCGTCATCAGGACGAACATGCCCACCTGCGTGCGGAGCAGCCGCACCCGGTTCTGCCCGAACCGGCGCAGGTAGACCGTCAGCATCAGGCAGACGATCAGGTAGATGACGTACGTGCTCGCGACGCGCGCGCCGAGCCCGGGCCGCCGCATGCGCCGCACCGTCTCGTACGCCATCGCGGCGTCGTGATCCTCGTTGCGCTCCGACAGCACCGTGCCACGCGGCACGATGACGCGCCGGTGCTCGTACGAGAGCGAGATGCCCCCGTCGTGCGAGTCGCTCACGATGCGCGGCCCGTACGGGACCCGCAGCGTCACGGGCGCAGGCTTGCCCATCTCGGGGCTCAGCGAGGGGATGAAGAGCTCGCCCACGCTGATCACGGCGAAGAGCGCCGAGAAGAGGACGCTCAAGACGAAGCCGGCGAGGGGACCTGCCCGGATACGCGTGCGCAGCATGGAACCGCTCGGTCTCGTCCGCTGGAGGGAACCTGAGAAACGGTTGACGGGGCACGCTTGCGCGTCACCCCGCCGCCACCGAACGGCCGCGGGCGGCCGCCGATGTCAAGGTGTAGGCGGGACCCTAGCAAAGAAGCGTGCCCGAGTCAGCGTCGCGTGGAGCGTCGCCCCCGGCGCACGCCCCTGGACGAGGGGCCGCCCCGAGCGAGAGGCCCTGGAAGCCGGACGCGCGGCCGAATGTTGATGGCGGCGCGTCGTCCAACACCGGCGCGCGCCCGCCGGCGACGCCGGCGCGCGGCGCCCGGACGCCCTCGCGATGTTCCAATTGCTCCCGGAAAACATCGATTGGAGCAGACAATTGCCGTTCGGCGCAAAAGTTGCTACCCACAGGAAATGTCCCCGCTGCGCATGCTGCTCGAACGCCGCAGGAGCGTGGTGATCATGGGGGTCCTCAACCGCACGCCGGACTCGTTCTCGGACGGCGGTCGCTTCGAGAATGAAGAGACGGCGCTCGCCCAGATCGATGCGATGCTCTCCGAGGGGGCGGACATGATCGACATCGGCGCGGAGTCGACGCGACCGGGGGCGCAGCCGGTGCCTGACGACGAGCAGATCGCGCGCATCGGCGGGAGCGTGCGCGACGCGGTGAAGAGGGGGGCCATCGTCTCGATCGACACGACCTCCCCTGCCGNCGTCTCGATCGACACGACCTCCCCTGCCGTCGCGGCGCGCGCGCTCGACGACGGCGCGGCGGTGGTCAACACGATCTCGCTCGACGGCGCGGCAGAGCTCGGCGCGCTCTGCGCGCGCCGGGGCGCGTCGCTCGTGCTCATGCACAGCCGCGGCCCGATGTCGGCGATGGCCGGCTTCTCCGCGTACCCCGACGACGCGTACAGCGACGTCGTCGCCGACGTGGCGCGCGAGTGGTCGAGCGCCGCCGCGCGGGCGCTCGACGCGGGCCTGCCGCAGGGCGAGCTCGTCCTCGATCCGGGCCTCGGCTTCGCCAAGAACGCGCGGCAGTCGCTCGAGCTGTGCGCCCGGCTGGACGAGCTGTGCGCGCTCGGCTTCCCGGTGCTCGTC
>NZ_JEMA01001013.1 GCF_001589285.1 Sorangium cellulosum | reverse complement strand
GCGGCGCCGGCGGCGCGGGCGGCGGCGAGCCGCAGCCGGGAGGGGCCGAGCTCCTCCGCGGNCGGCGGCGAGCCGCAGCCGGGAGGGGCCGAGCTCCTCCGCGGGCTCGACGAGGCCAACGCGCCGCTCAGGGCGGTGGGCCGGCTGAGCGGCGGTGTCGGCTCCGGGGCCTGCACGGCGTTCCTCATCGACCCCGCGGGGCGTCCAGACGCCCCGGCGCACGTGCTGACGAACGCCCACTGCACCCACGACTGGGCCGTGGAGGCCGCGGCCAACGCGGTGCACGTGGACACCGCGGCGACCCCGGAGCTGCAGATGATCTTCAATTACTTCAGCGACACAGCGGACGCGCAGGTGGCGGTCCCGGCGAAGACCATCCGCTATGCGACCATGAAGGGCACCGATCTCGCGGTGGTCGAGCTCGACGCCACGCTCGGCGCGCTCGCGGAGCGCGGCGTCGTCGCGCTCGGCCTCGCCGCCGAGGCGCCGCCTCCCGGAGCGCCCGTGTCGGTCGTCGGCGCCCCGCAGCTCGACGTGGAGTTCCTGCGGCGCGCCCGCTGCAGCGAGGAGGGCACCGTCGATATCGTCGAGTTCCGCTGGCACTGGTTCGGCGCGCACCGGAATCGCTGCGCCGACGTCGCGAACGGCAGCTCGGGCTCACCGGTGCTCGACGACGCGCAGCGGGTCTATGCGGTCGTCAACACAACGACGCTGGGGAGCCCGCCCGACGGCGACTGCTTCCTCGGCAGGCCGTGCGAGATCGACGCGCCCCCCGGCGTGTCCGCCGAGGGCGCGAGCTACGCTGTCGACGTGACCGGCCTGAGCGCCTGCTTCGGGGGCGACGGGCGCTTCGCGCTCGACCTCGAGGGTTGCCCGCTCGACGCCGGCCGCGCGCTCGACGTGCTCACCTATCCAGTGCCCCGCCAGCGGCCGAGCGATCCGGCGACCGGCGCGACGAACACATGGCTTGTCACGCTGGGCGAGCGGGACGCGCTCGGGTTCTTCCGTTACAAGCTCGGGCGCGCCGGCGAGGTCGACTGCCGCCGTCAGGAGGGCTACTCGGCGCCGATCAAGGTCCTCGCTCAGGACCTGTCGGCGCTGTCGTTGCCCGAGGGCGAGGGGGTCCACCTGCTCTGCGTCGTCGCCGGCCCGACGGCGACGCCCGACGCCGCGTGGCAGCCGCTCTCGTTCCCCACGGTCGTCCTCACCACGATCGACACGACCCCGCCCACGCGCCGGCCGGAGCTCTCGCGCGGCGGCGACGCGGTGGAGGGCATGCGCGTCGAGCCGATCTTCTCGAACCCGGAGCACGCCGACTTCGAGTACCGCTTCGGCCCGCCGGAGACGACCGACTGCGACGATCCGGCCGCCGCGTGGCAAAGGTACAGGCGGTTCCCCATCTTCCTCGATCCCGACGAGCTGCCGGCCCGGTTCTGCGTGCGACCGACGGACTGGGCGGGCAACGTGGGCGAGCCGTTCGATTACCTGCTGCCCGAGTGAGCCTCCCCCGGGAGCTCGAACTCCTCGGCCACGAGGCCCTTGAACACGGTCGGCCCCGTCCGGCGGAATCCGAGCTTCTCCAGCACCCTGACCGACGCCGCGTTCTCGAGCATCGCGTGCGCGATGAGGCGCGGGAGCCCGAGCTCCTCGAAGGCGTAGCGGACGCACGCCGCGCCCGCCTCGCTGGCGTACCCGTGGCCCCAGTGCTTCCGGAAGAAGCGGTATCCGAGATCGGCGCAGGCGATGTCCTCGTGCCACCTCAGCCCGCACCATCCGAGCTTCTCCCCTGTCTGCCGGCTCGTGACGACGAGCCGCCCCATCCGGAAGGCCTGGTGCTGGTGGGCCAGCCGCTCGACGACAGCGCGCGCCTCTCCCTCGCTCGCGAACGCGGCATCCCCCGTGTAGCGGATCACCTCCGGGTCCGAGTTCAGATCCATCATGAACGGGACGTCGGAGGGCCGATGGGGGCGGAGGTTCAGGCGTTCTGTCGAGAGGACGGCGGCCTCCTCGTCGTTCTGTTTCGTTTCAGGGCCAAGCATCCCCCGATTCTAGCGTATCCGCCGCGCGACGTCGCGCGCTCGAGGCGTCGCGCGGCGGGCGCGTGGCCGGAGCCGGGATGGACGGCGCGTCGGTCCTGTGCAGCCTTGATGTCGGGAGCAGACGCGCGCGGCGACAGCCGCACTGGCGCGGTCACGCCGGTGTCCGCCCTCGTCGGGCCGTGCCGCGCTGTCCACGGGTGCGACGACGGTGTCAGGCAGGACGCGCCCGCTTTCGCGCCGAGCGCGCCACAACCGCGCGCTGTTCGCAGCGGCACAGAACTTGTTTTGTGCGGGCGCATATGCCCTCTTCCAACCCGATCGACAAGATCCTGCATCATGTCCTGTCGCTCTCGCTGGCGTCGCTCGCCGGCGCTCGCGGCATCGACACCGAAGGCTCCACCACCGTCGCTCGCGGGGGCACGGGCGGCGCCCCGCACCTGGCGGGGGTCGAGCCGATGGATCCGGCAGGGGGTGCGTACGAGGTGCTCGCGACGAGGTACACGGAGATCTGTGATCCCGTCGAGCGCACGCTCTATGTCCTCGCGGTCGGCGCGGGCGGCGACGTGCAGGAGCTGGAGTCCGAGGTGATCGAGTCGGAGTCTGGCGTCTGCATCGGCCGGCGGCCGGCGGGGCTGCAGCGGACGGCGGGCCGCGGCGCGACGCGCGTCGGCGCCTATCTGGCGAACGTGGCGCAGCTCGAGGCGGCGAGCGTCTTGGCGTTCGATGCGCTCGGGCGCGAGCTCGTCCAGCACCGGGCGCCTCGCCCGCTCGTGGAGCGGGCGCGCCTCGCCGGGCGGGACGAGGTGCGGCACGCGCGGCTGATGCGGCGCCTCTCGGCGCGCTACGGCGGCCGCTGGGAGCCGCCGCGGGTGGAGCCGAGGCCGGTCCGCTCGCTGGAGGACCTCGCGATCGACAACGCGGCGGAGGGGTGCGTGCGGGAGACGTACGGCGCGCTGGTCGGCATGTGGCAGGGCCGCTGCGCGCGGGATCCCCTGGTCCGGCGGGTGATGACGCGTATTGCCCGGGACGAGGCGCGGCACGCGAAGCTCTCGTGGGCGCTCGACGCCTGGCTGCGCCCGAGGCTCTCGCCCGCCGAACGTCGGCGCGTGGAGGAGGCGCGGCGCGCCGCCCTCGCCGGGCTCGAGGAGGCGGCGCGGCGCGGCGTCGATCCGGCCCTCGTGGCCCACGCCGGGGTGCCCGACGAGCGGGCCTCGCGCGCGCTCTCGCGGAGCTTCGCCGAGGCGCTCGCCGCGTCGGGCCACCAGGTTGGAATTTGACCTGTTCCGTGTGCTCCTGAAAAGCGCAGCTCCGGCGCGGTGCTCGGACGAGATCGAGACGAGCCGCCAGGGCGCCAGGGACGCCGGGGATTCAGGCCTGTGGGTCTTCCTCGCGTCCCTGGCGTCCTGGCGGCTCTCTTGATCCGAGCGCCCTGCCGCGCGCGGCGAGCGCCGCACCGCACCGTTCCTGTCCTGGTCCCGTGACGGGGAAGAACAGGAACCACAGAGCACGCGGAGCTTTCACTCTCTCTCCCCTGTGGCCCCTTTTCTTGTCTCTCGGATCCGCGGAGGGCAACCACGGAGGACATAGCTTTCACTCTCCTCTCTCCTCTCCCCTCTCCCCTCTGTGCCCTCTGTGCCCTCTGTGGTTCCCTCTCTTCTCTCATGAGGTCTGCGACGCCCCCGGGCGACGCTCGCTCGACGCGGGGCGGCGATCTCTCGCCGCGGGAAGCGTGGCGGCTACGGCGCTCTCCGGATGGACGGCGGAGCGCTGTTGTTCGTCGCGGCCGTCAACCCCTCAACAGGGGGCTTGGTAAACCGCCCCCATCAACCTAGGATCGCTCCAGACAGAGCGTATCGGCGGCAGGAGCCTTCTCGCTCTGGCTGCATCTGGCTGCGCCCGCGTCGTGGCGTGGCCACTCGGGCGTCGCATCGACGCATCGCCCTGACTTTTCGTGCCGGTATCTGGTGGGACTCTCGTCGAGCAAGGCGGGACTGGGCGCTGGGGGGAGCTCTGTCCCGAAGTCGCCCTTCGCCCGACTGACTCGCCTCCTGGGCTCCACCTCATCTGAACACGACTGCCTGCGGGATCGGGCTCATCGAAGCTCGGAATCGGGAGAAAGGTGGAGTCACATGCGGAAGTATCGAGCAAGCGCAGTTTCTGCTGGAATCCTCGCCGGGTTTGCGGGCGTGATGGCCAGCGCGGGCGTGGGCTGGGCCGGCGATGCAGAGCAGGCCAAGGCGGACGCCACGTTGTCCTATGCCTGCAAGCAGCGGCAGAGTGGGCAGCTCCGGGCCGTGGAGAGCCCGGACAGGTGCCAGGCCTCCGAGGATCTGGTCTACCAGCCCGGCAAGGGGTTCGTGGGTCAGCAGTTCATGAAGGGCGAGCGCGGTCCGCAGGGGCTGCAGGGCCCGCAAGGTCCCAAGGGCGAGCGCGGTCCGCAGGGTCCCAAGGGCGAGCGCGGCGAGCAGGGACCGCAGGGACCGGCGGGGTTCGTCGGACCTCAGGGTCTCAAGGGCACTGACGGCGCGAAGGGGCTCCAGGGCCTCAAGGGCGAGATCGGTCCGCAAGGCCTCAAGGGCACTGACGGCGCGCGCGGACCTCAGGGTCCTCAGGGTCCTCAGGGTCCGCAGGGGCC
>NZ_JEMA01001012.1 GCF_001589285.1 Sorangium cellulosum | reverse complement strand
CCACCCTCGCCGCCGGTGCCTGTTCCGGTACCGGTGGTGCTGCCGCCAGCCTCACCGCCGGTGCCGCCGCTTCCTGCCACCGTGCCCGAGTCGTCGTCACCGCACCCGGCGAGCGCGACGATCAGCGCGCCGGTGGTCATGAACAAACGGATCGAAGTCCGCGGAATAAAGAGCATGCGCGGAGAATAGGCGCGCAAGAGCTCACCGGTAAATGCCGCCAACAGTGAATACAAGATTTTGTCATTGCCATAATGGCGGATTACGCTTCCGCTGAATCCCGGCGACCATTGCTCGAGCCCGCTGGACGGCTCTCTCCCGCACCGGCCCCCTTGTCCTCGAGCTCGCTCCGTCGTCCCGCCGCGGTGCCTCCCCGCGGTCCCGCAGGTCAGCCCTCGTGCGACCGCCTCGCCGCCAGCGGCTTCATTTGCAGCGGCGTCACTTCTGCAGCGGCGTCACTTCGCCCGGACGCCCTCCGGAGCGCCTGTCGCGTTCGGAAACCTGGACTCGAGATCGTCCACGCCCCGCTGCGGGTTCGCGATGGCGGCGAGATCGGCGCGCTCTTTCCGCTTCTCTGCGGTGCTGATCCCGGTCCGCTTGTCGCGCGCCTCCACCAGCGCGGCCGGCATCTCCCCGTCGCGGTTGTACGACCAGGCGAGGAGCGGCTCGCCGACGGGCAGGCTGTGCGCGGCGGGGTGCCCCAGGTGCCCCGTGTCCCAGATGTGCCACGTCTTGCCGTAGCTGTTCATCTTCTTCTCGAGCGCCGCCTTCTCGGCCACCGCCGGTACGCCGGGCAGGGTGAGCTGGCCTGAGAGGATCTCGTAATTGTGCGGGTGCCAGCGCTTCTTCTCGTCCTCGGCCAGCCCCTCGAACATCGCCTCGGAGATGATGTACTCGACCCCGATGATGTTCGCGTCGCTCGTGTTCCCGTCGAAGATCACACACTGCGTGAACTCTTCATTGACCCCCTTGCAGTAGTGATGGGCTTCCATGTGATGGTCCGGGTTGTCCTTCATCACGTGGAATCCGTCCAGGTAGTGGTCGATCGCCCGCACGGGACTCAGATCCTGGAGCGCCTCTGCGCTCTTCTCGAGGATCTTTGTGTCGACCTTCTTCTCCTGCCCCGGCGGGGCAGCCTGGTTCGACGGGGGCGCGTCCGCCTGGCCGCAGCCGGCGGAGAGCGCAGGAGCAAGCACGAGCACGGCAATCGCAAGGTGAGGGCGTCTCGCCATCGTCGGGATCTCCCTGGAAATGCCGCGCGTTTTTGCAAATCCACGGCCACCCTCCGAAATGACCGCCCGTCCCGCCGGAGCGATGGCGGGGCCGTGGCTCTCTTGCATCCTTGTGGCGTTATGCCACGGGTGGATTATCGCGCCGCGCCTCCGGTTTGTGTATTGCGGCCCGATTCGAACCGTGGTTAACGAGAGGGCCTCCAGGACGCGCCGTGTCATCCGGCGCGCCACGAGCGCCGGCGCGGATCGCGCTCGTGGCGACGACGCGACGATGCGATGATGACGAGACGACGCGTCCATGCGATGACGCGCCCATGCAATGACGCGACGACGCGATGACGCGATGACGCGGCGGGCGCCTCGGGGGTTCCCTGGTTGGCGGCGTGAGGCGGGGCTTGCGTGCCGGTGGAGACATGGATTAGAACATTCCCGTCCTGTCTTATGTTGTCTTGTACCCATCGCGTGGAGCTCGTCTCACCGCATGTTCACGCGCCCGGCCGGCTGTCGGCCTCGCTCGATCGCGTCGCTGGACAGGGCGCGTCTGCCCGGCCTGGCGTGCGCGCGATCGTGTCCGTGCGAGCTCCCTGCTCTCCTCGAGCGCGGCGAGCGGCCTGGAGCGTCGGGTGACCTCCGGGACCGCGAGCTCGAGGCCTGCCATCCGCTGTCCTGATCGAGCCTCTGGCGAACGGGCGGCCGCGCGCGGGGATCATGCCGAACGACGCTTTGCTTGACTGTCACGGTTCACCTCAAAGCCCATCCTTCATCTCACTGACAGAGAGGGGAGCACCTATGCGCCTCACACGGTATGCGACATGGATCATGGCGGCGGCGGTCGTTATCGCGCCGGCTGCCTGCGGCGACGACACGTCCGACAATCCGACCGGCTCATCGACCAGCTCCGGCACGGGCCCCGGCTCCGGCTCCGGCTCCGGCACGGCCGGCGGCGGCACCGGCGCCGGCGACAGCACGGGCGGNGCACGGCCGGCGGCGGCACCGGCGCCGGCGACAGCACGGGCGGCGGCGGCAGCGGTGACGGCGGCAGCGGTGACGGCGGCAGCGGCGACGGCGGCAGCGGGGCCGGCGACAGCGCGGGCCTCTTGCCCTGCGACGCCGGCTGGCCCGAGGTGACGAGCAAGATCGCGAAAGATCCGGCGATCGAGGCGGCCGTCGCGGAGCTGCTCGGCCAGCTGTCCCTCGAAGAGAAGGTCGGGCAGATGGTGCAGGCCGAGATCGGCTACATCACGCCGGCCGAGGTAAGGCAGTACAACATCGGCTCTGTGCTGAACGGCGGGGGCTCGTGGCCGGGCGGGAACAAGAGCGCGACAGCCGCGGACTGGCTCGCGATGGCCGACGACTTCTACAACGCCTCGGTGGACAAGAGCGGCGGCCGCGCGGGCATCCCGATCATCTGGGGCATCGACGCGGTGCACGGCAACAACAATGTCCGCGGCGCCACGCTCTTCCCGCACAACATCGGCCTGGGCGCCGCGAACGACCCCGATCTGCTCGAGCGCATCGGCGCCGCGACGGCCAAGGAGGTCGTGGCGACCGGCCTCGACTGGACCTTCGCCCCGACGCTCGCGACCGTGCGCGACGACAGGTGGGGCCGCACGTACGAGGGCTACTCCGAGGATCCGGAGATCGTGAACCGCTACGCCGGCCGGGTGGTGACGGGCATCCAGGGCGCCGCGAACAGCGCGGATCTCTTCGGTCCCACGCGCGTCATCGCGACGGCCAAGCACTTCATCGGCGACGGCGGCACCGACAAGGGCGACGACCAGGGCAACAACCTGGCGACAGACACCGAGCTCTGCGAGATCCACGGTCAGGGCTACATGTCCGCCATCCCCGCGGGCGCGCAGACGGTCATGGCGTCGTACAACAGCATCCGCGGCAAGAAGATGCACGGCCACGGCGATCTGCTCACCGGCGTGCTGAAGGAGAAGTTCCACTTCGACGGCTTCGTCATCGGCGACTGGAACGGTCACCAGCAGGTGCCGGGCTGCGCCGAGGACGCGTGCGCCGCCGCGATCAACGCCGGCGTGGACATGATCATGGTCCCGTACAAGTGGAAGGAGTTCTACGAGAACACCATCGACCAGGTGAACGGCGGCCAGATCGAGAGGGCGCGCATCGACGACGCGGTGACCAGGATCCTGCGGGTCAAGATGCGGGCGGGGCTGCTCGGCCCGAAGACGACCAAGGGCGCGCCCTCGGAGCGGATGTTCGCGGGGCAGCAGGCGGTGCTCGGGGCCGCGGAGCACCGGGAGATCGCGCGCGAGGCGGTGAGGAAGTCGCTCGTGCTGCTCAAGAACAAGGGCTCGGTGCTGCCGCTCGAGGCGTCGGCGCGGGTGCTCGTCGCGGGCAACTCCGCCGACAGCATCCCGAACCAGGCCGGCGGGTGGTCGCGGACGTGGCAGGGCACGGACGTCACGAACGCGGACTTCCCGGGCGCCACATCCATCTTCAAGGGGATCCAGGAGGCCGTGTCCGGCGGCGGCCAGGCGATGCTGAGCGCCAACGGCGCCGCGGCCTCGTCGGGCAACTTCGACGCGGCGATCGTGGTGATCGGCGAGACGCCCTATGCCGAGATGAAGGGGGATATCCAGCCCTCGGGCGACTCCGGGGACTCGACGGCGCACGCCAAGACGCTCGAGCACGCGCTCTTCCACCCCGAGGACCTGGCGGTGCTCCGGACCATCCGCACGGCCGCGCCGCAGCTGCCGATCGTGACGGTGTTCCTGTCGGGCCGCCCGCTCTACGTGAACAAGGAGCTGAACCTCTCCGACGCGTTCGTGGCGGCGTGGCTGCCGGGCTCGGAGGGCGCCGGCGTGGCCGACGTGCTGTTCGGCAAGCAGGAGTTCCAGGGCAAGCTCTCGTTCTCGTGGCCCGGGAGCGAGTGCCAGAAGGTCAACCGCAACGACGGGGGCGAGGCGCTCTTCCCCTATGGATTCGGCCTGACCACGAAGGACCAGGACACGCTCGGCGAGCTCTCCGAGACGTCCACCGGGACCGCCTGCAACTGACTTATTCCCCGGCGCCGCTGCCGCGCTCCCGAGCGGCGGCGGCGGCGCCCCCCTCATCGCCTCTCATCGCGCGTTCGTGAGCACCACCTTGCCGGTTGTCGCGCGGGACGCGACCGCCGTCATGCCGGCCTTCGCGTCCGCCATCGGCAGCGCGGCGGAGATGAGCGGCTTGATCGCGCCCTGCCGAACCATCGCGTAGAGCGCGTCCTGCGCGGCGCGCGTCAGGGCGGGCTGGGCGCGGCTGTAGGTGCCCCAGTAGAAGCCGAGCACCGAATAGTTCTTCACGAGCAGGTGGTTCGCGCGCGCGGCGGGGAAGTGGCCTGAGGCGAACCCGATCACGAGGATGCGGCCCTCGAAGGCGATGCACCTGGTGGATCGGTCGAAGACGTCGCCGCCGACGGGGTCGAAGACGATATCGGCGCCCCGGCCCGCTGTGTGGTCCTTGACGACGGCGACGAAGTCCTCGCTGTGGTAGTCGATCGCGACGTCTGCCCCGAGGGCGCGGCAGACCGCCGCCTTCTCCTTGCCGCCGGCGGTGGCGATGACTGTCGCGCCGGCCGCCTTGGCGAGCTGGATCGCGGCGCTGCCGACGCCGCCCGCGCCGGCGTGCACGAGGACTGTGTCGCCCGGCTTGACGCCGGCGCGCCGGTGCAGGGCGAGGTAGCCAGTCTGGTAGGTGATGGTCAGCGCCGCGGCGTCCTCGAACGGCATGCCGTCGGGGAGCGCGTAGGTCGTGCGCGGGCCGGCGATCGCGTGCGTCGCGTACCCTCCCGAGCCGGGGAGCGTCGCGGCCACGCGGGTGCCCGGCGGCAGCGACGGCTCGCGGCTCTCGACGACGACGCCGGCCACCTCGAAGCCGGGGGTGAACGGCGGAGTCGGCCTGACCTGATGGGCGCCCGCGGTGAAGAGCACGTCGGGGAAGTTGATCGCCGACGCGGCGACCTCGATGCGGGCCTCACCCTCGGCGAGCGGGGGGTCGTCGACCTCTTCCCAGACAAGGATCTCGGGCGAGCCGAAGGAGTGTCCGCGCCAGGCGTGCATGGTGCGCGGACCTTAGCAGAAAGCCCGACAGCCGAGCCACGGAGGCGCATGGCCGCACAGAGTGCCTGTCCCTCATCCCTCTGTGCCCTCTGTGCCTCTGTGGTTCAAATCTCTGTCTCTCTCTCTCCTCGCTCTCGCGCGCTCTGCGTGAGCTGTCGCCGAGCTGCGCGGCCCCCCTCGCCGGGGGGCCTGCCGTGGGTACAGGACGGGGGCGAGCCCGCGAGGCTAGGGAATGATCTCGATCCCCAGCGTCGCCGTCACGATGCCCTGCGCCTGGCCGTCGAACGTCACCTCGACGAGGTAGTTGCCGGGCGCGAACGGCTCACCCTCCGGATTGCTTGTGTCGGACGGTCCGTTCCACTGCCGACCCGACCAGCGGATCGTCTGCGTCGCGGTCGTCGCGTCGACCTGCACGGTCTCCGCCTCGTCGGGAGCGCAACACCCGACGTCGCAGAGGCAGTATTGCTGCGGCTGCCCGGCCGACGAGGTGCCCGTGATCTTGTACGAGACGAACGAGAGCGGATCGCTCGACGGCTCGACGCAGCGCCCGCAGCCGGTGGACTCCGCGATGCTGATCGGGGGGACGCTCGAGTCGGTGACGACCTTGTAGAGGAACTCCGCCGCCTCCCCGGCGTGATAGACGCACCGGCTCGACGCGATCGAGATCTTCACGCCCGGGATCGTGCCCTCGATGTCCCGCACAGCGCACCGCTCGTCGAACGGCGAGCC
>NZ_JEMA01001011.1 GCF_001589285.1 Sorangium cellulosum | reverse complement strand
GCCGCGCCGCTCGCCGACGCGCCCCCGCTGCCGGAGGCGGCGCCGCCCCCGGTGACCAGCGGCAGAAGCCCGTTCGTCACCGACGAAGCGCGCACCGCCTACGAGGACATCGTGTCCTACAACAACTACTACGAGCTCGGCCTGAGCAAATCCGAGCCGGCCGAGAACGCGGGCCGGCTCCGGCTCCGCCCGTGGACCGTCGCGTGCGAGGGGGAGGTCAAGAAGCCCGAGGTCATCGATCTCGACACCCTCCTCCGGTGGTTTCCCCTGGAGGAGCGCGTCTATCGCATGCGCTGCGTCGAGGCGTGGTCGATGGTGATCCCCTGGCTCGGGTTCCCGCTCGCCGCGCTGCTCAGGCGCCTCGAGCCGACCTCCCGCGCCCGCTACGTCCAGTTCACCACCCTGCTCGATCCAGCGCAGCTCCCCGGCCAGCGGAGCGACGTCCTCGACTGGCCTTACGTCGAGGGGCTCCGGATCGACGAGGCGATGCACCCGCTCACGCTGCTGGCCGTGGGGCTCTACGGCAAGTCGCTGCTCGGACAGAACGGCGCGCCCCTTCGCCTCGTCGTCCCCTGGAAATACGGCTTCAAGGGGTGCAAATCGATCGTGAGCATCAAGCTCACCGAGCGTCAGCCGAAGACGACATGGAGCCGGGCCGCGCCGGACGAGTACGGGTTCTATGCGAACGTGAACCCCGCGGTGGCTCACCCGCGGTGGAGTCAGGCCAGCGAGCGGAGGATCGGTGAGCTGAGGCGCCGTCCCACGCTGCCGTTCAACGGCTATGCGGAGGAGGTCGCCGGTCTTTACAGCGGCATGGACCTGCGGGAGAACTTCTGAAGATGAGCTCGCCAGCCAGGCCGGAGGACCCGTGAGCCCGGTGAGCCCGATGAACGCGGCGCGCCCGGCGGATCCCGCGCGGACGACGAGCACGCCGCCGCGCGCCGGCGCGCCGGCGGGCCGGAAGCTCGCCTGGCTCCCGCCCGCGATCGTCACGGGCGGCCTGATCCCGCTGGTCGTCCTCGGCCTGCGCGCTTCCACCGGGGCGCTCGGGCCGAACGCCGTCGCCGAGGCGCTGAACCAGCTCGGCCTCCTCGCGCTCGTGCTGCTCGTCGCCTCGCTGGCGGCGACGCCGCTCAGGCTCGCCTCGGGCTGGACGTTCCCGCTCCGCATCCGCAAGGCGCTCGGGCTGCTCGCCTTCTTCTACGCGTGCGCCCACTTCCTGACGTACGCGATCGTCGACCAGGGGCTCGACGTCCGCACGATCGTCGAGGACATCACGGAGCGGCCGTTCATCCTCGCCGGCTTCGTCGCGCTCCTCCTGCTGATCCCGCTCGCGGCGACGTCGACCGCGCGCATGCTGAAGCGCCTCGGCGCCGCGCGCTGGAAGCGCCTGCACCGCCTCGCGTATGTCGCCGCCGTCCTCGGGGTCGTGCACTTCTTCCTCCGCGTGAAGAAGGACGCGACCGAGCCGCTGATCTACGCGGCGCTGCTCGCGCTGCTCTTCGCCGTGCGCATCGTCAGCGCCGTCCTGCACAGACGCGCGGCGTCGCGCTGAGCCCTCGCCGCGCCGTCGCCGGGCGACGAACCTGCCGCGCTGCGCGGCGAGTTCGGATAGCATCGCGCTTTGACCACGAACGCGTGAGGACGGCAGCATGAAGCTCTTCACCATCGGGGACAGCATCTCTCAAGGCGTCATGTCGCTCGGCGTGGCGCGCACCCACCTCGCCTACTCGACGTGGATCGCGCGCGCGCTCGGCGTCGACGTCGGCGACGGGTTCTCGAGCCCGGCGTACCGCGTGCCCGACTACCCGGCCCACGGGCTCCTCCTCGATCTCGAGGCGGTGCTCCGCCGCCTCTACCTCGCCTTCGGATCGAGGATCGAGGGGCTCGAGTGGACAGCGCTCGTCACCGAGATCAACCGGGTGCTCGACGTGGCCGAGGACCACTACGAGCGCGGCGAGGGGGCCGGCCCGTACCGCGGCGGGAGCGTCCCCTGGTTCCACAACGCCTCGGTGTACGGCTACGACGTGGCCGACGCGTGGCTCGTGACGCCGGCGCTCTGCAAGGAGCGGATCGCGGCGGCCCCGGGCGCCGGCGACGGCTTCCTCCATGTCCCGAGCGCGTCGTTCTACCGGACGGCGCTCCGCGTCCTCAACCCCTCACGGGACCCGCGGCTCGACAAGTTCAGCCAGCTCGACTGGCTCGCGCACCACGCGCGCGGCGAGGGCGTCGA
Source organism: Sorangium cellulosum (assembly GCF_001589285.1). Taxonomy (GTDB): domain Bacteria; phylum Myxococcota_A; class Polyangia; order Polyangiales; family Polyangiaceae; genus Sorangium; species Sorangium cellulosum_G. The sequence continues at coordinate 3,142 of NZ_JEMA01001011.1, read as the reverse complement.
GAGCCTCCTGCTCTGGCTCGGCCCGAACAACGCGGTCGGCTCGGCCATCCTCCTCAGCATCGCGGCGACCGAGGACAGGCCGGACCGGCGGCCCGTGTCGCTCAGCTTCGACGAGCGCACCCGCGCGCAGTGGAACCTCTGGATGCCCGACGACTTCGTCGCCGAGTACGGCGAGCTGCTCGACCGCATCGACACGATCATGCGGCGCAACGAGCACCCGGGCTGGCGCGTGTTCGTGGCCAACGTGCCCCACGTGACGATCGCGCCCATCGCCGCCGGCGTCGGCGACCCGCTCCCGGGCGTCCCGCGCTACTTCCCCTATTACACCTATCCCCCGCTCGCGCGGGGCACCCGCCTTGTCGAGGCCGGCGCGCCGCACCTCACCGCGGCGGAGGCGCGGCTCATCGACGCGACGGTCGACGCCTGCAACGCGCAGATCGCCGCGCTGCTCGAGGAGAGGAACGCCCGCCACCGCGCCCGGCGGTATCACCTCGTCGACATCTCCGGCAGCCTGGACAGGCTCGCGTACCGCCGCACAGGCGGCGAGCCCACGTACGCGTTCCCCGCGTACTTCAAGGACGGCGTCGCGGCGCCGATGGACACCCGCTACTACCACGTCGATCGCGCCGGGCGCCGCAAGGCGGGCGGCATCGTCAGCCTCGACGGCGTGCACCCGAGCGTCATCGGCCAGGGCCTCCTCGCCCACGAGTTCCTCGAGGTCATGAAGGCGGCCGGCGTGGAGGGCGCCGACCCGGATCGCCTGCCCTGGCCCAGGATCGTGGCGAGCGACACGCTCTACAAGGACCCGATCCCGCTGATGGAGGAGGTCTACGAGCACGAGGAGCTCGCGGCCGCGGCGCTGGCCGCCCACCGGCACATCTTCGGCGGATTCAAGGGGCGGCGCGGGAGCATCAAGGACTTCTGAGGCGCGGGACGGCGTCGGCCGGCGGCGCCGCCGGGCGCGCGCTCACGGCACCGCCGGCGGGCTCCCGCGCAGCATGAAATAGATGAGCACCCCGGTGACGGACACGTAGAGCCAGAGGGGCAGCGTCACCCGGGCGACCCGGGCGTGCTTCGCGAAGTTCGCCTTGTAGGCGAAGTAGAACGACGTCAGCGCGAGCGGCACGATCCCCGCCGAGAGCACGATGTGCGAGATGAGGACGGCGAAGTAGACGGCGCGGAGCGGCCCGGTGCCCTGGTACTTCGTGTCGCCGTGCACGAAGTGGTAGGCGAGGTAGCCGACGAGGAACAGCGACGAGGCGACGAACGCCGAGACCATCAGGTACTTGTGCACGACCATCGCGCGGCGCTTGATCGCGAACCAGCCCGCGACGAGCAGCGTGGCCGCCGTCGCGTTCAGGGCGGCGTTCAGCGGGGGCATGAAGCGGAGATCGGCGCCGCCCGCGCCTCGCCGGATGATGAGGATGTAGGCGAGGAACGCCAGCGCCGCCGCGGAGAGCACGGCGTTGAAGATGTAGAACGAACGGTCGCTGGTGCGGGTGAGCAGGCCGACGGGCTTCAAGGGGCTCGAGGCGTGTGTCGACATCGCGCGGTCCATACCAGAGGAGCGCGCCCGGCGCGAACGCGGGCGACCGAGCGGGCGCGGCCGCCAGCGGCGGGCTACGCGGAGCTCGGCGCGATGCCCATGGGCGGGCTGCGGTCCGCGTTCCGGAGCGGCTCGCGCATGGTCACGAACTCCTCGGCCGCTGTCGGGTGGATGCCGATCGTGGCGTCGAACTGCGCCTTGGTCGCGCCGCACTTCAGCGCGACGGCGAAGCCCTGGATGATCTCGCCGGCGTCCGGCCCGACCATGTGGACGCCGAGCACCCTGTCGGTCGCCCTGTCGACGACGAGCTTCATCATCGTCTTCTCCTCGCGCCCGGAGAGGGTGTGCTTCAGCGGGCGGAAGGTCGAGAGGTAGACGACGACGTCGTGGTGCTCGCGCGCCTGCGCCTCCGAGAGGCCGACGGTGCCGACGTTCGGCTGGCTGAAGACGGCGGTCGGGATGCCGGCGTAGTCCACGCGCGCGGGCTCGCCGCGGAAGAGGCTCTTCACGAGCGCCATCGCCTCGGCGATGGCCACGGGCGTGAGCTGCACGCGCGCGATCACGTCGCCGAGCGCGTAGATCGACGGGACCGAGGTCTGGAACGCGTCGTCCACCACGACAGCGCCGTCCTCGTCGAGCGCCACGCCGACCTCCTCGAGGCCGAGCCCCCTGGTCTTCGGCAGGCGCCCCGTCGCGTACAGCACGCGGTCGGCCTCGAGGTCGGTGCCGTCGGCGAGCGTCGCGCAGAGCCCGTCGCCGCGCCGCTCGATGCTCTCGACGCTCGCGCCGAGGCGGAGGTCGAGGCCCTTCTTCTGGATCTCGGCGGCGAGGAACGCGCGGATGTCGTCGTCGAAGCCGCGCAGCAGGTGCATGCCGCGGTGGACGAGCGACACCTTGGCCCCGAGCCCGTGGAAGATGCCGGCTAGCTCGACAGCGATGTAGCCGCCGCCCACGATGACCACGCGCCGCGGCATGGTCGGGAAGTGGAACGCGTCGTCGGAGGTGACGGCGAGCTCGCGCCCCGGCACGTCGGGGATCCAGGGATAGCTGCCGGTCGCGACGAGGATCCGCTCGGCGGTGACGGTGGCGCCGTCGATCTCGACGGCGTGGGGCTCGACGATCCTGGCCTGCCCCCAGCGGATGTCGGCGCCCGAGTTCTTGAGGAGCCGCTCGTAGACGCCGTTGAGGCGCTCGATCTCCTTGTTCTTGTTGCGGAGGAACGTCGACCAGTCGAACGACGGCCCGCCGTGCCCGTCCCCGCCGGCGCCGTGGCCGGGCACGGTCCAGCCGTAGCCGGCGGCGTCCTCGAAGTCCTCGGCGTAGTGCGAGGCGTAGACGAGGAGCTTCTTCGGAATGCACCCCAGGTTGACGCAGGTGCCGCCGAGGTGGCGCGACTCGGCGACGGCGACCCGGGCGCCGCAGGAAGCGGCCATGCGGGCTGCGCGCACGCCGCCGGAGCCGGCGCCGATGACGAACAGATCGTAATCGTACTTGGACATGGTCGCGACTATGCCCCATGCGGGGCGCTGTCGCCGCGCAGCGTGCGCCGAACCGACGTCGCGGCGGGCGGCGACCCGAGGCGCGGGCGCCGGCCCG
>NZ_JEMA01001010.1 GCF_001589285.1 Sorangium cellulosum | reverse complement strand
GGCGCCGGGCGTGCCCCCGCCGGGCAAGGCGCCGCCCCCGAGCAGCGCGGGGCAAGCTGCGGCGGAGCGCTTCCGCTTCCGCTGGACCGTTGGCGCCGGCGCCACCATGGCGCTGGGGCTGACGCCCGGCGTTGCGGTAGGGCCAGCGTTGGCGGTCACGGGACGCTGGCCGGCGTGGTCGATCGCGCTGGAAGCCCGCGGGCTCTCGTCGCTTTCGACCAGCGTGGAGGACGTGCGTGTGGCGACATCGGCGCTCACCGCGAGCGCTGCCCTGTGCCTTCACCGGCATTTTCTCTTCGCGTGCGGGGTTGGGGAGCTCGGGGTGCTCCGTGCCGTGCCCGAGGTTCCATTGAACCCGGCATCGCTGCTGGGTCTTCATGCCGGCCTCGGCGCGCGAGCGGGCGTCACGTGGCCGTTTTCAGCGAGCCTCTCCGGGTACGGATATACTGAGGCGGTTCAGCGCCTGGTCGACTGGTCACTCCTCCGCCATCGCGGCATCACCGAATCAGAAGACCAGGTCTGGAGCCCTCCGGCGACCGGTGTGGCGTTCGGGATCGGTCTGCAACTGAACCTATGAGGGGGATCCGGCAGCAAGGACATCTGCCCTCCCCAAGGTGAAAAGATGAGAAATTTTCCTCAATCAAGGGAATGCGCTGGGCTTACGGGGCTCGCTGGAAGACACCCGCCTTGCGATGAAGATCATCGTTCGAGTAGGGTTCAACGCATGCGCGTGTCCTTCGTTGCCCTTGCAGGAGCGCTGGCGCTGTTGAGCGCTGGCTGCACCCAAGAACCAGGCATCATCTATGGCCCATGTACGCCCGAAGAGATTGCCCACCATCGTCGCGGCTGCGAGCCGGACGCCGGGAAGGGCGGCGACNTCGTCGCGGCTGCGAGCCGGACGCCGGGAAGGGCGGCGACGGCGGCGACGGCGGACAGGGCGGCGGCGGCGGCCAAGGCGGCGGCGGCCAAGGCGGCGACGGCGGACAGGGCGGCGACGGCGGACAGGCGCACAGCGCGCTGTGCTCCGGCCAGTGCGTCTCCCCCGCCCCGCTCGGCTGGTCCGGCCCGGCGCTCCTCTGGTTCGGCCCGCCGGAGGCCACCCCCGACTGCCCCGCCGACGCGCCGACGATCGGGTACGAGGGCTTCGCCGAGCTCGAGCAGGTGCCGATGACGTGCGCGACCTGCGCGTGCGACCCGCCCGAGGTCTCGTGCGCGCTCCCCACCGCGTGGGCCGCGTCGTCGTCCTCGTGCCCCGGCGACGAGCCCGACGCCGTCGCGACGTCGTTCGCCGCGCCCGACGCATGGGACGGCGCCTGCACCGCCGAGAGCGCGATCCCCGCGGATCATCGCTGCAACGGCGAGCCCTGCGTGCGGTCGCTGACGGTCGCGGCGCCCTCGATCGCGGCCGGCGCGTGTACGCCGCGCATCGAGGTCCCGCAGCCCATCCCCCAGGAGGCGCCCCGGTGGGCGACGCGCGCGAAGGCCTGCGTCGCCGGGGCGCACACCGCGTGCGCCGACGCGACGACGTGCGCGCCGGCGGCGCCGCACGGGTTCCTGACCTGCATCTATCACGAGGGCGACGCCGGCTGTCCGGAGGGCTACGCCCAGAGGCATGTCTTCTACAAGGACGTGCTCGACGGCCGCGATTGCACCTCCTGTAGCTGCGGCGACCCGACCGGCGCCTCGTGCACGATCATGGCGTCCGTGTACCGCGACGCGGCGTGCACCGACCTTGTCGCGTCGAACCTTGTCAGCTCGAGCGTCCCGTTCTGCGTGGTGACGCCGCCCGGCGTCGCCCTGGGGAGCAAGTCGGCCGCCGTCGTGGCGGCGGAGCCGGGCGCGTGCGCGCCGCAGGGCGGCGAGCCCGTCGGCGAGCTCCAGCCGGCCGGGCCGTCCACGTTCTGCTGCATCGCCTGAGCTCGTCGGAGCCGCCGCCGCGCGCGCCCGGGTGGGCCTCGATGCCCACGCGCTCGACCAGATCCAGACATCGGGTCTCAATCTACATTAATTACAGGATGTTCAACCACGTCGGCGAGCGCACTCTTCATCGTAGTCGCGGCCGCGGGGTGGCACAAAGGCAGCGGCCATGCAAGCTGTTCACGATGATACAAGATAATGGTGACGAAGACACTCCGCCGACGATAGCTCGGCTCATGAGGTGGGGCGAGGGGTTCTTTGAAGGTATCGCATGCCTTGAAGCGCTCCTGAGCTGGATCAGATCCGGCTCCCCTTCTATCGCGGATCTGGCAGTCGACCCTCCGGCGCTGAGCAGTCGAGTGCAGGCGTTCGAGAGCGCACTATCAGAACTGAAGGAAGGCGTTGCAAACAAAGAAATGGAAGGAGGACCCCCCGTAGGCGACGATGACATCGCTCGGGCGCATCGCCTCACGACGCTGCTGAAGACCTGGACACCAGGCAGCGATCTACCATCAGAGGTCGCGACGCTCGCCGAACAGCTCATCACCAAGTTCGGCGACGAGCCAGAACAAACAGATACTGCTTAGTCGACGGTCATCTCCTGCCACCCACGTATACACAGTACGCACGCCCTGAGCTGCGCATGATGAAGCACCCGTCGCCGTTCAATGGATAGTGGTACACGCAAACTTCCTTTGGCTTCTTTATGCACCCAGCAAGGTCGCCACTACCTGCGTTTCTCTTGTACGGATGCCTGTACATTGGTCGACATGAAACACCCGCCTCGGAACACCTGATCATGCATTCCACACGATCCAGCTTCCTGCAGTTCACTAGCCATCTCAGCTCCTGGGCATCCGCTGCAACCGTCTCCTCCGTCGTAGTTGCGGGCGACGCTTCCTCTTTCGCCAACTCCGGGGACGACTCTTCCACGCTTGCGATGTCCACCGCTTCCGCCTCTGGAGCGACGCTGCAAGCAGCGTAGAACAAGACCGCCAGCGGCACCAGGCCCACGATGACAATAGCCGACCTCATGGCCCCTCCTCATCCGCTTTCTCGCGTCGCACCACAGACCATCGACACATGCGGGTCACACAGGGTTTGACCATGCGAAAAGCAGACCAGACGCGGAACCGGCAAGCCCGTCTGCGTTGGTCAACAGTCATGTTGGAGACCGTCAAGGATGGTTGAACGGGCACATCCCGCCCCGGCGGCTAAAGGGCGCAGGGTGTAGGTCGTGCGCCCGGTGCGTCCGTTGGCAACGGAACGGCTCTCGGTGGAGGTGTTCGTCAACCAACCGGCCGACAGAGAGGGGCCCAGAGCTCGCCCACGGCCGCCTCCAGTGCGGGCTGACGCCGCCGCCTGCAGGGCCGTTCGCGCTGGACCCGGA
>NZ_JEMA01001009.1 GCF_001589285.1 Sorangium cellulosum | reverse complement strand
CCCGCGCCTCGAGCGCGCCCTCTGGCCCGGCGTCCAGCCCGGCCCCCTGCGCTTCGACGCGGCGCTGCCCGGCTTCCGCTTCGAGGACCCGCTGCCGTTCGAGTCGCAGCGCGTGGGCGCCGGCTTCGTCCGGCCCGAGGCGCGGATCACCCTCGCGCCCGGGGCGCTCCGCGCCGAGTGCACCTGCGGCGCGGGCGACTGCGTCCACGTGCTCGCGGCGATCGACGCGGCGCTGCTCTGGCTCCGCCAGCCCCCGGGCGACGCCTTCCTCCGGGCGCTCGACGAGCTCGGGCGCCCCGCCTGGGAGCGCACCTTGCTGGCGCTCGACCGCGCCCTCGACGAGGGCCCCGGCGGGCGCGCCGGCGTCGAGATCACCTACCGCCTGCAGGTCGTCGAGGACGTCGGCGCCACGGTCGCGGCCTGGGTCCACCGGCTCGGCAAGAAGGGCCAGCGCAGCGCCGGCGCGCGCGCCGGCCGCAAGCGCCTCCTCCAGGAGCACGGCGCGCGGCTCTCCTCGGAGGACGCCCGCGTCGCGGCGCTCCTGCCCGAGGGCGACGGGTTCGCGCCGCGGGCGCTGATCGAGGCGCTCATCGGCCACCCGCGCGTCTTCCTCGACGAGGCGCCCCACGTCGCGGTGCGCGTCGAGCGCGCGCCGGTGGGGCTCGTGGCGGAGGAGCGCCAGGGCGTCGTGCGCGTGAGCGCCGGCGTCGACGGCACGGCGCTGCCCCCCGCGCTGCTCGAGCGCGTGCGCCGGGCCCGGCCCGAGGACGTGCTGTTCCTGTGGGACTGGGACCAGGGCGCGCGGCGGCTCACGCTGCTCGACGTCAAGACCGAGCTCCGGACGTTGCTCGACGTGCTCCTGCGCGAGGGCAACCTCTTCCCGCCCGAGAGCCACGGCGCCCTGCTCGCCGCGCTCGCGCGGTGGGCGCTGCGCGTGCCCGTGGCCATGCCGCGCAGCGTGATGGGCGAGTCGGTCCCCGCGCTGCTGCACCCCGTGCTGCGGCTCTCGCCCCAGCCGAACGGCGCGGTCGAGGTCGAGCTGCGCGTGCGGCCGCTCGTCGACAGCCCCGCCCTCGCCCCGGGCGCGGGCGCGCGCGACGTGCACGTGCGGCGCGGGGACAGGGCGCTGCACGCCGTGCGCGATCTGCGCCGGGAAGAGGACTTCGCCCGCGCCCTCTGCGCCGAGCTGCCGCTCTCCGGCGCCGAGCTGCTGGAGGAGGGGCGCCCGTTTCACTACCGCTTCGCCAGCGCGCAGGGGGCGCTCGACCTGCTCGCGGCGTGCGCGCGGCGCGAGCCGCCCCCGGAGCTCGAGTGGGTGGGCGCGCCCCTGCGCGCGCTGAGCGGCGGCGGTCCCCAGGCGCTCAAGGTCGTCCTCGAGAAGCGGCGCGCGTGGTTCGGCCTCCTCGGCGGCCTGAGCGTCGAGGGCGAGCGGGTGGAGCTGGCCCGGCTGCTCGACGCCGCGCGCCGCAAGGACCGCTACGTGCAGGTCGAGGCCCGCACCTACGTGGAGCTGAGCGAGGCGCTGCGCGCCCACCTCGAGCGCCTGTCGGATCACGTGCACGCGTCCGGCCACGGCCTCACGGTGGGCCCGTCGGCCGCAGGGGTGCTGCGCGAGCTCGAGGCGGCCGGCGCCGCGCTCGAGGCGGACGGCGCCTTCCGGCAGCTCGTCGACCGCGTCGCCGCGGCCGGCGAGCTCTGCCCCGCCGTCCCAGCGACGCTCCGCGCCGAGCTCCGCCCGTACCAGCTCGACGGCTTCCGCTGGCTCTCGCGCCTCGCGGCCTGGGGCGCGGGCGGCGTCCTCGCCGACGACATGGGCCTCGGCAAGACGGTGCAGGCGCTGGCCGTGCTGCTCGATCGCGCCGCGCTCGGGCCCGCGCTCGTCGTCGCCCCGACGTCGGTGGCGTTCAACTGGAAGGACGAGGCGGAGCGCTTCGCGCCCTCGCTGCGGCTCACGGAGTACGCGGACGCGGCCGACCGCGACGACGCGCTCGCGTGGCTCGGCCCGGGCGACGTGCTGGTGGTCAGCTACGGCCTGCTCGCGCGCGACGCCGCGCGCCTCGCTGCCCGGCGCTTCGCCACGGTCGTCTTCGACGAGGCCCAGAGCCTGAAGAACGCGGCCACGCAGCGCGCGCGCGCCGCGAGGGCGCTGCAGGCCGACTTCAGGTTCGCGCTCTCGGGCACGCCGATCGAGAACCACCTCGGCGAGCTCTGGAGCCTCTTCGCCGTCGTGTTCCCCGGCCTCCTCGGCGGCTGGGAGTCGTTCCGGGGCCGTTACGCCGCGCCGATCGAGCGGCAGAGCGACCCCGCCGCGGCCCCCGCGCTGGCGCGCGTGCTCGCCCCCTTCCTGCTCCGGCGGACGAAGGCGCAGGTCGAGGCCGAGCTGCCGGCGCGCACCGAGGTGCGCGTGCCGGTCGTGCTCTCGGGCGCCGAGTGGCAGCTCTACGAGGACGCGCGCCTCGCGGCGCTGTCCGAGCTCGAGACGCGGCGGTCGGTCCTGCGGGAGCAGGAGCGCCGCGTCGAGGTGCTCGCGGCGCTCACGCGGCTCCGGCTGCTCGCCTCGCACCCGCGCCTGTACGACGCGCGCTCCGAGCTCGTCTCGTCCAAGCTCGAGCGCTTCCTGGAGCTCATCGACGAGCTGCGCGCCGAGGGCCAGCGCGCGCTGGTCTTCAGCCAGTTCACGTCGCACCTCGCGCTTGTGCGCGAGGCGCTCGCGGAGCGCGGGATCGCGTTCGTCTACCTCGACGGCGAGACCCCCCGGAAGGCGCGCGGCGACCGGGTGAGCGAGTTCCAGGAGGGCACGGCGCCGCTGTTCCTCATCTCGCTCAAGGCGGGCGGCTTCGGCCTGAACCTCACGGCGGCCACCAACGTGATTCACCTCGACCCCTGGTGGAACCCGGCGGTCGAGGATCAGGCCTCGGACCGCGCGCACCGCCTGGGCCAGCGGCGGCCGGTCACCATCTACCGCCTGGTGGCGCTGGGGACGATCGAGGAGCAGATGCTGTCGCTGCACGAGCAGAAGCGCTCGCTCGTCGCCCAGGTGCTCGGCGGCAAGGACGAGGCGGGCAAGCTCACGACGCAGGAGCTCCTGGGCTTGCTCTCAGGGCGGCCCCGCGGGCCGGCCGGCGCGGATGGCGCGGAGGGGGAGAGGGCGCTGGTGCTCGATGGCGGCTGCGGCGTCGCGGTGGAGGCGCCCGACTGAGGGCGCTGGTGCTCGATGGCGGCTGCGGCGTCGACGTGCCGGCGCCTGCCGATATCGCACCCATATGTCCGGGGGGCGGCTACGTCGCCCAGAGCACGCGGAGCTCGATCTTGATGGCCTCGAAGGGCGCAGCGCGGACGCGCGCGGCGTCGCGGTGGGTGGCGATCGGGGTCCAGCCGCGCCCCGGGGCGAGCGAGAAGACCTCCTGGGTGCGCTGGATCGGGTCGAGCAGCCAGGCGTGCTGCACGCCCTCGCGCGCGTAGATCGGCATCTTCTCCTTGCGGTCGACCTGCTCGGTCGACGGGCTCAGGACCTCGCAGATCCAGTCCGGAGCGAGCGGGAAGTAGGCCGTCTCGGGGAGCTCGGGCATGCGCTCGCGGCGCCAGCCGGCGATGTCCGGCACGAGGACCTCCACGTCGCGCGGCGAGGTCGGATCAGGAAAGTGGATCTCGGGTTCGTCGAGGATCCACCAGCCGCCCGGGCCGTCCTTGCCGTGATCGAAGGGACCGCCGAGCTCGATGCCAAGGCTCGATGCGGCGCGCGCGTGCCGCGGCGCCGGCCGGGGGAAGACGTGCAGCACGCCGCGGATGAGCTCCGCCACCTTGTTCGGCGGCACGGCCTCGAGGTCGGCGTACGTGGCGCGGCGGGGCTTCTCGGCGAGCTGGCCCATGAGCCCAGCCTGCCTTCGCGGGCGCGGCGCGGCAAGCCGAGGGGAGCGCCCAACCCGGTTGAGCCCTTCACCCTCCTCACGCCTCGCCGACCTCGTTCGCGAAGGCCCTGGCGGGGTCGGCCTCTCTCGTCGGGTCGGCCGCAGGGGCCTTCTGGACGAGGGCGCGCTTCCAGCGCCCCGAGGCGTAGTACGACAGGCTGGCGATCAGCGACACGACGAAGCTCACCGCGATGGCGTACCAGACGCCCTCCACGCTGCGCATCTCGCGAGAGAGCCAGTAGGCGAGCGGGGCGCGGATCACCCAGAGGCTGAGCAGGGAGATCACCGTCGTGACCACCGTCGCTCCGGCGCCGTTGATGATGCCGTTGCTCACGAACGACAGGCCGAAGAGGACGTAGCAAGCGCCGACGATGTGCAGGTACGAGACGCCGAGATCGACGACGACCGGATCGGCGATGAACACCCGGAGGAGCGCCTCGGGGAAGATGAGGGCCGCCGCCGAGATCACGAGCGTGATCCCGCCGCTGAACACGCAGCCCCACGTGAACACCTCGCGCACGCGGCCGTGGTGCCCCGCGCCCAGGTTCTGCCCGGCGAGCGTCGAGATCGCCATCCCCATGTTGATCGCGGGCAGGAACGCGATCTGGTCGATGCGCGAGGCCGCGCCGAACGCCGCGGTCGCGACCTCCCCGAACCCGTTCACGATCCCCGTGACCACCACCATCCCGAGCGAGACAACCGACTGCTGGATCGACGCCGGCACGCCGATCCTGCACGTCTTCCGGATCGTCGGGCCGAGCTGGCCGAAGCGGGGCCACCTCGGCGCGATCGGCGATTTCTTGACGTGGAGGTACACGTGGAGCGCGACGAGCGAGATGACCTGGGAGACGATCGTGGCCCACGCCGTCCCGTTCAGGCCGAGCTCCGGCAGGCCCAGCCGCCCGAAGATGAGGAGCGGGTCGAGCACCGTCGTGAGCAGGACGGAGCCGAGCTGAAAATAGAGGGGTGTCTTCGAGTCTCCGGTCCCCTGGAGCATGCTCCGGAGCGCGAACATGCCGAAGCTGAAGGGCAGCGAGAGCAGGACGATGCGGAGGTAGCTCACCGACGGCGCGAAGACGTCGGCCGGCGTGTCCATCGCCCGGAGGATCTCGGGCGTGAAGATCTCCCCGACGAGGGTCAACAGGACGCCGAGGCCGTAGATGAGCGCCGTGGAGCCGTCGACAACGCGCCGCAGCTCGTCGAAGCGCCTGGCGCCGAAGCTCTGCGAGACGAGGATGTTCGTCGCCAGGGTCATGCCCATCCCGACGCCGAAGATCGTGAAGATGACAGGGAAGCTCACCGTGACGGCCGCCAGCGCCCCGGTGCCCAGGAACTGACCGACCCAGATGGCGTTGATGAAGCTGTAGGTCGTCTGAAGGAAGCCCCCGAGGAGCATCGGGAGCGAGAACGTCACGAGGTGCCTGGGGATGCTGCCGGTCGTCAGATCGGTTCCGAACCTGGGTTTCATCGGGCTCCTCGCCCGAGAGCGGGCGGAACGTTGGGGCTGGTCACGCGCGCGTAACGTAGCGAACGCGCGGCGAGATTCCACTTCCCCTGGCGTGCACCTTGCAGTCGGCGGCCGCGGCTGAGCGCGCTTCTGACATCACGCGCCAGCGAGGAGAACGACATGGCGAAAGCAAAGTCTGCGAGCGCCTCGAAGCATCCGGGAGCGCAGGCAGCGAGCGCCGGGCTGTCCGAGGCGTCCTTGCCGCTCGTGCTCACCGCGGCCGAGCAACATCTCCTGGGTCGCGCCCTCAAGCTCCTGGTCAACGTCCAGGCCGCGCCGTTCATCGCGCGCGCCCGCCGCGAGGGCTACACGCCCGCCGAGCACCGCGAGGGGTGGCGGCTGCTCAAGCTCGCCTCGGGCGAGCAGCGCCCGCTCGAGCACCTGTTCGTCGAGGCGTCGGTCGGCGGCGCCGTCGAGGGCGCCGAGCGGTTGCGGCTCCTCCAGGAGGTCGACGCGCTCGAGAGCACGTGGTTCCCGCGCACCCGCGCGATCATCCGCCGCGTCGTGCCGCGCGAGCGCCGCGACGGCTTCGAGGCGGCGTTCTTCAAGAACCTCGAGCAGCAGCCGCTGGGGCCGGCGGCGATCATGGCGGTCGCGACGTTCCTTCGCCGCGTCGAGGGGCTCGCCAGGAACAGCGACGAGCACGCGAGGAAGGTCCAGACGACGCTCGCGGCGCGCGGGCTGACCGAGGCCAGGATGCAGCAGGCGCGCGAGCTGCTCGGCAAGCTCGAGGCCGGCGCGCACGCGCAGCCGTCCCGGATCCAGGCGGCCGAGCTGGAGAGGGCGTGGAAGGAGCAGCGGGAGGCGCTCGATGGCCTGCGCGGGTGGTTCAACGACTGGGCGACGACGCTCCGGCAGGTCTTCCCGCTCAAGGCGCAGATCCAGCTCGGCCTCACCGCCGTGAGGCGCGCGGCGGCCGCCCCGGGAGAGGTGGTCGAGGAGGACGCGCTGCTCGACGAGGACGACGTCGAGCTCGCCGGCGCGGATCCGTTGCTCGGCTGACGCGGCCGGGAGCTCGTCCGGGCGTCCTCGGACCATCAGGTCCCGTGTGCAGGCGCACCGACGGTTGGTGGGCAACGCGCTGCCTCGCGGCGACGGCGTCAGCGGGGGGTTCCGCAACGGGTTGCTTCCTTCCGCAACGGGTTGCTTCCTTCCGCAACGGGTTGCGCAGCCACGGCCCGGGACGTCACGTCCCCACGGCACCGCGCCTGAGCGCTCTCCGGGCTACCTCCAGACCTACCTCGGACAGCGCTGCCTCGCCGCGCGGCCGCGCCCTGCGTTCAGCCCGCGCGCAGCCTCCACACAGCGGGTCGCAGCAGCAGGAGCGGCGCGGCGAGGCCTGCGAGCACGCCGGCCCACACAGTCGCTTCCACGCCGATGCGGCCCGCGAGCCAGCCGGCCGCCAGGGTGCCCGCGGGCAGCAGCGCGCCCGTGATCACGTGGAGCGTGGCGTTGACGCGGCCGAGCACCGTCAGGGGCAGCATCGACTGCCGGGCGCTCACCGCGTGGATCATGAACGCGACGAGGAACGCGTCCCCGACGAGCTGGTGCAGCACCAGCGCGGGGACGGCGAGGTCGCCGAGCTGCGCGGCGAGCGGGATGAGCAAGGCGCCCGCCTGGCTCACGGTGAGGCTGAGGATCATCGCCGGCCCGGCGCCGAGACGGCGGCCCAGCCAGCCCGCGATGACGCTGCCGCCGAGCGCGCCGATCCCGCCCACGCTGATGATCAGGCCGACAGCCGCGGGGTCCAGCCGCAGGTGCTCCAGGAGGTAGAGCATGTACAGCGCGGAGAAGGCCCCGCCGCTGAGGAGCGCCTGCGCGCCCAGGGCCATGAACGTCGCCCCGACCACGGGGTGGCCGAGGCCGTGGCGCAGCCCCATCCGGAGATCTTCGCGGAGCGAGGCGCCGCTCCCGGCCGCGTCGCCTTCAGGGGCGACCGGCGCCTCCGCCGCCCGGATGCGCCCGAGCAGCGCCGCCGATCCGAGGTAGGACAGCGCGTCCACCACCATCGTCACCGGCGCGGTGAGCGCCTGGATCAGGAGGCCCGCCGCGCCGGGGCCGGCGATCTCCGCGGCGGCCTCGGTCCCCTCCAGCCGTGCGTTCGCCTCGACGAGGCGGTCCTGCCCGACGAGCGCCGGCAGGTACGCGTTGTCGGCGATCTGGAACAGGGAGGTGGCCATGCCGACCAGCGCGGCCACCGCGGAGAGGTGGACGAGGGTGAGCGCGCCGGCCCAGGCCGCGATCGGGACCGAGAGGATCAGCGCTGCGCGCGCGAGATCCGCGCCGATGAGCAGCGGCCGCTTGCGCGAGCGATCCACGAGCCCGCCCGCGAAGAGCCCCACCAGGACGCCCGGCGCGGTGGCCAGCGCCGAGAGCACCGCCACGCCCGCCGCGTCGGCCCCGAGGCTCACGATCGCGATCACGGGCAGCGCCGTCCGGCTGACGCGCCCGCCCAGCGCGCTCACCGCCTGCGCCGCCCAGAGGCGCAGGAAATCGGGGTTGCGAGAGAGGCCGTCGCGGGGAGGGGAGGGCATGGAGAGCGCGAGCAGAGCAGGAAAGCGGGAAGGAGGGGAGCGGCGTCTACCGCCCTGGCCGCGCGCTGCGATCGACGGGATCGCGGTGGCCGCGCGCATGCGTGGCAAGCCAGAGGTGCTCCGGACAGATGCGCGCTGCTCGCGTCCCGCATCGGAGGCACGGCGCCCGCATCTCGCTCGCCTCGGCGAGCCGGCGCGGTTACTAAGGCTTCCCCAGAGCCAAACGCGCCCATGCCCACGCTCCTGCGTTCACCGGCCACCAGGATCGGCGCAGCGCTCGTCGCGATCGCGATGGCGCTCGTCGGCTTCCTGCCCCTCTTCGATGGCCCCGGCTACGAGAGCGCGCTCGCCGCGGGCCTCCTCGTGCCGGGCGCCGCCGCGATCGCGACAGCGATCGACGTCGCCGCCCACCGACCCCTGCCGATCGAGGCGTTCCGGCGCGGCGTCGCGAACGGCGCCCTCTTCGCCCTCGTCGCGTACGCCACCACGCTCGCGCACGGCCTCCGCGCCGGCTTCTGCGACGTGCTCGGCGGCTCGGCGCACTTCGCCCTGGGGCCCGGGCTCGGCGCCGCGCTCG
>NZ_JEMA01001008.1 GCF_001589285.1 Sorangium cellulosum | reverse complement strand
TCCGGGTCCAGCGCGAACGGCCCCGCAGGCGGCGGCGTCAGACCACACTGAAGCTCGTAGACGAGCTGATCCAGCCGCACCCGCAGCGTCATCCGCACCGGGCCCTTGCTGCGCTGGCCGGCCCAGAGCACAGACGGCATCCCGCCCTCCTCGGCCAGGGTGCGCGCGAAGCTCCCGCTCGCCGCGGCGCCGAGCAGCACCATGGTGCGATAGAGGTTGGTCTTGCCGACGCCGTTCGGTCCGACGATGATGTTGACCTGCGCGAGGGGGAGGGTCAGCTCGCGGATCGAGCGATAGCCCGCGACGTGGAGCTCCTGGACCGTCATCCCGCCCAGGATAGCCTATCGTGGTCACCCGCCACCCGCGCCGGGATCAGGGGTCGCGGCACCCTGTACGACGCCGGCGCGATCGCGCGCTCGCCGGCGTCCGCGTCGACGCCCGCCGCCGCTCCGCAGGCCGTGGCGCCGAGCCCGCGCTCGAGGAGCTCGCCGGCCGCGGCCCCGAGCGCGCCGCCGCGCGCGTGTTCGCCTCGATCCGGAGCTGACAGAGCGCCGTCTGCGCCTCCAGCTCGAGCGCGAACGCCCGCCGACGACCCGCCGGGCGCCCGAGCGCCATCCAAGGCGGTGGACACTGACGCTGCTCGTCATCACGGTGGCGCCGTACGGGCCGGATGGGAGCCGGCCGATTTTCCGGAAGACATCGCGGTGACGATGGAAGAACAGATCCAGAAGGCGGTGGATTGCTATTCCGCGGGCGCCACCGTGCTGCACGTGCACGCGCGCGAGGCGGACGGCAAGGGATCCAAGCGGCTCTCCAGGTGCAATGAGCTCCTGGCGGGGCTGCGCGACGCGGTGCCCGAGATGATCCTGCAGGTCGGCGGATCGATCTCCTTTTCTCCGGAGGGCGAGGGGGCGCAGGCCAAGTGGCTGAGCGACGACACGCGCCACATGCTGGCCGAGCTCTCGCCGAAGCCCGACCAGGTCACGATCGCGATCAACACCACCCAGATGAACGTACGGCAGGGAGGCCCGCCGCATCTACAAGATCGGCGAGACATACCGGGACGCCGACGAGACGCTGTCGACGCTCGGTTACGCGCCCGATCGCAAGGCGGGCGAGCGCGGCGCCCCACGGCGCGAGGCGGCCTAGCTCCCGTACCGCTCCCCAGCGGCATCGGGGTCAAGGCGGCTGGCGTGGTGGAGGCGTCACGTGCGTCGCGCCGGGCGACCGTGTGACATACACCAGGCTTCCTGGACACGCTCGGGNGTGTGACATACACCAGGCTTCCTGGACACGCTCGGGGCGTACTGCACCGAGCGGATCCTGCCCGCAGCGCCGCTGATCCGGCTGCCGGAGGGTATCGGCTGCGAGACAGCCGCGGCGATGACCATGCGGGGCCTCACGTCGGCCTACCTGCTGCGCCGCATCTGGCTTCGAGGGCCGGCGACGGCCTCCTGGTGCACGCGACGGCGGGCGCCTAGGCGGGCGGCGAGGGTCATCCCTGCGGTCCAGTGAGCGCGCGGGGGCTCGTCGTGATGGACGACGGGCACGTCGAGCCCTTGCGCGAGCGCCTCGGCGACGGGGCGCGGGCGTCCGCGGGCACGCCGAAGGCGGCGAGGGTGAATACCGGCATGATGGCGCCGAACACGCCGAGCCCCATGAACGCCGCGATCCCGAGGTGCAGGAGGGCCGTGGCCACGATGACGGCGCGCCGGGTGAGCCGCGGCCAGATGAGGAATGCGTAACCGATCTCCACGCCGAGCACCGCCCACCCCGCGGCCTGCGCGATCCACGGGTGCCAGGCCAGCCAGGAGAAATCGAGCTGGCGGTACTCCGGGAGCATGACCGAGCGCCAGATCGCCTCGCCGTTCCACCACGACGGGCCCGACGCCTTCTCCAGCCCGCTGGCCAGGTACGCGACGCAGAGGTGCATCTGGATGACGCGCAGCCCGAGCCGCGCGGCCGGCGTCGGCTCGGCGGCCGCGCGGCTCGGCCCGCGCATCCATCGATCGACGGACAGCGCGGCGCCTGACGGGATCCAGACGAGGTAGAAGAGAAAGATGTTGGCGAAGAGATCCGCTCCGTAAACGGTGGCGTCCGCCGTCACCATCAGCACCCTGTGGGTGAGCCACGCGATCAGGGCAGAGGTCCTCGTCCGGAACCCGCAGAGCAGCGAGGCGAGGGAGAGCACGTAGACGGCGCCGGTGCATGCGAGGAGCGACGTCTCGCGGATCCCGAGCGGGCCGAGCCGCTCGGCCAGCCAGCCGATCCCCGGCAGATCGATCTCGGCAAAGGCCTCCCGCAGCGGACCCTGGAGGATGCCTGCTGGACCGTAGAGCTCGAAGAGCGCGGGAGCGACGAGCGCCGCCTGGACGAGGAGCACGGTCGCGAGCCCGATGCGGAGCGCGGCGAGGGGCTCCGCGGACGCAGGGGCGAGCGCGAAGCGCTCGATGAGCGAGGCGACGCGGGAGAGCCCCGCTCTACAGGAGATCAGGCGCGGCGCGGTCACGGCCCACCGCCGCTGCTCTGCCGGGCGGCCGGAACCCTGGACTGCGGGACGAGCTTCGCCTGATAAAGCAGGTCCCACGCCGGCCGGCGGCCCTCGCGGTACTGCTGCATCGAGGGCAGATCGCAGATCTCCAGCCGGACGACAACGCTCTCGGCCCCAGGGTGCCTCGTGAACATCTTACCCGCCCACGAGGCGACGAGCGAGCGCCGCAGCGCCTCGTCCTCCGCCTGCAAGAACAGCGAGAGGATGCTCCTGACGCGGAGATCCGCCTCGTGGTTGGCGCCCGATTCCAGCACCTCGGCGTGGGCCGCGCCGTTCGCGTCCGTGACCTGGAACCTGGCCCAGGGCAGCGCGCTGACCGCGGGAGCGAAGAAGTTGTAGGCGCTGCCGGCGCCGGAGACCGCACCATGATAGGCGATCACCCCGCCGAGCACCCCCGCCACCCGCGGATCCACGCGGAGCGCCCCGAGGACGACGCAGCCGAGGTGCGCCGCGGCGGCGGCCACGATGACGACGGTGCGCCCACGACTCCGTGCTCTTCCACCCATGGGGATCCCCTTCCTACTCCACGCGCCTGGAGGCCCTGCGCGGCCGCGCGGCGCCGAGGCGCCGAGGCTCAGCCGCGGCGCCTCGGCGCTGCGAGCGGCGCGCCATCACCGATCGTCGGGGAGGCTCACCTCGGGCGTGGGAAAGTCCCCTCCCGGAGCCGCCTCGACCCCCGAGGAGAGCGAGCGCCACGGCCGATACCACCCGTACGGCCGGAAGCCCGGCCGGTAGCCGTACGGCCGGTATCCGTAAGCGCTGTACGGCCGGTAGCCATAAAGGCCGTACGGCCGGTATCCGTAAGCGCTGTACGGCCGGTAGCCATAAAGGCCGTACGGCCGGTATCCGTAAGCGCTGTACGGCCGGTAGCCATAAAGGCCGTACGGCCGGTATCCGTAAGCGCTGTACGGCCGGTAGCCATAAAGGCCGTACGGCCGGTATCCGTAAGCGCTGTACGGCCGGTAGCCATAAAGGCCGTACGGCCGGTATCCGTAAGCGCTGTACGGCCGGTAGCCATAAAGGCCGTACGGCCGGTATCCGTAAGCGCTGTACGGCCGGTAGCCATAAAGGCCGTACGGCCGGTATCCGTAAGCGCTGTACGGCCGGTAGCCATAAAGGCCGTACGGCCGGTATCCGTAAGCGCTGTACGGCCGGTAGCCATAAAGGCCGTACGGCCGGTATCCGTAAGCGCTGTACGGCCGGTAGCCATAAAGGCCGTACGGCCGGTATCCGTAAGCGCTGTACGGCCGGTAGCCATAAAGGCCGTATGGCCGGTAAGAGCGATATGGAGCCACGACGACCCGGGAGTCGTCGAGGCCCGGGCTCGCCGTCTCCTCGACGATCACGAGATCCTGGATTGGCGTTGTGGTCTCCGCTGCAGCGAGCTGCGTCGTGCCGAGGGCGATGCCGGACAGGGCCAGCGCACCAAGCGCTTTCATCAGCTTCATCATGGACTCCTTTTCGATCCGAGCGGCTTGATGGGTGTCACCCCATCCAGGCTGCAGCCATGACGATGCAAACGTGAGGCCCGTTCGGGCTGTATCGCTGGCGCTCCGCGCCGCGGCGCCGACTCCCGACAACCCCGGCTCCGCGCAGGGGGCCCCGTCCGACGGAGGATCGCGTGTGCAAGCGGCGATCAGCGCCCGGCGCTCGAGGCTCCGGTCTGCACGACCGCGCGTGTCGGGCGCGCGGCGACCGCGCCCCGCTCGGCCCGGCGCATTGTCAGGAGTTCCGACAGGTCGTCGACGATCGTGCGGGCGTCGCCGACCTCGAGGTTGACGAGCACGGTGATAGAAGCATCGCCGTCGACCGCGTAATAGGACGAGGACGTGAATCCCCAGATACCGCCGTCATGCCCGTACTGGGGGCCGAGCTGGGATTCACAGCGCGACAGCCCGAGCCCGTATCCGGTGACCTCGCCCAGCCTCGCGTCCACCCAGGTGGTCATCTCCGCGAGCTCGGCTGGGCCGAGCAGCTCGCCGTCGAGCACCTTGCGGTAGAAGCGCGTGAGGTCGTCGGTCGTCGAGACCAGGGCGCCCGCGGTGCCGGCCGCCGACGGATCCGCCGCGGAGGTCGTGTCGACGAGCTTCCCCCTGTCGATCCCGTAGCCGCGCACGAGGCCCGGCAGGGCCGCCTCGGCGCCGTCGAGGTAGGTGTGCGCGAGCCCTGCCGGCTCGAGGATCCGGGCGCGGAGCAGCTCGCCGACGGGCTCCCCCGACGCGGCCTCGAGGATCAGGCCAGCGATGATGTAGTTGGTGTTGGAGTAAGCGAAGCCCTGCCCAGGCTCGAAATACGGCGGGTGCGACGCGGCGACCTCGATGAGCTCCCGGGGCGTCCACGCGCGCGCTGGATCAGAGAGGGCCGCGGACCAGAACTCGTCGCTCTGCGTGAAATCGTAGATACCGCTCGTGTGGTTCAGGATCTGCCGGACGGAGATCTGCTCGCCGTCGGGGACGCCCTCCACGTACCTGGAGACGCCATCGTCGAGCGACAGGCGGCCTTCGGCGCGCAGCATCAGCGCCAGCGTGGCCATGAAGGTCTTGGTGATGCTCCCTACCCGAAAGAGGTCATCGGGTCGCATGGGGACCTTCGCGTCCGCGTCCGCCACCCCGGAGGCGCCGCGCCAGCGGCACGCGCCGAGGCTCACGGCGGCGGCTGCGCCGGGGAGCCCCTGATCCTCCACGGCCGCGTCGAGCGCGGCCTGGAGCTCGGCCGAGATCTCGTCGCAATCGACGCTCGTCCCGCCGCCAGCGCCTCCGGCGCCGGCGGTTTCTACATCACCGCTCTCGACTCCACCGTTCCCGCCGCCCTCACCCGTCGATCTGGCCTCTGCCTGAAGCGACGCGGGCGAGGAGCTGCCGCACCCGGCGAGCAGAACGGCCCCGGCGCAGGCGAACAAAGCGGTCCGCTGCAAAACACGGCTCATCGATCCGATCTCCACGATCCCCTATGAAGTTCACTGCTGCGCTCCGCCGTGCTGGTCCCGAGAGCGTCTCGGAGCGGCCCTGCGAAGGGGGCGCATCAACGCGCAGGTGGTCTGAGGGTGTCAACGCGCGCGGACGACGATGGTGCTCTCCACGACACGATCACAGCAATACCAGCCGTGAGCGGCCTGGTCGCGGTGGGCCACGTCACCTCAACGTGCGGCTCGAAGGGTGGCGGCCGGAGGCCCCCTCGCGCCAGTGAACCCGGTATCTCGTGAACCGTGAGTCGCCTGGTTGCCCGCGCGACGTGCAGCTTGGCGCCGCGTGACGGTGTCAAGGCCAGGTTCGCGTCCTACTGGGACCCAGATCGCCACGGCTTTCAGCGACGTCGGTCACAGGCTGATCCTCGAGGGGATGAACGAGGAGGGAAACTACTGGGTCAACGGCGTTACCATACGCCCTACACGTTTCCCGTGCTGTGGGACACGGGGTCGGACATCAAGCGCACGGACGGCTCGTTCTCCGCGGAGTGGCAGGCCGTCATGAACGCCGTCGACCGTTCGTCGGCGCCAGAGGCGTGCCGCCCGGTACCGAGCGCCCTGGCCGCGAGGGGGTCGGCGTCGAGGCCAGCGCAGCGTCGCCCAGCGGTGAGGCAGCGGCCGCGAGCCGAGCGCGCCCAGGCCGATGGCCAGCTCGCGGACGCCGGGCGCGCCTGGACCGAGGCGGACCGGCAGGCCTTTCCGGCCCGACCACGCCGCGCCCGGCGGCCCGCCCTCGCTGGCGGAAGCTCTTGCTCGGGCTCACCGTCGAGCGCTCCCGGACGATGTTCGGGCCGGCGCGCGGCGCTCGCCCT
>NZ_JEMA01001007.1 GCF_001589285.1 Sorangium cellulosum | reverse complement strand
CTGCGCGGCGCCGACCTGCGCGGGCTGCGCGCCTCGGAGCAGACCCGCCTGCCGCGCGCCCAGGCGCGCGGCGCCCGGGCCGACGGCTCGCGCTGGATGGACGCCGACCTGACCGGCGCCGACCTCGCGCTGGCGAGCCTTCGCCGCGCGGATCTCGGCCGGGCCGAGCTCGGCGGCGCCGACCTCCGCGGCGCCGACATGGCGGGCGCCGACCTGACGCGGGCGCGGCTCGGGGGCGCCCGCCTCGAGCGGGCGAACCTGCACGGCGCCCGCCTGGAAGCCGCCGACCTGCGCGGCGCCGATCTGCGCGGCGCGGGGCTCCACGAGGCCGCCCTGTGGCAGGCGCGGCTCGACGGCGCCGACCTGCGGGGCGCGCAGCTCGCGGCCACCCTGCTCACCAGCGATCGGGGCGCGACATGACCGGGACCGCCGCCGCCGGGTTCGCGCGCGACAGGGACGATCTCCTGGCGCGCCTCGACGCCGGGCCGCTCGACCCGCCGATGGTCGTCGGCCTCGACCTGCGCGGCGTCGACCTCTCGGGCCGCGATCTCTCGGGCGTGCTCTTCAACGGCGTCGATCTGAGCGACGCGCGCCTCGCCGGGGCGAGGCTCGCCGGCGCCGTCTTCCTCGCCGTCGCGCTCCGCGGCGCCGACCTGTCGGGCGCGCGCCTCGAGGGCGCGGTGCTCGCGCGGAGCGCGCAGCTCACCCGCGACGCCGCGGCCGCGGCGCTGCCGCTCGAGGCCGACCGCGACCTCGGCCCCGAGGTCGTCGAGGCCCTGCGCGCCGCGGGGTACGCGGGGTACCAGGCCGGGGCCACGTCGCTCGCCGGCGCCTCGCTCCGCGGCGCCGATCTGTCGCGCGCGCGCCTCGAGGGCGTCGACCTCACCGGCGCCGATCTCTCGGCCGCCACGCTGTCCGGCGCCGGGCTCGCCGAGTGCGCCCTCGACGGCGCGCGCCTCGACCGCGCGACGCTCGGCGAGACCGAGCTCGACCGCTGCACGCTCGCGGGGGCGAGCTTCATCGACGCCGAGCTCGCCGCGGTGACGCTCATCGGGGTCGAGCTCGCCGCGCTCGATCTGTCCCGCGCCCGCCTCGTCCGCGGGCTCCGCGCCCCGAACCAGGATCTCCGCCGCGCGGCGCTCCCGCGCGACCTCGCCGGCGGCGATCTCACGGGCGCGAACCTCGCCGGCAAGGACCTGTCCGGCTTCGACCTGCGCGGCTGCAAGCTCGACGCGGCCGATCTCGACGGCGCCCAGCTCGCGTCCGCCGAGCTCGGCGGCGCCTCGCTGCGCGGCGCCTCGCTGCGCGGCGCGCGCCTCGCCGGGGCCGTGCTGAGCGGGGCCGACCTCGAGGGCGCCGCGCTCGAGCGCGCGAACCTCGACGGCGCCCGGCTCGACGGCGCCTGCCTCGAGCGGGCCGACCTCACCGGCGCGAACCTGTCGGGCTGCGATCTCTCGCGCGCCCGCCTGCGCGACGCCCGCCTGCGCGGCGCGCTGCTCGCGGCCGCCACGCTGCGCGGGACCGAGCTGACGGGCGCCGATCTCACCGAGGCGTCGCTGCTCGACGCCACGCTCGACGGGGCGGAGCTGCGCCGCGCGGACCTCTCGGGCGCCCGCCTCGCCCGCGCCGCGCTCGTCGGCGTCGATCTCTCGCACGCCGTCCTCGCGGGCGCCGATCTCGCCGGGGCGCGCGTCGCGGGCGGGCGCCTCCGCGGCGCGGACCTGTCCGGCGCGAGCCTCCGCGGCGCGGCGCTCCAGCGCGCGCAGCTCGCCGGCGCCACCGTCGCCGGCGCGGACCTCTCCGGGGCCTCGATCGAGCAGACCTCGCTGCTCGGGCTCGACCTGCGGGGCGTGCGCCTTCCCGGCGCGCGGCTCGCGAGGAGCTCGCTCGTCGAGGCGCGGCTCGCCGGGATGGATCTCTCGAACGCGGAGCTGCGCGACTGCGATCTGTCGCGCGCCGATCTCCGGGGCACGAAGCTCGACGGGGCCGATCTGACGCAGGCGAGCCTCGCCGGCGCCGACCTGGGCGGCGCCTCGCTCGTCTCGGCGCGCCTCGGGGTCGCGAACCTGACGGGCGCCAGCCTCCGGGGCGCGCGGCTCGCGGGCGCGGATCTCTCCCGGGCGTGCCTCGACGGCGCCTCGCTCGCGCGCGCCGATCTCGGCGGCGCGCGGCTCGACGAGGCGATGGTGCGCAAGGCGGATCTGAGCGGCGCGCGGCTCGAAGGCGCCTCGCTCGCCCACGCCGATCTGTCGCACGCCGACCTGTCCGGCGCCGACCTGTCCGGCGCCGACTGCCGCGCCGCGAACCTGCACCGCGCGATCACCGCGCGCGCGCGGTGGGAAGGCGCGAAGCTCGAGGGCGCCCGCGGGACCGATCCGGAGCGCGCCCGCGCCGAGGACTGGCGCCCGCCCACGTCGTTATGAGCCGCCCACGACCGCTGCGAAGCCCCGACCCGAGGACCACCGCCATGCCCACCGCCGCCCTCCCTTCCCTCCCCGCCGAGCCCTCGCCCGCCGACGCGAGCCCCGAGGCGCGCCGCGACGGCGCCCCGCCGGAGGAGCGCCCGCTGCGCATCGTGGCGCGCGCGGGCGCCTCGGCCTCGATCGTCGAGCGCGACGGCCACGAGGTCGTCGCGGTGCACGACCCGGCCGGCCGGCTGCTCTTCGAGTACGACGCCGAGACCGGCCGGGGCAGCCTCGTCGCGGCGGGCGGCCTCTCGCTCGCCGCGCCCGGGGGCGACATCGATCTCGTGGCGGGCGGCGCCATCCGCTGCTGGGCGGCCGGCGAGATCGCGATCTCGAGCAGGAGCGGCGCGACCCTCGGCGCGCGCGCCGGCGGGCAGGGGGCGACGGTGCGGGTCGCGCCCGAGCGCGTCACCGTGGCCGGGGCGGAGCTCGCCGCCGTGGCCGAGCGCGGCGAGGTGCGCATCGCCGATGCGCGCTACGAGGGGCGCGCGCTCACCGCCGTGCTGGAGCGCGCGCACACAACGGTGGGCAAGCTCGAGTCGATCGCGGGGCGGGTGATCGCGCGCGCGGAGGACCTCTTCCAGGAGGTGCGCGAGCTGCACCAGCTCCGCGCCGGGCGGCTGCGCGCGCTGGTGGAGGACGTGATCGAGCTGCGCGGGCGCGAGGTGTCGGTGGACGCGCGCGAGGACGTGAGCCTCGATGGCCAGCGGATCAACCTCGGGTAGGAGGGGCGGCGATGTTCCCTGTGACGACGATGCAGGCCGGGATCTGCCAGGCGATGCCGGACACGTGCAAGACCCCGGCGCCGCCTGGCCCGCCGGTGCCGCTGCCGTACCCGAACGTGGCGATGTGCAACCAGGCGGTGCCGAGCACCTGCTCCCTGAAGGTGCTGCTGGCGGGCAAGCCGGTGCTCACGAAGCAGAGCGAGATCCCGATGTCGACCGGCGACGAGCCGGGATCTGCCGGCGGCGTCGTGAGCGGCAAGATCAAGGGGGAGGCGATGTACCGCACGTCCTCGATGAAGGTGAAGGCCGAGGGCAACCCGATCGTGTTCCACACCTGCTCGGTGGCGCAGAACGGCAAGAGCCCGAACATGCCGATGGGGGTGCAGGTCGCGCCGTCGCAGACGAAGGTCGTGGTGAGCGGCTGAGGGGTCGAGGGGCCGAGGGGCTGGCCGGGCGGGGCGCCGTCCTGGCGGGGGGTCGTCACCGCGTGGTGCACCGCAGCCGGTACGAGCTCGGGGCGGCGGGCGCGGTCGCGTGCCGGCTGGAGGTGCACCTCACCCCGCGCGCCCTGCCCCATCAGGCCGTCGAGTTTCACCAGCTCGTTGTGCGGCCCTTGCCGTCCTCGCGGCGGCTCGAGGAGGACGCCTTCGGCAACCGCTGCGCGCGCGTCGAGCTCGGGGGGCGCTTCGGCGCCGTCGAGGTGACGGCGCTCAGCGTTGTGCGCCTGGGCGAGGAGGAGCCGGGCGGCGACGGAGATCTCGGGCAGGACTGGCGGGCGGCGGCGGCGCGCACGGCGGCCGCCGCGTCGGAGGATCCGGCGCTGCGCGCGTTCGTCGAGGGCACGGCGCGCGCGCCGCGGAGCGCCGCGATGGCGGAGTACGCGCGGGCGAGCTTCGAGGAGGGCCGCCCGCTCGGCGCGGCGCTGGAGGGGCTTGTCGCCCGGATCCGGCGGGATTTCGCCTTCGATCCTGGGGCCACCGCCGCGGACACCGGCCTCGCTGCCTTCTGCGAGCTCCGGCGCGGTGTCTGCCAGGACTTCGCGCACCTGGCCGTGGCGTGCCTGCGATCGATGGGCCTCGCGGCGCGTTACGTGAGCGGCTACGTGGCCGGCTCCGCCGCGGCGCCGTCGCGCGCCTCGCATGCGTGGGCCTCTGTGTGGTTGCCGTCGGGCGGCTGGCGCGACCTCGATCCGACGGTGGGACGCCTGGGCGCGACCGGGCACATCGTGCTCGGCTACGGGCGCGACTACGACGACGTCGCGCCGATCCGGGGCACGGCCGACGGGGCGCGCGGCGTCCGGCTGCGGACGGCGATCCTGGTGGCGCCGGAGGAGAGCGATTGAAGCCTCCCCGCTCCCCCTCACGATCCAGACATCTGCCTGTCCCCACCTCGCGCGACGAACACCCTCTCCGCAGGCCTATCCTGTCGAGCTCAAGCGCGTTGCCACAAGGCGCCTCTCGCTCCGCCCGTCCCCACACCGCCCGGCGAACACCTCCTCCGCAGGCCTGCCGTCGCGTCGAGAGCAACGCATCGTCACGAGATGTCTCTCGCTCTGCCATTCCCACCCCGCCCGGCGAACCCCCTCTCCGATCAAGCGAATTGCTCCGAGAGACACCGTCTGGATCGCGCGCGACGGGTCTCAGGCGACCCCGCGGGGGACGTGCACGCCCTGCTTCTCCCAAGGAGTCCCCTTATTGAGCAGCCATTTTCAGCAGAGAAATTGAACAGGGAGGCGGGGAGGATCTTGAAGAATTTCCTCCGCGCCCCCTGTAACTTTTCCGAAGAATTCAAGGGGACTCCTCGGCTTCTTCTCCCCTCGGGAATGAGCTTCGCTCCGCGGGCGTACGGCAGCCGGCATGAAAGATCCCCCTCACTCGTCACGTCGTGGCTTCCTCGGTGGAGCAGCCTCTATCCTTCTCGTCGGCTGTGGAGGAGCACAGCAACCGCGGCCGGCCGGCGCCGAAGCTCCGGGCGCGAGCGCGGCGACGGCGCCAGCGGCGGCGGCTCCCACCACCTCTTCGCGGACGGCCTCGCCCGAGCCGCCCGCGCAGACAGCGCCGGCGCTCGCGCGCATCGAGGCGCAGCTCGGCGGCCGCCTCGGCGTCGCCGCCCTCGACACGGCGAACGGCGCCCGGATCGGTCACCGCGCCGGCGAGCGCTTCGCCATGTGCTCCACCTTCAAGTCGCTCCTCGCGGCGTGCGTCCTCGCGCGCGTCGACCAGGGTCAGCTCACGCTCGATCGCCGCATCGCATACCGTGAGTCCGATCTCCTCGAGCACGCGCCTGTCGCGCGCGCCCGCCTCGCCGAGGGCAGCCTCACCGTCGAGGAGCTCTGCGCCGCCGCCGTCGAGGTCAGCGACAACACGGCCGCCAACCTCCTGCTCGCGCAGATCGGCGGCCCCGCCGGCCTCACCGCCTACCTGCGCGGCCTCGGCGACCAGGTGACGCGCCTCGACCGCGACGAGCCGGCGCTCAACACGAACCTGCCCGGCGACCCCCGCGACACGTCGACCCCCGACGCCATGACCGACACCTACCGGTCCCTCCTGGTCGGCGATCGCGCCCTCCGCGAGGCGTCGCGCGCACGCCTGAAGGCGTGGATGGTCCGCGCGACCACCGGCCTCGCCCGCCTCCGAGCGGGCCTGCCGCGCGACTGGGTCGTCGGCGACAAGACCGGGACCGGCGAGAACGGCATCGCGAACGACGTCGCGGTCGCCTGGCCCCCCTCGCGCGCGCCGATCGTCGTCGCGTGCTTCGTCGAAGCGCCGTCGGCCAGCGTCGACGCGCGGAACGCCGCGCACGCGGAGGTCGCCCGGCTCGTCGCCGCGGCGTTCGGCTGAGCCGGCGACCCGCCCCTGGTCACATCAACGCCACGTCAATTCACGGTGGGCACGAACTCCGTGCACGCCTCCTCGATCGCCGAGAGGGCGTTCGTCAGGCCGTCCTCGAGGCGCCCCTCGCACAGATCCCAGAAGAAGCCGCGCTCGTCGGCAGCGAACGTGTCCACGAGACGCTGCAGGTTGTCGGCCTCATCCGCGCTGCCATAAGCACCGTCGCACTCCTCCCTCCCGCCGATGCCGAGGAACACGACGTTCTTCGCCTCGCCTCCCTTCGCCGCGACGAGCCGATCATGGATCTGCTGAGGCCGCTGGGACGGAACGGGCTGCTCGTCCTCGTCGGTGATCGCCACCACCACGAGCAGCGCATCGTCGCGGAGGAACCCCGCGTTCTCGGCGGTCGAGAACGGCGGCTCCAGCGCGGCGGCGACGGCGGACGCGGGCTGCTCGTCGTCGCTGTCGCCGGTGCACTCGACGTCCTCTGCATAGAGGTCTGCGGCGCACTGGAACTCGCTCGTGAGCTCGGTGCTCGTGCTCTCCATCCACGCCTTCTGGCTCTGGAACGAGCACTCGCCCGCGGCGCCGCGGGTGTGGAAGTTCGCGGGGAGAGGGCAGGCGTCAATCACCGCCGCGCGGAAGTCCTTGATGCCGCTGATCTGGAGCAGCGCCTGCGCGAAGGCCGGGAACACGACGTCGCGCATCGACGCCTTTTCCTCATCCATGCTGAAGGAGTTGTCGAGCGCGAACACGACATCGACGTGCTCGCAACCCGAGGTGTTCCCGTTGCCGCCCACCCCGCCGTTGCCGCTGCCGTTGCCGTTGCCGCTGCCGTTGCCGAACGGATCCCCCCCCTGACCACCGAAGCTGTCGCCCCCCTGCCCCTGGCCTACTCCGGCGGTCCCTCCGCTGCCCGGCCCCGAGGCGCCCGCGCCGCTGTTCTGGTTCTGGCCCGAGCTATCGCCGCACCCCATGAGACCCACGATTCCTGCGCAGAGCGCCGCGTACCATGCCCTGAGCTCCATTCCTCACTCCTTCTCCTTCGGGGCGTCCTGCCCTACCTCTTCGTAACACGGTCCCATGCGACGTCTATCGCCGGAACGCTGATGGTATCATGCGCGTAGCGCTGGCTCCAGCGAATTGGCCGAGGGCGGGGCTGACCAGCGTCGCCGTCCCTACTGGGCCTTTGCGCAGACGAAGAGGAAACCTGGTCACCCCCAGTGCCGATGAGCCCGAAGGTCCCTGAGCGAAACAGTCGCGTGATATCGCGGCGCACCATCGCGGCGGAAGATTCCTCTCCCGCGTGCGCCCTGACGTCCGCCTCCCCGGCACACGCCTGATCCGCGCCGACGCGGCAATCGCGAGGGCATCCTCGGCGCTCCGGCGGTTCGCCGCGACGGATGTCCACCAAAGAATGTACCCGACGGCGGCAGGCAGTTACGCGCCACTCGGGCGCGCACGCAGGATGAGTCGAGACCCGCGATGGCGAGGCCCTGTCGTCTCGCATTCCCGGGCCGCCGGTGCTACACTTCCCATTTTCGCGAGGCTTCTCGCCCCGAGGAAGGGCGATGTTTCGAGCCCGCGCCGTGGATAGATCCACACCGCACCAGCGATGTAGAGTGACGGCAAAATGCCATGAGCAGGCCGCCTCCGACCGGCGCCCGGCTCTCCGCGCGATCTCGCTCACCTGCTCGCCCTCACCCACGATGATGAGCCCGGTACGCTCCCGGGGTGCGCGTGCCAGAGCAGCCTCCAGGAGGGTACGCGCCGCGAGCGGCCCGTCGGGAGGGACTGCACCCCTTTGCGGCGGGCAACGTAGGCCAGCGGGGGTCCAGGGCGGCGACCCTGGTATCCTGAGCGCACACGTGTGCAACCGTGTGCGGATTCGACAGGACCTGCGGACACTGGCGAGCTGTGGGGCTCGGGCGGTGAGTCCAGGCGAGCGGCAGACTCGACGGTTGGCCCGGCGTTGCTCGCGTCGCGGGAAGGGCCCCGATGTAGGTTTCTTGCCCCCCTGTAGCGGTCCTCCGTAGCGTACCGCGCCGAGGAGAAACACCATGCAGATGCTGCTCGCCAGCGAGCGCCGCGTCACGCGCCGCGCCGCGATCGTGGAGTGCCAGGCCGTGCGCGAGCGGGGCTTCCGGCTGCTCGGGACCCGGGCGATCGACCTGTCCATCGACGGGATGCTCGTGCTGACGAGCGCCCGCGCGCTCACGGGCGAGCCGGTGATCGTCTCGTTCCGGCTCCCGGACACGGACCTCTGGATCGACGCGACGGCGACGATCGCGCGCACCGTCCACGGCCGGCGCGAGGGCGACCCCGGCCGCGCCGTGGGCCTGCGCTTCGACCCGCTCGACAGCGCGTCGGCCCGGCGCCTCCGCGCGGCGCTCGAGCGCTTCCCGCCGACCTACCCGTACCGCGCGCCGCGCGTCGACTACGCGGCGACGGCGGCGATGATCGCGCTGAGCTGACCGGCGCGCGCCGGGCCGGGGCCACGCGCCCGCTCGGAACGCGGCAGACGGCACGGCGGTCGCCCCGCGGCAGAGCGCGGACCGCGCGGCCCGACGTTGCCGCGCGAGAGATGGCCTTTGCGGCGCGGAGATCCTGCTGAACAGCGGTTTCGGCTTGCCGTCGCGCCGTCGCGCCAATCTCTTTGCATCTCATGTCCTCTCCGCTCGCCGCCTCTCCCGCGCGCGCCGGCCGTATCGGCGCCTGCCTCGGCGGGGCCATCCTCCTCGCGACCTACGCTCTCCCCGTCCTGCACCCCGCCGCCGTCGCCGCCGCCTCGCTGCTCGCCGTTCTCTTCCTCGCCTGGCGCGACCGCCGTCCCCACGGCTGCACGGCGACGGCGCTCGGCCTCACGCTCCTCTCTCCCGCGCTCGTCGCGCACGCCTGCCTCTTGCTGGAACAGCGCATCGCCCTGGCGACCCCGGGCGGCATGCTCGGCGTGCTCATCGCCGCCTGGGCGGCCCCACTCGTCGGCGGGCTCTTCGGCCGCCTCGGATCCCTGCTGACCAGCCTCCTCCTGCGGCGCGAGCGCGCCTGGCTGCCGCCGACGCTCCGTGCGGCGAGCCTCGCGGCGCTCGCGCTGGCCGCGGCGCTCGTCGCCAGCGCCGGGCTCCGCTTGATCCAGCGGCCCGGCCTCGATCGCTATGTGGCCTCGCTCCCTGTCGCCGCCGTCCTTCCGCCCGCGCTGGGCGAGCCGTCGCGGTTCGTGAGCGGTGGTGGTTACTCCGACCTTTCCCGCAAGCTTCCCGTCTACGAGCACGCCGTCGCGGGGCTCGTCGTCACTCGCACCTGCGACACCGAGTGCAAGGTCTCGATCGCGGCGGACACCACGATCCCTCCTGCCTCGGAGAGCAGTTACTTCGTGGAGCACGTCCCCCCGGAAGCGTCGCTCGCCGTCCGGCGGAACAGCGCCGCGGATCTTGTCCTGATCGAGCCGCTCGACGGCGATGCAGATCCCCGGCCGCTCGCCTTCCGTGGTTCGCACCTCGCGCCCGTGGATCTCTACCCCGAGGACCTCCTCGGCGTCGCCGGCCCTCCGCTGAGCTGGTTCGTGGTCGCCGCCGCGGGCGTGCTCTTCGCGGGCTTCGTCGCGCAACGCCGCCGGCGCGCGCGGAAGCGCTTCGAGCGCCTCGCCAGCGCCCCCGCCGGCACGCGCGACGAGGGCGGCTGGATCACCTTCGATGAGCCGCTCCCGGGGCTGCGCCTCCCGCCCGACCACGACGGCCCCACCGGGCGGGTGCTGGTCCTCTCCGGGGCGGAGGCTCGCGCCGTCACGTACCGCGATGCGGGGCAGCCGGGCGTGGTCGAGGTCCTCCCCGGCGAGCGGGGCGCGCTGCTGGCGGGGGCGCGGGGCGAGCTCGTGCGCCTCGACGCCCTCGCGCTCGCCGCCGCGCTGCTCACCGCCGCCCCGCTGCTCGCCGCCGCGTCGCGCGGCCTCGTCTCCTGACGGCCGGCGGCGCGCCTCGCCCGGCGGCGCGCCTCACGGCCCGTATTCGGCCATGAAGAGCCCGTGACCCGGGTTGAACAGATCCTGTGGACCAGCCCCGAACTCGAGGCTGGTGAAATACCACCCGCAGACCGCGGCGTTGCCGGGCTGACCCGGGGCCGACCGATCGAGCGCATCGACGATCACCGCGCGCCGCTGCGGCCCTGCTCGTCCGCGCGAGGAGCAGCCCAGCCCTCGCGCGCGACGAGCTCGGCCACGCGCGCGCGGACCTCGTCGCGGATCTCCCGCACCCGCTCCACCGGCTTGCCCCTGGGATCCTCGAGGGGCCAGTCTTCACGGCGGAGCCCTGGAACCACGGGGCACACCTCCCCGCATCCCATGGTGACGAGCAGCGTCGCCTGGCTCGCCAGCGCGTCGGTGAGCCGCTGGGGCTTCACGGTCGAGAGGTCGATCCCCTCCTCCGCCATCGCGGCGAGCACCTCGGGGTGAACGCGCGGGCCGGGCTCGGTGCCGGCCGAGATGGCGCGCGCCATGGAAGGGTCGGACAGGGCGTTGAACCACGCTGCGGCCATCTGCGAGCGGCCCGCGTTGTGGACGCAGGCAAAGAGCACGGTCTTCATGGGACATCCTCCGGAAGCACGCGATCGACGACGCGATCGGCGACCTTGGGCAGGGCGGGAACGAGCCAGCGGAACACCAGAGTTGCCGCCGCTGCCCCTGCGAGCTGCGCGACGATGAACCCCGGCGCGTCGGCCGGGCGGATGCCGGCGAACGTGTCGCTCGCGGCCCTGGCGAGCGTCACCGCCGGGTTGGCGAACGACGTGGACGAGGTGAACCAGTAAGCGGCCGTGATGTAAGCCCCTACCGCGAAAGGGACCGATTCGGCCCGCCTCCGGACGCCGCCCCAGATGACGGCGAGCAGGCCGAACGTCGCGACGAACTCGCTCGCCATCTGCGCGAGCCCGGAGCGCTCATGTTGCGACGCCGAGAAGAGGACCTCGCCGAACAGGACGTGAGCCACGGCGACCCCCGCAAACGCCCCGGCGACCTGGGCCAGGATGTACGCGGGCACCTCGCGCCAGGCGAGCCCGCCCTGGCTCGCGTCGGCGAGCGTGACAGCGGGGTTGAAGTGCGCGCCGGAGATCGGCCCGAAGGTCAGGATGAGCGCGACGAGGGCGGCCCCCGTCGCGATCGTGTTCGCGAGCAGGGCGATCGCCACGTTCCCGCCGGCGAGGCGCTCGGCCATGATCCCCGACCCGACCACCGTCGAGAGCAGCAGGGCCGTCCCGAGCGCCTCGGCGACGGCCCTGCGGGGGAGATCAGCGCGCGGCGTCATCGGAGAGCTTCGACGGGGCGCAGCACGAAGGCGCGCAGCACGCGGCATCGTTCTTCGCGGGCATCGCGGGCTGGCTCCCCATCACGGCCGCGTCGCCCTTGACGACGAACACCTCCCACGAGTTGCCGTCGGGATCCTCGACCCAGACCTTGTCCTGCACTGCATAGCAGCAGGCCGTGTCCTCCTCCGTGAAGGTCTTGAGCCCCGCGGCCTCGAAGCGGCGCCTGGCCTCGATCACGTCTTCCGTGCTCGCCACCTGGACACCGAAGTGGCTCGCGTTGATGCCCGTACGCGGCGCCTCCTGCATCGTGAGGTTCAAGGACGGCAGCGCGAGGTCGAACTTCGCGTAGCCGGGACGCCGCTTGGTGGCGCCCACGCCGAAGGCCTTCTCGTAGAACGCCACAGAGGCGTCGATGTTCGAGACATTGAGAGAGACATGGGGCTTGAGGATGTTCATCGTGCACCTTTCTTCCAAAAACATCGAAGTAGTGAAGAAAAAAAATTCAGCAGCACGTCTTGCCGCGCTTGCAGCAGTCCTCCCAGAGATACTCCGTGAGGGCGCGGAGCTCGTCGTAGGCAGCGCTGTAGTAGTGAAACGTCCCTTCCCCGCGCGTCCTCAGGATGCCCGCATCGACGAGCCGCTTCAGGTGATGGCTCAGCGTCGAGGCCGGCAGTCCGACGTGCGCCTGGATGTCGCCGGCCGGAGCGCCCTCGGCGCCGGCCTGCACAACGAAGCGCAGGACAGCCAGCCGCACGGGATGACCGAGCGCGGCGAGCTGTTCGGCGTGGCGGTCGAGCTTCGGCGGCACGCCCTACTTCTAACAATGTCGAAGCATGAGCGCAAGCGATCCTTCGAAAAAATACGAAGTAGCCTGCCTCGTCCTGCTGTCCGGGCGCGCAGCCCCCGGTGCGAGCCTGTGCGCGCTGGAAGCTGAACGTGTAACCTCGGAGAGACAGACGGGAGAGCTCGATGGCGATGATCGAAGTTGCTGGACCGAACGCCGACCAGATCCACTACTGGAACGAGGTCGCCGGACCGAAATGGGTGGCGCTCCACGACATCATCTCGGCGCAGATCCGGCCGCTGGGCGCCCTCGCGATGGATCGCGCCGGGATCGCCGCGGGCGAACGCGTCCTCGACGTCGGCTGCGGGTCGGGCGAGACCACGCTGGAGCTCGGCCGGCGCGTCGGGCCGGGCGGCTCCGTGGTGGGCGTCGACATCTCTCTGCCCATGCTGGAGCGGGCGCGCGCGGCGGCGCAGGCCGCGGGCGCCGCGAACGTCGCCTTCGAGAACGCGGACGCGCAGACGACAGCGCTGCCCGGGCCGTTCGACCTCCTCTATTCGCGCTTCGGCGTCATGTTCTTCGCCGAGCCCGAGGCGGCCTTCGCGAACCTCCGGGGGGCGCTGCGGAGCGGAGCGCGGCTCGCGTTCGTCTGCTGGCGATCGATCCAGGAGAACCCCTGGTTGCTCGTGCCGGCCATGACGGCGGCAAGGCACCTCCCGATGCCTCAGCCCGACCCGCACGCGCCCGGCCCGTTCGCGTTCGCCGACGCCGCGCGCGTGCGAGACATCCTCTCGCGCGCGGGGTTCGCCCGCGTGCAGCACGAGCCCGTCGACCGGGAGCTGTCGGTCGCAGGCGGGGGATCGCTCGACGAGACCGTTGATTTCCTCCTGCAGATGGGCCCGGCCTCGGCCGCGCTGCGCCAGGCGCAGGCCGGGCCGGAGCTCGTCGAGCGCGTGCGCGCCGACCTGCGCGAGGCGATCGCGCCGTTCGACGGCCCCGAGGGCGTGCGCATGGGCGGCGCCGTGTGGATCGTGACGGCGGCGGTGGACTGAGCGCGGGGGCGCGGCGCGGAGGTGCCGTGTCGGCTGGCAAGACAACGAGCGAGACAGTCGAGAGAGAGAGACGGAGAACGACATGAACGGCAAGGTCTGCATCGTCACCGGCGGCAACACGGGCATCGGCAAGGAGA
Source organism: Sorangium cellulosum (assembly GCF_001589285.1). Lineage (GTDB taxonomy): Bacteria > Myxococcota_A > Polyangia > Polyangiales > Polyangiaceae > Sorangium > Sorangium cellulosum_G. The sequence goes on along the minus strand of NZ_JEMA01001007.1, from coordinate 2,628 downwards.
CGGCGCGCGGGCTGGCGCAGCGCGGCGCGACGGTGGTGCTGGCGTGCCGCGACACCGGGAAGGGCGAGGCCGCGCGCGAGGACCTCGCGCGCACCACCGGCAACAAGGACGTGGAGGTGATGGCGCTGGATCTCGCGAGCAAGGCGAGCATCCTCTCCTTCGGAGACAGGTTCCGCGCGACGCGCGATCGCCTCGACCTCCTGGTGAACAACGCGGGGGTGTGGTCGCGCTCGCGCAGCACGACCAGGGACGGGATCGAGGCGACGTTCGGCGTGAACCACGTCGGGACGTGGCTGCTCACGAAGGAGCTCCTCCCGCTGCTGAAGCAGAGCGCGCCGTCGCGGATCGTGATCCTCTCGTCGAAGCTGCACTACCGCGGGACGATGGTCTGGGAAGATCTGCAGTTCGAGCGGCGGAAGTACAGCTCGGGGACGGCGTACAACCAGTCGAAGCTCGCGAACGTGCTCTTCACGAAGGCGCTGGCGCGGCGGCTCCAGGGCACCGGCGTCACGGTCAACGCCGTCCACCCAGGCGTTGTCGCGACGGAGCTCACGCGCGACTTTCCGAAGATGTTCGTGAAGCTCTTCCAGCTGTTCCTGCTCACGCCCGAGCAGGGCGCCGCGTGCTCGCTGCACGTGGCGACGGCGCCGGAGCTCGACGGGGTGACAGGGGAGTACTTCGAGGAGAGCCGCGCCAAGCCGGCGGCGACGGCGGCGCTCGACGAGGCCGCGCAGGAGCGGCTCTGGGAGCTGACCGAGGCGCTGGCGGCGTAGTCCTCGCCGCGCGCTGGCCGCCCCGCGGCGACGTCCGCGGGGAGCCCCGCGCGCCTGCCGGGATCGGACACCAAGGAGAGAGTTGAGCCGCGAAGACGCCAGGAGAGAAAAGCGTTCGAGGACAAGTCACCTCTCCTCTCCCCTGGCGTCTTCGCGGCTCAATCCATTCTCGTCCGAGAGCGGTTCTAGTTCACCGGACGACGCGCTTCCAACTCACAGGCAGCATACGCCGCATGCACACCGTGCATCGAGCTCGCCCGCTGAAGCCCGGATGACGACGCGATCGTCCCCCGAGGCCATGCTGGAAAATTCCAGTCCTTCTCCGGGTGTGGGTCGGGGTGCGTGACCCCGGTCGGGCCGAGCCCGCAGGGAGAGAGGGATGCGACCGCGCGCGATCGAGCGACGCGGCCGGATCTCCAATGCTCGCGCGGTCCAGGCGCCCCGGACTCCCTTGTCGCGAAGCCATTGTCGCGAATCCGTAACGGGTGTCGCGGAGCCGTAACGGGCTGCGGCGCGCTCCCCATGATATCGAGCGGAACAGGATGCATGAGCCCGCTCTATCCAGCGACGCCGTGACGGCGCTCCCCGGGACGACCGCGACCGCCCTGGCGTGGCGCACGGCCCAGGGACAGCTTCACCTCACCGCGATCGTCAAGGCGACCTTCGCCTTCGCTCCGGATTCGGAGATGCCGATCGTCGAGCCGCAGCCCATCTTTCGTGCGGAGGTGCACCACGGCAACAACCCGATCCGGGGTATCCGCTTCGCGAGCGATCTCGCCCCCTACCTCGGTCGCGCCGATGTCCTGTTCACGGGGCACGCGTATGCGCCGCGCGGGACGAGGGCGCAATCGATGCACGTGCGGCTCGCGCTCGCCGACAGCAGCCGTATCCTCCTCGACAGGCAGCTCCTCGTCCGCGATCGCGACGGCTTCGAGCGGATGCCATTGACCTGCGACCGCGCCGCGAGCGGCGTGGACGGGCAGGAGAACCCGTTCGGGAGGGGCCCTGACCCCGCCGCGGCGAACATCGTCGATCCGGGAGATCCGGGCCGCCCGGCGGGGTTCGGCCCGATCGCGCGCGCGCTGCCGGCGCGCAGGCGGCGGCTCGGCGCGACGCCGCGAAAGGCGCTGGAGGCGCCCATCGTCGAGATCCCCGACGGCTTCGACTGGGGCTATTTCCAGGCGGCGCCCGAGGGACAGCAGATCGATCCCCTGCGCGGCGACGAGTGGATCCTGCTCGAGGGGCTCCACCCGAGCTTGCCGCGGCTCGCCATGCGCCTGCCCGGGGCGCGCGGCGCGGCGCGGATCCACGGCCTCGGGGGCCTCGGGGTGGCGGAGGGGATGCGCCTCGATCTCGTCGCCGACACGCTGCACATCGACGGGGAGGACCAGCGGTGCACGGTCGTCTGGCGGCGGAGCTTCCCGCTCCCGCACGCGGGCGCGCTCGCGGCGGTGCGCATCGTGGCGGGCGTCGAGCTCGCGGGCACCCCCGTCGCGTGGGCGCCGCCGCAGCGCGCGACGCGCGCCGAGGCGACGGCGCCGGCGTCGTCGCAGCGCGGGCGGGCCGGCACCGTCCTCATCGCGGACGAGGAGCCCGCGAGCGGGCCGCGCCCCGCCGAGACGGCCTTCCTGCAGCCCGACGAGGCGGAGGCGGCCACGTGCCGCACGGTGATCCCGTTCAAGGTGGCGCCGGCTGCGCCTGCGGCCACGGTGGCGCTCGGACCGGACGAGGACGCAGCGGCGAGCGTGAGGCGCGCGCTGCCCTTCGAGCGCGCTCCCGCGTCGTGCGCCGGGCCGGGCGAGAGGCAGGCGCCCTCCACGGCAGCGCCGCCTGCGGCGACGGCGCCGCTGTCCAC
>NZ_JEMA01001006.1 GCF_001589285.1 Sorangium cellulosum | reverse complement strand
GTGGAGGTCGCGGGCGCCGCGCTGCCCGCGGCTGTCGTGGACGTCGCCGCGTTCGCGCTGCCGGGCGGGCGCGTCCTCGCTGTGGGCTCCGAGGCGGGCGACGGGGGGCTGACGAGGAGCTTCGCTGTCGACGTCGCCGCGGCGCAGATCGAGGAGCTGCCGCTGCGGGAGCCGCGGCGCGGCGCGACAGCCGTGCCCGCGCCGAACGGGACCCTCGCGCTGCTCGGCGGGGTCCACCCGGACGGGGCGCCGGCGCTCGCGATCGAGACGTTCTTCCCGGAGTGACCGGCCGACAGGCAGGCTCGTGAAGCGCGCGCCGCGGGCCGCGAGACGTGATAGGCGACCGGCATGTCCACAGATGTCGAGCTCCAGTGTCGTTGCGGAGAGATTCATGGATGGCTGCGCGATGCGTCGCCGAGCACGTCGAACCGCGTCGTCTGCTATTGCGACGACTGTCAGGCTTTCCTGCACCACCTCGGCCGCGCGGAGCTGCTCGACGAGCGCGGCGGCTCGGACATCGTGCAGGTCGCTCCTTCGATGATCTCGTTCGACCGCGGCAGCGAGCTCGTCGCCGCATTGCGCCTCACGCCGAAGGGCCTCTATCGCTGGTACGCGAGCTGCTGCAAGACGCCGCTCGGCAACTCGTTGACGCCGAGCGTGCCGTTCATCGGCATCGTCACCGAGCTGCTCCAGCAGGCGCCGAGCGCGCGCCCGTGCGATGAGGTCTTCGGCGCGCCGCGCGGGCGCATCCTGGGCAAGTTCGCCATCGGCGAGCCGCCGCCCGGGTCGTTGAAGCCGAACGTGCGTCTCCTCGCGCACACGATCCGTAAGTTGATCCGCTGGAAGCTGCGCGGCAACGCGTGGCCACATCCGTTCTTCGATCGCGCGAGCGGCAATCCCAAGTACCCGGTCGCTGTGCTGTCCACGGCCGAGCGCGACGCGCTACGCCCGCTGTGCGGCCCGCGCCCCGCGCGCGCATGACGGCGGCAGTGTACCGCGATCGGCGCTGGCCGCCGATCGCGGTACGCTGCGCGGAGGAAAGGGCCATTCCATCGGATCTCGGCCGAGGAGCGGCCGAGTGGTCCGCTGTGTGGCCCGACGACTCGCCCTACTGGCGAGCGACGCGCTTCAGCGGGTAGGGCGGAGCCTCGCTCTCGGTCATCGTGAAATACCCGGAGCCGTCCGTGTCGTACTCGATGGACTCGCCCTGCCCCTCCACCGTGTTCGTGAGCGCAACGGGCGACGCCGCGAAGGCTGACTCGAAGCTCCCTCCGGCAGGCGCTCGGTACTCGTAGACGGCCCGGTAGGTGCGCAGCAGGAAGCGGTTGGCGCACGGATGGATGGTCCCGGCGGTGACCGACCGGGCGTTCTCGTCCGCGCCCAGGGGGATCTGGAGGTCTGCCACATGAATCAGCGTGGACATGGTGTTGGGCGTCGGAAGCGGCTTGGGGAACTTGTACACCTTGCTGAGCCCCGTGACGCCGTTCTTCGTGACGACGTAGATGTCCCCCGTCGTCGGGTGCACCATGAGCGCCTCCGCGTTCTGCGGCGTGTCCGGATACTGGAAGGGGAACTTGTCGCCAGACACCGTGCCGCTCGTCTCCCCCGCGGCGATGTTCGGCTCCCGCATGCGGTACACGGCGAAGGTCGTCGGCTCGGGCGGCGGATGCCCGCTCTTCTTGCCGATGTCTCCCATGAAGATGCAGCTCCCCGCGGGGCACGGGCCGGTCGCGATGTCCTCCCAGTCCCACGGGAACACGCCGGCGACGTAGTTCCCGACGACCAAAGCGGCGTTCGTCTTGTTGATCGCGACGAAGTTCGCGTTGTTCTCGCTGTGCGCGTACAGGATGCCCGGGTTGACGCGGCTCGCGGCGAGCCCGGACATCTCGACGATGTCGGTCGACTCCAGCTTCCCGAGCGTTGTGTAGGTGCTGGCGAACGTATCGCCCGCGGAGCAGCTCGGGGCGCCGGCCGGCCTCAGCGTGACGACCTGCGCTGTGTTCGTGTTGGGGAACGGAGACGTGCCGCTCCACGCCGGCTGCGCGCCCGCAGCGCCGAGCTGCGCGTACGCCGCGTCGAACAGGAGACCCGTGGACGACGAGACGAGGCACGTGTCCAGGGGCTCCGTGAAGCCCGAGGGCGGCTGGATCGGGCTCGCCGGGCAGGCCGAGCCCGCCCAGACCTGCGTGCCGAACCAGACAGCGACGCCGCTCGCCGCCGTCGTGGTGACCGAGGGCGCGGCCAGGGTCGCGGAGTTGCCGTTCTTCTGGCCGCTCACCGCGTCGATCGGGTTCGCGGGATCGGCGCCGCTGAACGCCACGATGCTCCCCGCCACGTAGGCAGAGACGTCGAAGCCGAAGGAGTAGCTCGCGGGCTCCGCGCTGGTCGCCACCTTCCAGAGGACCCAGGACTTGATGGCTGACGCGCTCTGATCCGAGCGGAGCAGCGTCCATCCCGCCGGCGGAGCGATCACCGCCTCCACGTGGTTCCGGTTGGCGATGCGCGCGATCAGGACATCGCCTTGCACGACGTCCGCCGGCTTCGTGACGGCCAACGAGGTCACGTTCTTCGCCGTCGCTGTCGAGCTGGAGCGGAAGGTTACAGTCGAGAGGGGTTGAACGGCCTCGCCCACCTCACCGGCGCTGTCGCCCTCGAGGTCCGTGCCCTGGGGTTCTGGGGAGACGCAGCCGGCCCATCCAAGCAGCGAGAACGCGCCAACGACGCAGGCTCTGGCGCCGAGATTCGTCAAGTTCAACGTCCGTTTCCTTTCGGTTATTGTCAAGCAGCTCTTCAGTCAAGCGGCTCGATAAGGGAGAGGAAGCTAATCACAAAAGACACATGGCGCAACCCGGGTGACGCCGATCGCGGACCATCCTGGGGTGGGTGAGCTCATGAGAGCGTCATTTGCCCTGGATTCGAACGGTCACACTGGCACCCACACAGGCCACATATCGTTCGACGCCGGGATCGACATGGGATGGTCAGCTCATGCGGACATGACACCGACATACACCTTTTTTTTCAGGAGAGAGGCAAATTAAACCACAAGCAAATCAACGAGCTCTCAGCCTGAAGCAGGCTCCGCGGCACAGGCTTGACAACGCTGGGTAATACCGTATCTCATCTCCTCGAGAGCTTTGATCTTGCTTGGTGGCACCATCGCACACGCTCCCTCGCTGATGCGGGTGAAATGATCCCCCGAAAGGAGAACACCTTGAGCTTACGCACTACCGTTCCCACACTGTGTGTCGCCCTGACGGCCGTCCTCGCGGGCTGCGTCGTGGGCGCCGATACGGGCGCTGACGAGGGCGTCGCGACAGACAGCGATCACGTCGGTGACCAGCAGCAATCGCCGCTCGCGGCGGGCTGCACGGTTCGTCTCACGCCGACGAGCCTCGTCGCCAGCGTCGAGCAAGCCGAGAACCCGGCGGCGAAGGTCGCCGATGGCAGCCTGGCCACCCGCTGGTCGGGCCGCGGCAAGGGCGCCTACGTGACGGCGGACCTGGGCGCGAAGCAGCGCATCTGCGGCATCTCTCTCGGCTGGTACAACGGCGGGGTCGATGGGCGCATCTACGACTACGCGCTCTCGACGTCCACGGACGGCCAGAGTTTCTCGCCCCTCTTCGCGGGGAAGAGCCTGCCCAACACCTCGCTCCAGCCTGTCGAGTTCCAGGCCGTCGACGCGCGGTACGTCCGCCTCACGGTCAACGGGAATACAGTGAACGACTACGCCAGCGTGACGGAGCTCCAGATCTCCGGCAGCGCGGCCCCCGCCAGCGCCTTCGTCCATCCGGGCATCCTGGTCGGCAAGGAGCAGCTGGATTTCGTCAAGACGAAGATCGGCGGCGGTGCGCAGCCCTGGACCAAGGAGTACCAGCTCGCCAGGGGCTCGAGGCACGCGAAGCGGGACTACGTCGCCACCCCGGTGCCGGTCCTCAAATGCTCCACGCCCGGCTCGAAGCAGAAAGCCATCGATATGGGCTACGAGCAAGCGGGGTGCAGCGAGATCGTCAACGACGCGAACGCCGCCTATACGCAGGCGCTGCTCGCGTACTACAGCGGCGACGCGCAGTATGCCGAGAACGCGAGGCGCATCCTCAACGCCTGGGCGCGCACGTTGACCGCCGTCCTGTTCGATCAGCCCCGCTTCCCGGACAACAACGGTCAGGTCTACGCCAACGGCAACTTCGCCGCTGGCTGGGCAGGCACCAACTTCCTGCGGGCCGCGGAGATCTTGCGCTACACGTACAGCGGCTGGACGGCCGAGGACACGGCGCTGCAAGAGAACCACTTCAGGACCGTCTACTGGGACCTGATGAAAGACGGCTGGACGGGCGGCGCGAACCGGACCTCCGTGATGAACGAGACGGCGCTCGGCATCGCGATCTTCACGAACGATCGCGAGAAGTACGAGTACGTCGTGAGCCAGGTAGAGCACTCCAGCAAGGCCATGATCTACATGCCGAGCGACGGCCGCCAGCCGCTCTATCCGATGTACCAGGGCAAGCCGCGCTACACCAACGACGCGAAGGGCGATCTCGCGGGGATCTGGAGCAACCCGACGCGCTACATCGCCGGCCTGGAGCAGGAGACCTGCCGCGACCTCGGGCACATGCAGATGGGCACGAGCTCGCTGGCCAACATGGCAGAGACCTTACGCATCCAAGGCGATGCTCGCAGCGCCTACGGCGACGACCCGGTTCATCACGAGAACCGCCTGCGGGAGGCGCTCGAGCTGAACGCCGACTACGTGCTGCAATACCTCGACAATACGGGCAATCGGGTCAACGTCGAGGTGACGCCCGCGGGCTGGATGCCGGCGCGGAACTGGCCATGCAGCAGCTTCTCGAAGAACGCCGGCGGCGGCTCGGCGGTCATGGGCTGGGAGATCGGGTACAACGAATTCCACAACCGGCGCGGGATCAGCATGCCGAAGACCCAGGAGCTCATCACGCGCGTCAGGGCGATGAGCAGCGCTTCCACCCGGGTCGGCAACCACATCGGCTGGGAGACGCTGACCCACGCGGGCGCGCCCTAGCCGCCCCGTCTCATCCGCCCCACGGCGTGCTCGAGCACCCGATCGACCTCGCGCGTCTGCAGCTGGCCGAGCTCGACTGGCTGGCCCGCGGCGAGGCGCGCGCGGCGCGGTAGCCCGGCACGCCAGTGGGCCTTCTCGGCGGACCATCAGCCAGCCTGAGCGTCAACAGCGTCCTGACCGTGACCGAAGCGCGGCGCGAGGACGTGGTTCTCGAGGTGGACGTGCTGAAAGACGTCCCGCTCGATCGCCTGGAGCTCGCCGAACAGCGCGCGATAGCTTCCGCAGGCCCAGTCGGGGAGCGCGAAATCGTCGCTCGCATCACGGAGGGTCCCGAGGAGCTTCGCCACCGCGAGGTGCTCGTCGCGCATCGCCGCGAGGGCCCGTCTTGTTTCCGGGTCGACGCTGGCGCCCGCCGAACGGAGCGCCGGAAACAGGTTCTCCTCCTCGTCGTCGAGGTGCGCGAGCAGGGTCTCCGAGAGCTCGCCCACGGCGCCGTCGAGGGCGCGCAACTTCGGGTTGTGCTCCCCGTGAACCCGCGCGACCTTCGCCGCGAGCGGTCGCACGAAAGGCAGCGCCTTTCGCAGATACGCGTGGTGCTTGCCCACGATGTGATCGATGAGCGCGGGCGTCGAGACATCGCGCATCGCGACCGGCGTGTCGCCTCGCCGTTCCGCGATGGCTCGCTCGAGCTGCCCCAGGAGCGCGGTGAGCTCGACTCCGCGCTCCTTGGCGGCTTGCTCGAGGCTGAGCTCTCCGCGGCAGCAGAAGTCGATGCGATGCTGCTGGAAGACCTGGGCGCACTCGGAGTGATCAAGGACGATGTTGGCGACGGGTTGAGTTGGGCTCAGCACGGTGGACCTCCTGTCGTCCGTGCAAGCAGGGCGCGTGCCGGCGATCCATCGCGCACGAATCCGCGTGGTTTCGCCCTCGTAATCGCTGGCTGGCTTGCCCCTTGCCGTGGTGCGTTCCAAAATGGAACATATGGAACACAAGTGCCCGCAGAGCTGCGAGGTTTGCGGCCTGATCCCGCTCGCACCGCGCCTGTCCGGGGCCACCGACGTGGTCGCCCGTAGCGCCGCGATGCAGGCCGTGTTTCGACGGGTGGCGCGCTTCGCGACGAGCGAGGCGCCGGTCGCTGTCCTGGGCGAGACGGGTACCGGCAAGGAGGTCGTCGCGCGGATGCTGCACGCGAACTCACCGCGCGCGTCCGGCCCCTTCGTTCCGGTCAACGTCGCGGCCTTGCCGGCCGAGCTCCTCGAGTCCGAGCTCTTCGGGCACGGCAAGGGAGCCTTCACCGGCGCCACGCAAATTCGGCGCGGGCTGTTCGAGGCGGCGAGCAAGGGAACGCTCTTCCTCGACGAGGTGGCCGAGCTGCCTCTGCCGCTGCAGGCCAAGCTGCTGCGCGCCCTGCAGGACGGCGAGATCCGGCGCGTCGGCGAGAACCAGGCCTTCGAGAGCGACGTCCGCATCGTCTGCGCGACGCACCGAGATCTCCTGCAGCGCGTGCGAGGGGGTGCCTTCCGGGAAGATCTCTACTACCGCCTCAAGGTTCTCTCCGTGCAGGTTCCGCCCCTCCGTGAGCGGCGAGACGACATCCTCCCGCTCGCGTGCCGCATGCTGGGCGAGGAGCGCACAAGGGCGCATGGCTTCACCGACGCCGCGATGGCCGTGCTCCTTCGCCACCCCTGGCCGGGCAACGTGCGCGAGCTGCAGAACGCCGTGAAGCACGGCGCGGCGCTCGCGACCGGCGCGTCGATCGACGCCGAGGACCTCCCGGAGGAGCTGCTCACGGCGCCGCCCCCACCTCGCGCGCCCGTCGCGCTTCGGTCGCTCGCGGAGGTCGAGCGAGAGCACATCCTCCGCGTTCTCGATGCTTGTGGCGGCTCTCAAGCGGAAGCCGCGCGCGTGCTGGGGGTCGGGCGCAACACGCTGTGGCGCAAGCTGCGCGAGTACAGCGCGAGCTGATGGCACGTCTCCTGCCTCAGCATCTCGTGAAAGCGTCCCGTGAAAGGAGTCGCCCGTGCTCTCGACCCAGCTTGTCCACCACCTGTCGCTCGAGGTGTCGGGTCCCGCGTGCCCGGCCACCTACGCGGGCCCGCTCGACGTCGTCGAGCAGAGCCAGGGCCTCCTCGACGGCGGCGCGCTGCAGGGACCGGAGCCGTCATGAAGCGCGATCGGCGGCTCCGCGGTCTGTCCTCCGAGCATCACCACGCCCTCGTCCTGGCCCGCGTCATCGAGCGGCAGATCGACTCCTGGTCGACGTCGGACGGCGCACGCCTCCGCGAGCAGTTCGATCGGCAGCTCGAGCCTCACTTTCTCGCGGAGGAGCAGATCCTCCTGCCCGCGCTGCGCGCCGCGGGCCGGCTCGACCTCTGCGAACGCGTTGAGCGCGACCACGCCCGCCTGCGACGCGCGGCCACGTCGGCGTCGGCGGGCGACGCGACCGCCGCTCGGGCGTTCGGAGCAGAGCTCGCCGAGCATGTGCGCTTCGAGGAGCGGGACCTGTTTCCCGCGTGCGAGTCGCTCCTCGCCGACGAGATCCTCGACGAGGTCGCGCGCCGAGGGCCCGGGGAGGATTCATCGTGCTCGTGATCCTCGGCTCGCCGCCACGGGGACGCGCTCGGACTCCCACGCGAAGAACCCGCGAGCGCGGACGCACGCGTCGGCGATCGCGTGCGCGGCGGTGATCCGGCTCTCCAGGGAGGGGGCCTCGAAGAACCGGCGCGCAGAGCCGGCGACCTCGGGGTCGCGCTTCTCGAGCTCGGCGAAGAGCTCCTTGGTGCGCGGCAGGACGTCGTTGCGGGCCCGGAGGTGGTAGCGGACCATCGCGAGCACGGCCTCGGCCAGCAGGGCGCTGGCCATCGCGGGGTCGCGCTCGACGATGTCGAGGGCGTCCTCGAGGAGCGTCGCGGCGCTGTACCGCTCCCACGTGTCCTGGTCCGGCGTGAGCGCGGCGCGCCTCGCGAGCCACGCGGCGGACTCCGCCCTGAGCTCGTCGAGGAGCGGAGATCCCAGGACCGGAAAGCCGGTGGCGAGCATGTGCGCGGTGGACGGCCGACCGCACTGGTGCTCGGCGGCCCAGTACTCGCGGACGGCGGCCGGAGGGTTCACGAAGATCTCCGCGGGGACGTCGCCGAACCAGCGCTGCAAGCGCTGCTTGTACGGGGCGCTGTGGATCACGAAGATGTCGAGATCGCTCGACGCGTCGCCGCAGCCGCGGACGATGGATCCGGCCGCGACGATCGCGAGCGGCTCGAACCGCTCGAGCACGAAGTCTACCGCGGCGCGGAGCGCGCTCGCGTACCTCGGCGAGAGGTCTGGCCAGCGGCATCGCGCGAGCGCGTCGTCGGCCGCGGCCGCGCCGGGCCCGGCGCGCGCCCGCGCCTCACCGCGCGCCCGGTACACCGCGCGCAGGTCCTCCGCGATCGCCCCGAGCCGCGCCCGCAGCGCCGCCGGCTCCAGCACCTCGACGCCCCTGCCCAGACCGATGAGCTGCGAGACGGCGATCGACTCCCGCTCGAAGTCGACCGTCACGGTCCTCGCCCCGTCGCGCCCGCGGCTCCCCTGCCCCCACCGCGCGTGCTCGCCGCTGGGCCGGACCCGCCGGAGCGCCGCTTCGCCCTCCTCGCTCGCGCGGAGCGTCGCCACGTAGCTCGCCCGGCGCTCCGCGAACCGCTGGCACCATGCCTTCCAGCAGCTCGCGAGGTCGAACCCCTCGGGCCGCGCAAACCCCTCGTCGAGGAGCCGCGCCCCCTCCACGCGCGCGCCCCGGAACACGCTCGGCCCGCGCGCCGTCCCGGCCACCAGGTACCAGCGGTCCGCCTTGATCACGAGCCCGTACGGGTCCACCACCCGCTCGCTCGCCTCGCCGTCGAAGTCCCGGTACGCGAGCCACACCTTGCGGTCCTGCCAGACCCCCTCCCGCAGCACGTCGAGGTGCGGCACCGCCTCCCTGCCCTGGAACCACCCCGACGAGTCCACGTGGAGCCGCTGCCGCGCGTGCTCCGCGGCGGACCGCTGCACCACCGGGAGCGCCGCCGACAGCTTGATCAGGCCGCTCTCCAGCGCCGCCGACAGGCCGATGTCGGCCAGCGCGCCCGGCGCGGCCACCGCGGAGAGCGCCTGGACCTCGGGCTGCGTCAGCCCCGTCAGGCTCGTCTGCCACCCCTCCAGGAGCGCGATCCCGCCGTTCGGGCCGCGGTTCGCATAGACAGGCACGCCCGCCGACGAGAGCGCGTCGAGATCCCGGTAGATCGTCCGCGCGGAGACATGGAGGCGCCGCGCGAGATCCTCGGCCGTGAGCTGCCGGCCTTTCGCCTGCTGGAGGAGCAACATCAAGCTGAGCAGCCGATCCGCGCGCACGACGTCCGTCCTTGATCCTGACCTCGATCCGACCCCGATTCGACCGGCTCCCACCCTACGCGTAATTCATGACAGAAGGTGTCATGAATCGTCCCGTAGCCTCCCGGACGATGATCGGAAGCGGCGGCGCCGCAGCACGCGCGACGCGCGATGCGCGACGCGCGACGCCAGCCACGCGCCGGTCCCCAAGAAGGAGAGGAGACACCGAATGAAACCGCTGGAAGGACAGGTCGCCCTCGTCACCGGAGCCACGCGCGGCGCGGGGCGCGCCATCGCCTGCTCGCTCGGCGAGGCCGGCGCGACGGTCTACTGCACCGGACGCAGCGTCCGCGGCCGGCCCGCCACCGGCCAGCGCCCCGAGACCATCGAGGAGACAGCGGAGCGGGTCACCGCGGCCGGCGGACACGGCATCGCCGTGCAGGTCGACCACACAGTCGAGGAGCAGGTCGAGGCGCTCTGCGCGCGGATCCGGCGCGAGCACGGGAAGCTCGACGTCCTGGTCAACGACGTCTGGGGCGGCGACGAGCTCACCGAGTTCGGCCAGCCGTTCTGGAAGCTCTCCATGCCGAAGGGGAAGCTCCTGCTCGAGCGCGCGGTCACCTCGCACATCGTCACGAGCCGCCACGCGGTGCCGCTCCTGATCGAGCGCGACCGGGGGCTCATCGTCGAGGTCACCGACGGCGACAGCTTCGGCTACCGCGGCAACCTCTTCTACGACCTGGCCAAGATGTCGGTCATCCGCCTCGCCTTCGCCATGGCCTGGGAGCTGCGCCGCCACCCCGGCATCACGGCGCTCGCGATCACGCCCGGCTTCCTGCGCTCGGAGGCCATGCTCGACGGCTTCGGCGTCACCGAGGAGAACTGGCGCGACGCGATCGCCAAGGACCCGCACTTCATCGCGTCGGAGACCCCGTTCTACGTGGGCCGCGCCGTCGCGGCGCTCGCCGCCGACCCGAACGTCGCGGCCAAGGCCGGCCGCGTCTTCAGCTCGTGGGACCTCGCCCGCGAGTACGGCTTCACCGACGTCGACGGCCGGCAACCCCACTGGGGAGAGTACTTCGAGAAGACGTTCGGCCCGTACCGGAAGGCCGACGAGGCGGCCTACGCGACATGGCGCGACGGTCCGATGGACCTGGCGGCCCCGGACTGGCCCAGGGAGTGACCGCGCGCGGGCTCAGTGCGCGTACGGCTCGCCCCGCAGCAGCGTCATCGCGCGGTAGAGCTGCTCGATCAGCACGAGCCGCGCGAGGCGGTGCGGGAACGTGAGCGGCGACAGGCTCCACCTGTCGTCCGCGGCGGCGGAGACGTCCGGCGGCAGCCCGTCTGCCCCGCCGATCAGGAACGTGACCACCCCCTTGCCGCGCGAGCCCCACCGCTCGACGCCGGCCGCGAACGCCTCGCTGCCGAGCGCCTTGCCGTTCACCTCCATCGCGATGACGCTCGCCCCCGCCGACGCGCGCGCGATCAGCGGCCCGACCTTCGCCGGCGGGCCGTCCGGGATCTCGATCTCGTCGCACGCCACGTAGCGGCGGATCCGACCGAGGTACTCGTCGATCGCCGCGCGCAGCGGCTTGTCCTTCACGCGCCCGACGGCCGCGACGACGAGACGCACGGCCGCGCTCAGCTCGGGTCGAACCGCGGGGCGGGCTGCGCCCCCGGCGGCGGGCTGTCCTGCGGGACGGGCACGCGGCCCGCGTCGATCCAGAGCCCCTCGATGTCGTACAGGCGGCGCGTCTCCTCCTGGAACACGTGCACCACGACGTCGCCGAAGTCGATCAGCACCCACGTCGCCGCGGCGAGGCCCTCCATGGAGAGCGGCGCGACGTTGTGCTTGCGCGTCGCCTCCTCCAGGCCCGTCGCGATCGCGTGGACGTGCCGGTCGGAGCGGCCCGTCATGATCACCAGGTAGTCCGCGTAGTCGACGCGCCCCACCACCTCCAGGATCTCGACGCCGATCGCCTTCTTGTCGAGCCCCGACGCCGCCAAAGTCAGCGCGAGCTCGCGCGCCGGGGCCGACGCCTCGGGGACCGGCGGCGGCGTGCTGCGGCGCCCGGCCGCGCGCTTCGGGCCGGCGAGC
>NZ_JEMA01001005.1 GCF_001589285.1 Sorangium cellulosum | reverse complement strand
CGCCAAGAGCCCGGCCAGGGCGCCCTCGCGCCGCGCCGCGCGGCCACCGGCGCCGTCCGGCGCCGTCCATGCGGCCCGCGCGACGAGCAGGGCGAGCCCCATCGCCGCGAGGATCAGCAGCCAGGCGACAGCGGGCATCGTGTAGCGCTCGTTCTGCCAGCGCACCTGGCCGTTCAGCGCGACGAGCGCGAGCCAGCCGACGACCTGGATCCAGAGCAGCGCGGCGATCCCGCGGGTCTTGCGCGAGGCGAGGGGGACGAGCGCGAGGGCGGGGACGAGCCAGCCCCAGGGGAGGGCGTCCGAGAAGTGGTGGTTCGTGTTGCGGGTGATGACGTAGGTCGCGAGGAACTCGTACGTGTCCCACTTCTCCTCGGACGTCATGTACGGGTTGTTCAGCGCGAGCTTGGCGATGGCGCCGCTCGCCGACCACTCGCCGGTGAACACGCGGTTGGCGATCGCCTGGGCGACGAACGCGAGCGCGCCCGGCACCGACGTCCGCAGCAGGGTCGCGATCGCGGCGCGCGCGCCGTGGGAGCGCCCCACGGCGATCGCCGCGTACACGCCCAGCGCCGCGACGCAGACGACCGACTCCGGCCGGGTGGCGTAGAGGAGCGCGCCCGCGAGGCCGGCGAGCCAGCCCAGGCGGGCGAGGCGCTTCGACGGGGGCGCGGCGCGGTCCCCAGCGCCGCCCGGATCGCGCGGCGCGCGCGGGACGCTGGCCGCGCGGGCGACCTCGAGCGCGGCGAGGGTGGCGAGGGCCCAGACGCCGAGGTGGAAGGCGTTCTCCATCCCGCTGAACAGCGACCAGTCGAGCGCGCCGATGCAGAGCGCCACGGGCGGCAGCAGGTACTTGGCCCAGCGCCCGATCGGCTCGAGGAGCCGCGCGCCCACGAGCAGGAAGCCGAGCGTCGAGGCGCACGCGACGATCGCGGCCCACTGCATCAGCAGCAGGCCGCGGAACCCGATGAGGTAGCCCAGCGCGAGGACGAACGGGTAGCTCAGGCTGGTGTTCCCGCTCGAGAACCCGTTTCCCTCGGACCACTCGAACGGGTACCCGCGCGCGGTGGCGCGGGCGTAGTCGAAATGGATGAAGACGTCGTCGAGCGGCGCCGACCACATGCCGCCCGTCTGCTGGTGCATCGCCCCGTAGAACGCGACGGCGGCGTAGAGCACGCAGGCGCCCGCATAGGCCGCGAACAGGACCGGATCGACGCGCGGCCAGGCGGCCACGAGGCGGTCGAGCCGGCCGGGGGGCGCTTCGGGGCTCGCGCCGCCGGCGGCCGCGCTCTCCAGCTCGTCGGGGGAGGCGCTGCTCGGCCGGGACGGGGGCGCAGCTCCTCCAGGCGGCGCGGAGGGCACGGGGTCGGCGCTGGACGGTGACACGCGGCTCTTTTACACGACTTTCGCGCGACCCGAGCCCGTGGAACCCCGTCCGTGGGGGAAGTCGCCGGGTCGGCGCGACGGCGCGACGGCGCGCAGCCATGCGACCTGAGCATTCGCCGTCCGTGTAGGATCCGCTGGGGGGACCACGCCACACGAGGGGGATCATGCCAGCGCCAGCGCCGCTCTTTCGCCCATCTTACCTGCTGTTCTTCTGGATCTTGCTCGCCGCGTGCGCGCCGAGCGCGACGACGCCGCCGGCGGTCGAGCCCGCGAAGACTGTCGAGCTTCCGCCTCCTCCCGCGCCCGCCGCGCCGGCCGCCGTCGCGGCGCCCGAGCCGGACCCCGGCACGGCGGTGCCCGTCACCCGCGCCGATCCGTGGTGGGGCGACCCGCTCGCGCCGGTGACCGTGGTTGTGTGGGGGGACTACGAGTGCCCCTTCACGAGCCGGTACATGGCGACCCTGGAGCAGCTCAAGCGGGCCTACGGGCCCGAGCGGCTGCGCATCGTCTGGAAGCACAACCCGCTGCCGTTCCACAAGAACGCGCGCCCCGCGCACCTCGCCGCAGAGACGGTGTTCCAGCTCGGCGGGGCCGAGGCGTTCTGGAGGTTCCATGGGCTCGCGTTCGCCAACCAGCGCGCGCTCACCCCGGAGTCGCTCGAGGCGTGGGCCGCCGAGGCGGGCGTCGATCGGGCCGCGTTCCGCGCGTCCTTCGCGCGGCAGCAGCACGAGCCGAAGATCGACGAGGACCTCCAGGCCGGCAAGGCCGTGGGGGTCACCGGGACACCCGCGTCGCTCATCAACGGCGTGTTGGTCAGCGGCGCGCACCCCATCGACAAGTTCCAGGGCGTCATCGACGAGCAGCTCCGGGCGGCCGAGGATCTCCAGCGATCCGGCGTCCCGCGCGAGCGCCTCTACGCCGCCCTGTCCGCGCAGAACAGGGCGCGCGCGCCGGCCCCGGTGCGGTCCCCGGCCCAGGCCGAGGACGACCCGACCGTGTGGAAGGTGCCTGTCGACGGCTCGCCGACCCGGGGCGACCCGGGCGCTCCGGTCACGCTGGTCATCTTCTCGGACCTGGAGTGTCCGTTCTGTCGCAAGGTCGCCCCGACCATCGACGCCCTCGAAAAGAAGTACGGCCAGCAGCTCCGCCTCGTCTTCAAGCACAACCCGCTGCCCTTCCATCGCCGGGCCGAGCCCGCCGCGGAGCTCGCGCTCGAGGCCAGGGCGCAGAAGGGCGACGCGGCGTTCTGGCAGGCGTACGAGCTCCTGCGGCAGGGCACCCTCGAGGAAGCGGACCTCGCGGCGCACGCGAAGACCCTCGGCCTCGACGTGGCGCGCGCGCAGAAGGCGATCGCCGCCCGGCGCCACGCGGCGCGCATCGAGCGCGATCAGCTCCTCGCCGAAACCCTCAACGCGCAAGGCACGCCCCACTTCTTCATCAACGGCAGGCGGCTGCTCGGGGCCCAGCCGGAAGCGAAGTTCGAGGCCCTCATCGACGAGCAGCTCGCGCGCGCCGCGAAGCTCGTCGCCGCGGGCACGCCGCCCGCGAAGGTCTACGACGCGCTGCAGAAGGACGCCAAGGCTGGCGCGCCCCTCGAGCGGGTCCTCGCCCCGGCGCCGACCAGGGACAACCCCGGCAAGGGGGCGAAGCCCGGCGCGAAGGTGACGATCCAGATGTTCGCCGACTTCCAGTGCCCGTTCTGCAAGCGCGTCCAGCCCACGCTCGACGAGATCATCGCCGCCTATCCGGGCAAGGTCCGCGTCGTCTTCCGGCACCTGCCGCTCCCCTTCCACAAGCAGGCGCCCCTCGCCGCCGAGGCGTCCATCGAGGCGTTCCGGCAGAAGGGCGACGCCGGCTTCTGGGCGATGGCGCAGCGCCTGTGGGAGGACCCGTCAGAGACCGGGCTCAGCCGCGAGGCGATCGAGCGCCACGCGGCCGCGGTCGGCCTCGATGCGGCGAAGCTCCGCGCCGCGCTCGACTCGGGCGCGCACCGCGCCGCGGTCGAGGCGGACAGGAAGCTCGCCGCGAGCCTCCACATCACCGGCACGCCGTCCTTCGCGATCAACGACTACTTCCTCAGCGGCGCGCAGGCGACCGCGCGCTTCAAGCGGCTCGTGAACAAGGCGCTCGGCCCGCCCGATCCCCCCACGATGGAGTCGCTGCACGGCGCGAAGCCGCCCGCAGCGCCAGCGCAGCCGGCTGCGGCGCCGCAGCCGGCCGCGGCGCAGCCGTCCGCGAACCCGGGGCTCCTGGGGGCCAGGCACCTGCTCGTGATGTATGTGGGCTCACGTCGCGCCCCGCCGCACGTGACGCGCAGCCGGGACGAGGCGCGCGCGCTCGCCGAGCAGGCGCTCAAGGCAGCGCAGCAGGGGGCGAGGTTCGAGGACCTCGTGGCCCGGTACAGCGACGAGCCGGGGGCCACCGCGCGCGGCGGCGATCTCGGCAAGTTCCCGAAGGGGGCGATGGTGCGCGAGTTCGAGCAGGCGCTGGAGAGCGTCGCTGTCGGCGCGCTGAGCGGGGTCGTGGAGACGCCGTTCGGCTTCCACGTCATCCTGCGGACGCAATAGCGCTCGTCGCCGGACCCGACAGGGGTGGATCAGCGCGCGAGTGGACATGATGATGCAGAGTCGGGGCTCACGGATCGTTCCTCGGGCCGCGCGCGCCGACCACCCCCTGATCGGCCTGGATTACGCGCTCACCTGTCTGCTCGTCTCGCCGTGGGCGGCAGGGAGTACCTGGCGGCCGTTCAGTGGCCGAGCGGCTGCGGCGCCTCGCCGCGCGGGCGGCGCGATCTCAGGACAGGCCCGATTCTCCTTGCCGGCCTCGGTCTGAGAATATTTCAGGCCTTCCTCGCAAGTGTGTCCGCGCGTCCGCGTGCTCTCTCCGTGCGGCCTGCGCGTTGACCCATCTCGCGCGCGTCGAGTAGAAAGATCCTCGCGCCAGAGCGCGCGACCCGGTCAGCGCCAGCGCGGATGGGAACCGCAAACGATGCGTTGGTTCGTCGAGATCTCGTCGTTAGGCCAGAACGCACCGCCGAGCAGGAAGGTGTGCGTCGAGGCCGCGCAGTGGCAGCCCGCGCTGCAGCAGGCCCGGGCGCTCCGCGGAGACGACGGGCCGCTCAACAATTTCTCCGTGGATCTGCTGGAGACCGGCTACCGGGCGATCGATCCGGCGACGCGCGTGCGGTACATCGTGCAGCGCGCGCCGGACGACGCGGCGCTGACGGACGACGCGGGCGCATCGCCGGCCGCGGCGGCGCCCCCGGAGGCTCGCCCTCCGGCGAGGCGCGCGCCGGCGCCCACGGTCCCGTTCATCTCGATGGGGACCGCGCTCGTGGTGACGCAGC
>NZ_JEMA01001004.1 GCF_001589285.1 Sorangium cellulosum | reverse complement strand
GGAAACCGCCTCAGCGGCCGCGGGCCTCCCCACCTCGGCCACNAAACCGCCTCAGCGGCCGCGGCCCCCCCCACCCCGGCCGCGGAAACCGCCTCAGCGGCCGCGGGCCTCCCCACCTCGGCCACGGAAACCGCCTCAGCGGCCGCGGAAACCGCTACCGCGGCTCCGAAAATCGCCTCAACGGCTCAAGAAACCGCCACCACGGCTCCGAAAATCGCCTCAGCGGCCACGGAAATCGCAGCAACGCCCCCCGAGGTCGAGGCCCAGGCGCCTGGATCCGCAGCGACAGCCAAGGAGCGCGACGAAGGGGCGTCGGAGTAGCGTTCGTCGCGCGCTCACTCCCTGACGCGCGGGCGGACTCAGAGGCGTCGAGGGGGATGCCTCCAGGACCTACTTGCCGGCGGATGGCCTTGTACCAGGGCTTCATGCGTTGGAGCTCGATCCAACGCTGGAAGGGTTGAGCAGCCGCACGTCAGCTGAGGACGTCGGGTGAGAGGTCCATCAAAGTCCCTCCTTGTCGGGCATGTAAGGAGCAGCGATGTCCTTCACCGCTGCCGGAGCGTTCACGTCGATCAGGCGAGAAACAAATCACCAAGTGGCCAATGACGCCAAGAGAGGATCCTCTTCTTGGCGCCCTTGGCCTCTTGGCGGTTCGAAGTTCTGCGCTTTGCAGGCAGTTTCAGCCCGCTTGTCGCTCTGGCCCCTCCTTCCGCGCGAGCACACAGTCCATCCGCCGCGTCTCGCGCTGCCCATCTGCGCCGATGGAGCCGGCGGCCCCGGCCCCCCGCGCCATGCCGCAGCGCGCCGCCCCCGTCCCCTCCCGGTTGCCCGGCTGCCCTCCGCCCCCGGCGTGCTATGCACGCGCCGATGAGCGACGTGGTGGTGATCGGCGGCGGCGTGGCCGGGTGCGCGTCGGCGCTCGCCCTCGCGCGGCGCGGGCTGTCCGTCTGCGTCCTCGAGCGCAACCCGGGCGAGGGCGCCTCCTGGGCGGCGGCGGGCATCATCGGCCCCCAGCTCGAGGCCGCGGGCGACGGCCCCCTGGCGCGGCTCTGCCTCGCGAGCCGCGAGCTCTACCCGGAGCTCGCCGCCTCGCTCGCCGAGGCGACGGGCCTCGACGTGGGCTTCCGGCAGTGCGGCGCGCTCCGCATGGCGCTCACGCCGGCCGGGCGCGACGAGATCGCGCGCGAGGTCGCCTGGCAGCGCGACGCCGGCCTCGCCGTGGAGCTCTGCGACGGCGAGGCGGCGCGGGCGCGCGCGCCGGCGCTCTGCGACGAGGTCGCCGGCGGCGTGTGGTTCCCCGACGAGGCGCGGATCGATCCGCCGTCGCTCATGCGCGCGCTGCGCATCGCGGCCGAGCGCGCCGGCGTGCAGTTCCGCACCGGGGCGACCGTCCGGCGCGTCCTCGTCGAGCGCGAGCAGGCGCGCGGGGCGCAGCTCGAGGACGGGACCCGGGTCGAGGCGCGCTGGACGGTGGTCGCCGCGGGGAGCTGGTCCTCGCTGCTCGAGGCCTCGGGCCTCGCGCCCGCGGCGGTGCGCCCGGTGCGCGGCCAGATCGTCGAGCTCACGCCGGCCTCGCCGGTGCTCTCGCAGGTGATCTTCGGGCCCGGGTGCTACCTGTCGCCGCGCGACGACGGGCGCGTGCTCGTCGGCGCGACAATGGAGTTCGCCGGCTACGTCACCGCCGTGACGTCGCGCGCCGTCCGCGATCTGCTGACCGCGGCGCTCCGGCTGGTGCCCGCGCTCGGCGACGCGCCGCTCGGCCGGACATGGGCCGGGCTCCGGCCGCACACGAAGGACGATCTGCCGATCCTCGGAGAGGGGGAGATCCCGCGCCTCGTCTTCGCGACAGGGCACTTCCGCAACGGCGTGCTCCTCGCCCCGGTGACCGCGAAGATCGTCGCGGCGCTGATCGCGGGCGAACGGCCGCCGCTGGATCTCTCGCCCTTCTCGCCGGGGCGGCCCGGCCTCGCCGGCTGAGCGCGGGGCTCCTGGCCGTCGCCGCCGCGCCCTCCGGCGGCCAGGCCGGGGCAGGTCGGCGTGCGTTCGCCGCGCGGAGCGCCTACGCTGAGCGCCGCGATGCCGCCAACCTGCGAGATGATCCCGATCCGGTTCTACTTCCATTGCGGCTGGGCCATCCAGGTCGATCCCACCTTCGACTCCGAGCTCCTGTACGGCGGGGAGACGCTGCGGATGTTCGATCCGGGCGAGCGCCGCGAGGTCTCGCTCTCGTCGATGATCTACCGGCGGCACGACGGCGCGCCCTTCACGGCCAAGGAGGTGCTGGACACCTTCCCGCCGCACGAGATGTCCGGGCTGCGCTACGAGCACGAGCGCGGGCAGCTCGCGGGCGCCGCGCTGTGGATGCTCGGCGAGAGCGATGACGAGCCGGAGCCGTGCTGGGTGCTCATGGCGATCATGGTGTGTCCCGAGGCCGGCCGGCTCGCGCGCTGCACCATCGTCTGCAAGGACGAGTCGGACCGGGACTGGGCCGTCGACACATGGCGGAGCATCACGCGGACCCCGCCTCCCGTGCAGGTCGGCCCAGGCGCGGCCACGAGCTAGCTTGGTGGGGCAGAATTCCCGCCAGAGAAACCGGTCGATGACGAGCGGCGGCCGGGACCCGTAGCGATTTTCATAGCTTCCGCCTGTTTCGCCGGCGAAGGCCGCTCCGGTGTGGCCCAGCGGGGTGCCCTCCGGGACCAGTCCACCGGTACGTCATCGACGCCGAACGCGACGTGCTGCATTGCCTTCGCGCGCTCCAAAGCTCTGTACGAGGGGCAGGAAGAGCTCGTCCACGATGGACTGGATGCGTGCGGGCTTCAGCGGCTTGAGATCCATGAGCAGGTCGTGTCGCACGAGGTCGTACGGCAGGGCGAGCACGGCGGAGGGAATGCGCTCGAGGTTGACCTCACCGCGGTCGTGGGCGCGCTGGTAGAGGATGCGGACACGCGGCTTCTGGGTGTCCATGACCTTGGCGCGCATCTGCGAGGGGGTCAGGCCGGTGCCGGCCAGCAACCCCGAGAAGGCGGCGGCCGCGGCGATGGCGAAGAAGCCGGCAAGGGCGTCGCTCAGGGCCGTCAGGTGGGCGAGCAGGTCGCTGCGCAGGGCGCCGGTGTCGGGGACCGCGACCGGGTTGGCGTCTCGGCGGTGCTGGATGGCGGCGAACACCAGCTCGTCCTTGTTCGCCCAACGACGGTACAGGACCGCGATCCCCGTGCGAGCGCGTGCGGCGACCGATTCCATGGTCAGGTTCGCGAAGCCGACCTGGACCAGCTCCTCCCAGGTCGCGTCGAGCAGATCGGCCTCGAGCTGCTGGCCGCGCCGCCTGCGGCGGACTTGCCTTTGCGTTCCTGTCGTCATGGGCCTGACCCTTTAGAGAAGTTTTCATTTCTTATCAACGCCGCGGATGATAAGAGATCCATCGCTCTCTTCAACCGGAGATGGACGATGACGGATCCCGAGATGTGCGCAGCCCTGATCGTCGGCGCCGGCCCGACCGGGCTGACGCTGGCCTGCGAGCTCGCCCGCAGCGGCGTGTCCTTCCGCCTGATCGAGGCCGCCCCCGGCCCGCGGCCCGGCTCGCGCGGCAAGGGCATCCAGCCGCGCACGCTCGAGGTCTTCGACGATCTCGGCATCGTCGATCGCGTGATCGCCCACGGCCGGATGGCGATGCCGATGCTTTCCACGGCTCCCGACGGCCGGGTGACGCTGGGCGGCGCCATCCCCGAGACGTTGAAGGGTCGCTCCGACATCCCCTATCCGGCGAGCCTGATCACGCCCCAGTGGCGCACCGAGGAAGCGCTGCGGCTGCGGCTGGCGGAGCTCGGCGGCGCGGTCGAATTCGGTGCTGCGCTCGCGAGCTTCGAGCAGTCCGACGAAGGCGTGTCGGCGGTCGTCGTCAAAGGCGGCGCGACGGAGACGGTCGCCGCGCGCTGGCTGGTCGGCTGCGACGGCGGCCACAGCATCGTCCGCAAGCAGGCCGGCATCGCGTTCGAGGGCGAGACCCGCGAGGAGGTGCGGATGATCGTCGCCGACGTCGACGTCGACGGCCTCGAGCGCGACGCCTGGCGCATCTGGTGGCATGAGGAGGGCGTCCTCAGCCTCTGCCCGCTGCCCTCGACCGACGTCTTCCAATTGGGGGCCGCCGTCGCGCCGCGACAGGACCCCGAGCTCAGCCTCGCCAACATGCGGGCGATCCTCGAGCGGCGGAGCGGCCGCACCGACCTCCGGCTCCATGAGCCGACGTGGTCGTCGCTGTGGCGCGCGAACGTCCGCCTCGTCGACAGATATCGCGAGGGTCGTGTGTTCCTCGCCGGCGACGCGGCGCACATCCACGCGCCCGCCGGCGGCCAGGGAATGAACACAGGCATCCAGGACGCGCACAACCTCGGCTGGAAGCTGGCGGCGGTCGCGAAGGGTGCCTCGCCGGCATTGCTCGACAGCTACGAGGCCGAGCGGCGACCGATCGCAGCCGGCGTGCTCGCGCTCTCGAACACGCGCCTCCAGCAGGTGCTCGAGCGGAACGACGTCGCCACCCGCCGCGATGCGAGCATCACCCAGCTCGCCATCCACTACCGCGGCTCTTCCCTGGTGCGCGACGACCGCGACGAGACGGCCCTGCTCCGCGCCGGCGACCGCGCCCCCGATGCGACGAAGCTGACCACGGTGCAAGGTGAACGCCGGCTGTTCGAGCTGACGCGCGGCGGGCGCTTCACGTTGCTGAGCTTCGGGCCCGCGCCTGCGATCGGCGCCTCGGCCTCCGACCTGAGGACGCTCCATGTCGTCGGACAGCCGGCGGGCCCCGACGACGTCGCCGACCCCGCTGGCCATCTCGCCCACGCCTACGGCGCGACGGAGCGCACCCTCGTGCTCATCCGTCCCGACGGCTACGTCGCCCTGATCTCCGACGCCGGCGACGCCTCGGCAGTCTCGGACCATCTCGCCGCGTTCCGCTGAGCGTTGCGACGGCGGGTCTGCGACAGGTGCGACAGAGAAGCGCACGTCCGATGGGAACGAGCGGGAACGAGCCCCGCACTCGGGAGCTCGCTCGCGGACGCGCTCGGGACGGCCGCCATGGTCTTGATGCGAGGCCATGGCGCGACCCTGGTAGGGAGTTCCCTTCAAGAGGCTGTCTTCAGGGCCACCTATGCGACGATCAACGCCCAGCTACAGCCGATTGCGATGCAGCTGGGAGATCCGACGTATCTGGCGCCTGAGGAAGCCACCCAGGCGGACTCGCTGCATCGCCGCGTCCTGAACAGGTCCTGGGAGTTCTGGAAGGGGAAGCTGGGCGACGCCTAGGCCTGCGGGAGGAACGCATCGCGACGTGGGCGTGTTCGCCTCGCCGCCGGCCGATCGCGCGTCGCCCTGAAGGCGCGCCGGGCGCCGGCCGGCTCGACGCTCGAACGCCAAAACCTACTCGAGGACGCTCAGCAGCGCGCGCCCCAGCGCCTTCTTCTCCTCCGGATCGACGTCGTCGCGCGCCCGGATGCCGAGCACCGCGTCGACCGTGGACGTGATCGTCTCGGGCGACACGCGTTCCGAGCCGATGTACGAGAGGCCGCGGCGCAGGTCGAAGCGGCCGAGCGCGAGGCGATTCCACGCGATCTGCAGCGCCGCGGCGGGCGGCATGCGCGGATCGCGCGTGATCGAGCCGAAGGTCGAGCTCTTCGCGATGAACTCGCGGTTGCCGCTGGCGCTGCCGAGCCCGAAGACATGGACCGCATCAGCGCGCGCGATGAACGACAGATCGGGCTCGGTGGTGCGCGCCTCGATGATCGGACCTGCCGCCCAGAGCCCGAGCGTCCCCCAGAAGCGCTCGGCCTCGAGCCCAAACTCGAGCATCCCTTGGCGGAACGAGCTCGACACCCGAGCGCCGGCGACGACCTGCGACGACAGCGCGAGCGCCGAGTCGAGCATCCCGAAGTCGTGCCCCGCCGCGCCGAGGATCGCCTCGAGCGCCGCCTCCTCGCCGCGCGCGCGCGCGGCGTCGCCGAGATCCCACCGCAGATCGACAGCGTCGCGGAAGCGGGTGGCGAGCGCGTCGTACGCCGTGCCGTACATCGCCTCGAGCGCGAAGGCGTACTGATCGCGCGCGCGCGCCGTGGTCCCGTGCTGCGCGAGGTGCGCGTGGACGGCGTCGATCTGCTCGCGCGGCAAGCTGCGCAGGTCGCGCGCGAACGCGAGGCGGTGCGCGGCGTTGTACAGCATCGCCTCGCTGTCCGTGATGCCGAGGACCTCCGGCGCGAGCTCCGCCGCGGGCTTCTCCCACGCCGCGCGAACGGGGTCGGCCGCGGCGATGTAGGCGCTCCTCCACGCGGGCCGCAGGGCGAAGACCGCCGCCGGGTCGGCGCCGTCCGGCAGCTCCTCTGTGTGCTGCGAGGCCGCGCGCACCGCGGCCGCGCGCTGCGCGACGACGACGTGCGGATCGAGCTCCAGGGTGGCCGGCTCGATGATGTAGGGCAGCAGCATGAAGCTGAGCGCGTCGCGCGTCGTCGCCGGGTCGGCGTGGCCGTTCCAGCACGTGCTCGCGCCGACGACGACGCGCGGGCGCACGATCGCGGCGATCGCGTTCATGCTCGGCCCGCCGCTCGGCGCGGCGATGAGCAGGAACCAGCGGGGCGCCGCGCCCACGGGCGCGAGGATCTCCTGCCATGCCTGCGCGCGCTCGTCGTCGCTCACGCGCGCGTCGTCGAGCACCGCGAGGAGCCCGGCGATCTCCGCCGGCACCTGGCGCGCCCAGTACCCGTCGACCGCTCCGGCGTAGCGCGTCACCGCCTGCGCCAGCTCCGCGCCGCTCAGGTCGAGGCTCGCGGCGGCGCGGCCGTACGCTTGCAGCATGTCCGCGCCAAGGCGCATGCGCTGCGCCTGCGCGAGCGCCGCGATGCGCGCGAGCACGGCGCGGGGATCCATCGCGGCCTCGAGCGCCGCCACGGGGACGAGCCAGCCGGCGAGCGACGGCGTGACGTCGTTCAGGAGCTGCGCCTTCTGCGCTGCGCTGACGTCGGTGAGCCCGATGAGCCCCGCCGCGAGCCCCGAGTTGACCTCGTCGAGCGCCCTGTCCGCGAGCTTCACCAACGCGTCGATGCGCTCGGCGCGCGACCCGCTCACGAGCCCGGCCCGGAGCGCCGGCCAGTCGTTGGTTTGCCTGCGCTGCCACGCGAGGGCCTGCTCGAGCCTCGCGGCGACGTCCGCGTCCGAGGCCGCGCCGTCGGCGAGGAGCGGCACGAGCGCCTTGAACAGCGCGCCGCGCGGACGGGGATTGACGTCGCGCCAGCTCGCCGTATCGGCGGCGTGGTACAAGGACAGCAGCGCGCTCTGCCGCGCCGCCGCAGAGAGCGCGGTGGAGCGTCCGATGGCCGTGATCGCGTCCTCGATCAGGTCCGTCACGCCGACCGTCTCCGCGACCTCCGCGAGGAGCCCGGAAATGTCCACGTCCGGAGGCGCGGACGCGAGCGCCTCGCCGAGGAACTGCCCGCGCGCCTCCGCCTGGCGCGCGGCGATCCCGGAGGGCAGGCTCGACCAGCTTCCGCTCTCCTCCTCGCGGACGCCGTAGTCCTCGCGGAGCGTGTCCGCGCGCATCTCGCTCAGCGCAGCGGCGGAGGCGAACCACTGCGTGAGCTCCCGCTGCCGCGCGGGGCCGACGTCCGAGCCTCTCCAGAACAGCCGTCCCGTCGCGCGACGTACGCGGTAGCTCGGATCGGCGAGGATGGCGTCGGCCTGCGCCGCGCTCAAGGTGCCGGCGCTCCCGTACCACGCGGCGGCCGACTCGCGGACCGAGCGCGAGGCCGACGCCCGCAGCGTCACGAGCAGCTCGTCGACGCTCGGCGGATGCTCGAGGTCCGGCGTGCGCAGCGCTCCGGCCGCGCAGCGGAAGCGCTTGGTCTGGAGGAGATCGGCGACGAACGCGACGAGCGCGCGACGCTCGCCTTATTCCGGGGTTGTTCGAGAGCGACGCGGCCGCCTCGAACAGGAGCGCCGGGCTCTCCGTGCTCGCGAGGATGCGGAAGACGCGCGCGAGATCGCCCGGGCGCACGGGCGCGCTTCGCAGCAGGTCGGTCGCGAGCGGTCCCTCGGTGACCGCCTCGAGCGCGAGCAGGTCGGCGACGGCGACCACGCCGAGGCGCGCGAGGTGTGCGGCTTCACCGTTCCAGTACAGCCGCTCCGGCTCGTCGCGGCAGTCGCCCGACGGGTACGGCTCGACGCTGAAGCCGCCGACCTGGTTGACCGCGCGATCGAGCGCGAGGCGGACAGTCGATGAGGGGTTCTGCCCGAGCTGCGCGACCACCTGCTCGAGGACGCGATCGCCCGACAGAAAGGGCGCGTCGCCCACCGCGATCTCGGTCGTGTCGACGCTCTCGGGCGTGTCGACGCTCTCGGTCGTGTCGACGCTCTCGGTCGTGTCGACGCAGCCGGCTGCGAGGAGAGTCCATGCGATGCAAATCGACGAGAACAGGTGTGTTTGGCGCATACTCACAGAGAAACTCCATGGCAGGGTTGAACAGCTCCATCGCGGCCCGCCGCGATAGCCGGACGCTGTGGCGCAGGAGCCGGGGGATCGGCAGCCGTCGCACCATAGATAGATCCGGCTGCTCATGTGTCCTCCGAGCACGATCCTGCTCATGGAGATGCGCGGGGGATCGGACCGTGGCCGTCCCGTCGCATTCGCTGGGTCACGGGCGGCTCCGGACTCCGCCGGAGGGCCGCCTTCACCTCCAGCTTCGCCGCTTCGCCGGCTGCCCGGCGTGCAACCTCCACCTCCGCCCGTTAGCCAACGGCGGGGCGAGGCAACGCGGCGGCTCGAGCGGGCGCGTCTCCCGCTGCTCGAGCCGCCGCGCCGGCGGGGCGCGAGGTCAGAATTGCGAGAAGAAGCTCCAGATGGCCGAGCTCGCGAAGCTCGGCGTCTGGTGGTCACCGGCAAACTCGCAGCGGTGCACCGGGTATCCCTCCCGGCACCCTTGATAGGCGACGCACGAGCTGGGGCCCACGGGGCTCGTCTCGTTGCTGCAGCCGTTCTTGCGCACGAAGACGTCGAGCGCCGCCCTTCCGGCCGAGACGGGGACGACGCTGTCGGACAGGCCGTGCGACATCCAGACGGCGACGGGCTGGGTGTTGGACTGGTTGCAGCCGCTGTAGAGGGCGCCGGACATCGGCGCGATGGCCCGGAAGACGTCGGGCATGTCACAGCCGAGCGCGTTCGACATCATGCCCCCGAAGCTCCACCCGGTCGAGAAGACGCGGCTCGTGTCGACGCACAGGTTGGCTTCGAGCGCGTCGACCATGGCGCGGGCGAAGGCGACGTCGCGCCCGCCCGAGTTGGCCCAGCCGTTGTCGATGCCGTTCGGCGAGACGAAGATGGCGCTGCCGTTCGCCAGCGCCTTGAGCCCATAGTACCCGTTGTTCACGACGTCGTTGGCCGATCCGCCGCGCCAGTGCCAGCCGAACACCAGCCGATACGCCCTGTTCGGATCGTAGTTCGCCGGAATGTCGAGCACGTACTGGCGCGTTGTGCCGTTGACGTTGATGGTGCGGTTACCGCTGGTGAGGGAGGTGGGAATGCCGCAGCCGGCGCTGCGCGTGCCGCCGGAGCTGCCGCCGCCCCCGGAGCCGCCGCCGCCCCCGGAGCCGCCGGAGNGTCGGTTGTGATGCGGTGCACGTGCCGCCGGTACCGCCGCCGCCGCCACCGGAGCCGCCGGTGCCGCCTGTGCCGCCTGTACCGCCGGTGCCGCTGGTGCTGCTGGTGCTGCCGGTTCCCGAGCCCACGGGCGTGAGTCGGAATTGCTGATTGGTGCCGCCGTTCGACGCCCACTGAATCACGGCGGTGCCGTCCGCGGT
>NZ_JEMA01001003.1 GCF_001589285.1 Sorangium cellulosum | reverse complement strand
GGCGGCCGGCGACGACGCGGGGCCGCGCGAGGGCGAGTACGTCGTCTCGCTCCCCACGTTCGAGGGGCCGCTCGACCTGCTGCTGCACCTCATCCAGCAGCACGAGCTGGACATCCTCGACATCCCCGTGAGCTTCGTCACGGAGAAGTACCTCGAGTACCTGAAGATCATGCGCTCGCTGTCGATCGACCTCGCGAGCGAGTACCTCGTGATGGCGGCGACGCTGGCGCACATCAAGTCGAAGATGCTGCTGCCGAGCGTGCCTGCGGGGCAGGACGACGACGGGATGCCCGGCGAGGAGGAGGATCCGCGCGCCGAGCTCGTCCGGCGGCTCCTGGAGTACCAGAAGTACAAGGTCGCCGCGGGCGAGCTGGCCGAGCGCGGCACGCTGGGGCGCGACGTGTTCACGCGCGGCATGAGCGAGAGCGAGGTGCCGAAGGGCCCGGCGCCGTTCGCGTCGTCGTCGATCTTCGGCCTGCTGGACGCCTTCGAGCGGGTGCTGAAGCGGACGAACGTCCAGATCGATCACGAGGTCGTCTTCGATCGCATCAGCATCACGGATCGCATCGTCGAGCTCACGGAGAAGCTCTCGGCGCGGCGGGCGATGCGCTTCGAGGATCTGCTGCTCGACAGCGTCTCGAAGGGGGGCGTCATCCCTCGCTTCGAGGTCGTGATCACGTTCCTTGCCGTGCTCGAGATGTGCAAGCTGAGGCTCATCCGGGTCCACCAGACGGACCCGCTGGCGCCGATCCACATCCTGCTCTCGGTGGCGGAGGGCGAGCCCCCGGTGGAGTTCGACCCAGAGGACGGCGCGCCCACGGCGGAGCGGCACGAGATGGCCGGGAGCGAGGGGGCGGGAGCGCCGCCTGCCGGCGCACCGGCGGAGCCTGAGGCTGCCGAGATCGCGGAAGCGGAGGCCGAGAGCGGCGAGCCGGCGGAGCCTGAGCTGGCCGAGAGCGCGGAAGCTGCGGAAGAAGCTGCGGAAGCGGAAGCTGAGAGCGGCGAGCCGGCGGAGCCTGAGCTGGCCGAGAGCGCGGAAGCTACGGAAGCGGAAGCTGAGAGCGGCGAGCCGGCGGGGCCTGAGCTGGCCGAGAGCGCGGAAGCTGCAGAAGCAGAAAGCGGCGAGCCGGCGGAGCCTGAGCTGGCCGAGAGCGCGGAAGCTGCGGAAGCAGAAAGCGGCGAGCCGGCGGGGCCCGAGGTCGCTGAAGCCACGGAAGCGGAAGCCGAGAGCGGCGCGCCGGCGGAGCCTGAGCTGGCCGAGCCATCTGTGGATCCGAGCGGCGAACCCGCGCCCCCGGAGCTCGCCGGGGCGGTGGAGGAGACGGACAGCGCGCACGACGTCGCAGGCGACGAGCCAGCGAGGGAAGCGGATGCCGGCGCCGCCGCTCTGGCCCCTCTGGAGGAGCCGAGCCGTGATGCGGTCGCGGAGACGAGCGACCTGTCGGCCCCGGAGGACGTCGCGGCGCCGCCGGACGCGGTGAATGAAGTAGACGCAGGGAGTGGCCGTGACGGTGGCTGATGCCGCGGCGAAGCGGCGGCGCGTTTCGAAGACGGCAGGACAGAGCGCATCGGCGCGGCTGAGGGCGGCGGCGCACGCGTGGCTGGGCGGGGCGAAGCGGCCGCGGGCGGCGAAGAAGGAGCCGCGCGCGCCCAAGGCGGCAGGGCAGGGCGCTCCGGCCAGGGCGAGCGCACAGCGCGCATCGGCGCGGCTGAGGGCGGCGGCGCACGCGTGGCTGAGCGGGGCGAAGCGGCCGCGGGCGGCGAAGAAGGAGCCGCGCGCGCCGAAGCCTCCGGGGCAGGGCGCCCCGGCCAGGGCGAGCGGACGCGGCACGCCGGCGCGGCTGAGGGCGGCGGCGCACGCGTGGCTGAGCGGGGCGAAGCGGCCGCGGGCGGTGAAGAAGGAGCCGCGCGCGCCGAGGGGGGCACGGCAAGATCCGGTCGCTCGCTTCCGCGCCGTCGCGTGGGCCCAGCTCGGTGACCCGGCGCGGCGCGCCTCGGCTCCGGCCCGCAGCGCGACGGCGGCCGCGCAGGTGCCGGGGCTGTCCGCGGTCGCGCGCAAGCACCTGAAGGGGGTCCTGGAGGCGCTCATCTTCGTCGCGGAGCGACCGGTGCCGGCCCGCGAGCTCGCGCGCTCGGCGAACGCAGAGCACCGCGTCGTGCGAGAGCTGCTGGCCGAGCTCGTCGCGGAGTACGACGGGCGAGGGTTCCGGCTGGACGAGGTCGCCGGCGGGTACGTCTTTCGAACGAGCCCCGCGTTCGCGCCGTTCGTCCGCGAGGTGACCGAGCAGAAGCCGATCAAGATGTCCCGCGCCCAGACCGAGACGCTCGCGATCGTGGCGTACCGGCAGCCGATCACGCGGCCCGAGGTCGACGAGATCCGCGGCGTCGATTCCGGCGCCGCGCTGAAGTCGCTCCTGGAGCGCGATCTCGTGAGGATCCTGGGCAAGAAGGACGAGCCCGGGCGACCGATGCTCTACGGAACGACGGCGCAGTTCCTCGAGTTTTTCGGCCTGAAGGCGCTCGGCGAGCTGCCGACCTTGCGCGAGTTCACCGAGCTGACCGAGGAATCTCGTCGCGCCTACGAGCGTGAGCTCGGCGAAGAGCCGCCGGACGCTACGGTGATGACGTCGGAACAGGAGAGCTTCGCCGGCGCGGAAGGTACGATCCGGACGAGTGTCACCGGCGCAGGAGAGACGTCAGCGGAAGACGTCGGCGTGTCGCCTACAGCGCCGCGGGAGGGAGATGTGGCCATGGAAGCAATGGAGGACGAGGTGCGTGTGGAGAGTCCGATCCCTGGCGTGCATGCCGAGCCTGGCGCGCAGGACGCCGTCCGAGACGCGAACGCGCTCGAGGAGGACGAGGTGCGCAGCGCGGAGGACGAGGACGAAGAGGACGAGGACGACGAGGACGACGAGGACGAGGACGAAGAAGAGAGCGACGAGGACGAAGAAGACGGCGACGAGGACGACGAGGACGACGAGGACGACGAGGAAGACGACGAAGAGGACGACGACGACGACGACGACGAGGATGAGGATGAGGACGACGAGGACGACGACGAAGACGAAGACGACGAGGAGGACGAAGACGACTGAGTCGTCGCCGCCCTCTGACCTTCGAGCGCGTCGGCCCGCCGCTCACGATGGCGGCGCGTCGGTCGGATCCGGATAGGCCTCCGCCAGCTTCAGCGCCGCGCTCCTCAGCTCCGGGTGGGAGAGGAGCTTGCGGAAGAGCCGCCAGAGCTCGGGGTCGGCGAGCACCTGGAGCGGCGAGGCGTTCGCCTGCTTCTTCTTCTTGCGCGGGATCGCCTCCGGACCCTTGCGCCGCAGCTCCTCCATCATCCCGACGAAGCGCTTCGTCGGAAAGAGATCGCCGTGCTCCCAGGCGAGCACCGTCTCCTGCTCGATGCCCAGCGCTCCGGCGAGCTCGCGGGCCGTGCAGCCAAGCTCCTGCCGGAGCTTCTTGATGTCCTCGGGGGCCATGCGAGGCGAGGGTAGCGGCCTCCGAAAAAAAAGCGACGTCGAGGCAACCGGCGGCGAGCCCCCGCCGAACTCCGCGTCATGACCCATCGTCCCCTGACTCGCCCCTCGCGCGCGCCGCGCGCCGCCCACGTCCTGCCGCTCGCGCTCGCGCCGCTCGTGGCCTCCCCCCTGTCCTGCGCGCCGGAGCTCGCGGCTCCCCCTCGCCTCGATGGCGACGAGGTCACCGCCACCGCCGGCGACGCGGACATGATCCCCGAGCTCCAGATCGAGCCCGCTGCGCCGCTGGATGCAGCGCCCCCGGTGCTGCGGCTGCGGGTGCGCCTCCCGGTCGCCGCCGCCGGGAGCGTCGATCCCGGTCGGGCGCTGATCGTCCGGGGGAAGATCGGCGCCGCGCACATGCGGCAGATAGAGCAAGGCGACCTGTCGAACGCGCTCGCGGAGCGCGTGGTCCCGTCGATCGCGTGGCTGAACGAGGCGCCCGCGGGAGATCCCTTGCTCACCGTGGCGCCGCTCGCCCCGCTCGCGCCCGGAGAGACGTACGCCGTGGCCAGCGGCAGCCCCGCCTTCTCGCACCACATCCAGGTCGCCGCCGAGGGCTCACCCCCCGTGCTCCCACGCCTCTGGCCGCCGCCCGACGCCGGCGCGAGCCTCACCTTCGGCGTTTGGTGCGGCGATGCGCCCCTCCCCGAGATGGCCGCCGCAGCGGCGCTGGCCCCGGGCGGACCGGCCGGCGAGCTGCGCCGCGGCGCCGTCGACGGCATCGGCGCGCGCTGCGTGCGCTTCGAAGGGGGGCCGGCGCCCGCTGCGACCGGCCAGACGGACGAGCTGCGCCTCGTTGGCCCACCCATCGCTTTCGCCGGTGATCCAGGTGTGGTGAGCCTCGACCCGCGTCCGTTTTCGATGGAATCGGAGCCCTTCCCTGCCGCAGCGATCGCCTGCGCGCTCGACGAAGTCCCCATGGGGCCGGGCTGCGCTCACGTCGCCGACGATCGGATTCGCGTCCGTTCGGCGGACGCGCCGCTCCTCTGGGCGATCGCGGGCGAGGGGCTCGATGAAGTCCTCGCGGTGCCGCCGGGCGAGCTGTTCGTCCTCGCCCCCTTGCCGCCCCTCACGGCCGTCCAGCTCGCCGTGGCCACCATCGACAATGCTGGGCTGGTGGAGAGACGGGCGTTCTCAGCCATGACGCGTGCGCCCATGCCCCACGTGGTTATCAATGAGGTGCTGGCGAATCCTGTAGGGGCTGAGCCGTCTCAGGAGTGGGTAGAGCTCTACAACGATGGAGGCGTCCCAGCCGACCTCACAGGGTATGTGCTCGCCGATGTGGGCGGAGAGACCGAATTGCCCTCCATCTCCCTGAATCCAGGCGTGTACGCGCTGGTCGTCAACGAGGGCTATGTCGCTGAAGATGAGCTCGACCCTCCGGCTCCTCCCGAGACGCTGCTGCTCCGCGTTCCAAAACTTGGCAACCATGGGCTGTCGAACTCGGGAGAACCGCTCAAATTGAAGGATGGAGGAGGTGCAGTGATGTCCAGGTCGCCCGCTTTGCCGGAGCCGAAAGCGGGGATGAGCCTGGCGCGTGTGGGGCCGCGCGCCCCCGATGGTTCGGCCGGCTCGTTCGTGACCGGGTGGCCGACACCCGGTCGCGTGAACATAATGAACCAGGAGATCCCCTGAAGACGGGGGAGTCTGCCTCCGCGCGGGGCGTTCTCTCCAAGGGGCCGAGAAAATTCGAGCAAAGCGGGTGACGGACCCGTCCGTGAGAGCTAGGTTTCAATCGAGTAGACAGACGGGTGGGGGGGGCCGCCACCTGAGGAGACGCTGCCGCGCTGTGAACGCGAGCTGTGCGGCAGGTGCCTTTCGCGTGGAGTTCGGCGATGGCTGGTGTTCGTGAAAAGCTGTTGACGGCATCGGACCTCGCAGCCTTGTGCGAGGTCGACTTGAAGACAATCCATAACTGGGTAGATCGGGGGAGGATTGCCCATTTCCGTACGCCGGGGAGACACTTGCGCTTCAAGGCGGCGGATGTGGCCGAGTTCCTCCGCGCATGGGGCTATTCGGTGCCCCGGGAGCTCGCGAAGGCGACCTCCAAGTCGATGATGGTCATCGGCACGAAGGACACGATGACCCACGCGGCGCGTTCCCTCGGGGAAGGCGTGCCCATCCGGCACGCCAGCCACCCGTACGACGCGCTGATCTTCGCGGGGGCGGACCCCGCGGACGTGTACATCATCGACGTGCGGGCTGTGTCCAGCGACGTGGACGTCACCTCCCTCTTCGAGGCGCTCCACCGAGCGAACTCGCAGGGGACGTTCGTCGCGCTGTCGGACGAGCCCATCAGCCTGCCCACCTTCGTGGGCCGGATCGGGCGCAACGACGCGCAGCAGCTCAAGGCATTCCTGATGCCTGAAGCGGCCGCGCAGGCAGGGGCGCCCCTCCAGGCGGCAGCCGGCGCGGGCTCGGAAGAGCCGCCGCGCAGCCTGGCCGCTGGCGGGTCCTCGCGCTGAGCGAGGACCCGGCCGTCCACGCCCGGCAGATAGGTCGGGCGGGGGCGGTCGCGGGCGGCTGCGGGGCGATCCGCCACGAGCCGCAGCACTGCCGAGCGACCCGCTGCGGACGGAGTCCCCCCCTCCCGCAGCGCAACCCGGGGCCGGTTGACAAGGTCGCTCGCAGCCCTGCTGCAGAGCCCGTCCTCCCGCAGCCAACCCGTCTTTCGGATCCTGGAGAACGCACGAGCCCGAGGAGCACACGCTCCTCGGACGGAAGCAGCTCAGCTTCCAGCGATGGTCATGGCGGAGACGCGGAAGGTCGGCGCCGCCGTTGCCGTCCGGAGATCCAGGTCGTCGCCGACGGCGTCGATCCGCTGCAGGAGCTCGTCGAGGTTCAGGGAGATCGTGACCTCGCTCACGGGGTGAGTGAGCTGGCCGTTCTCGATCCAGAAGCCGGACGCGCCCCGCGAGAAGTCGCCGGTCACGGCGTTGAAGCCGAAGCCCATCATCTCGGTGACGTACAGTCCGCGCGGCGTGGCGCGGACGATGTCCGCTGCCGGCGTGGCGGTGGGCTGCAGGATGAAGTTCGACGTCGACGGGCCCACGCCGCCGCCCGCGCCACGCGCCGCGCTGCCGGTCGGCGCGCGCTTGAGCTTCCGGCCGCTGTAGCTGTCGCAGAGGTAGGTCTTCAGGATGCCCTGCTCGACAACGACGTTGCGCCGGGCCAGCAGCCCCTCGCCGTCGAACGGGCGCGAGCCGGGCGCGCGCGGGATCAGCGGGTCGTCGACCACAGTGATGAGATCGCTGGCGACGCGCGTCCCCTCGCGGCCGACGAGGTAGCTCGACTTGCGCCAGATCGAGCTGCCCATGAGGCAGGAGCCGAGCAGCCCCAGCATCGAGCGGGCGGCGTCCGGGTCGAAGACGACCGGCGCCTCGCAGGTCGGCACCTTGCGGGCGCCGAGCTTGCGCAGCGTCCGGCGGGTTGCCTCGCGGCCGACGGCGTCCGGGGCGTCGAGATCGGCGAGGTGGCGCCGCGCGCTGAAGTGGAAGCCGCGGCGCTTCTTGTCGCCGCTGTCGTCGGCGACCGGGGAGACAACGAGCGACGCGTACGAGCCCGCGTAGCCGCCGCGGAAGCCGCCGGACAGGACCAGGGCGAAGGCGCTCGCGGTCCGGGAGAACGTCGCGCCGTCGCTGTTCGTGATGCGGGGATCGGCGTCGCGCGCGGCCTGCTCGCCGCGGCGCGCGATGTCGATGGCCTGCGCGGCCGTGACCGAGCCGCCGGACGGATCGTAGAGCTCGAGCGCGGGGAAGGGGCCGCTGGAGATGAGCTCCGGAGCGGCAGGGCCGGCGAACTCGTCCTCCTGGGAGATGTCGGCGAGCTCGAGCGCGTCCGCCACGAACCGGTCGATGCCGCGCGGCGTGAGGTCGGACGTCGAGGTCAGCGCGACGCGCTGCTTCTTGATGATCCGCATGCCGAGGCTCTTGTGGACGGCCTCCTCGACGAGCTCGGGCTCGCCGAGCCGCACCTTCGTGGAGAGCTCGGACCCGGAGCGGGCGATCGCCTCCGCGACGTCGGCGCCGCCCTTCCTGGCGCGCGTCACGACCTGGTCGGCCAGCTCCATCAGTTCTTCGATCTGCTGATCCACGCGGGCTCGTTCGGACATGGGGCGACAGGGTGGTGGAGCGCGGTGGCTCCGTCAACGCGGCGGGAGACCCGCGGCGCCCGGCCGGACGCGTCTCAGCCCGGCCGGTTGGACCGCCCCCCCTTGCCGAGGCCGAGCCGGCGCTCGGGGCGCGTCGAGGCGGGCCGGGGCGGATCGACCACCCGCGCCGGCTCGCTCGGGACGGCGCGGGGGCGCGGCGGCCCGGCCTTCTCCGCGCCGCCCGGCGGCTCGCGCCGGAGGAGGGCGCTCACGGTGACCGCGAAGCCGGCGGCGAGCATGGTGTACATCCAGAGGAGCGCATAGCCGAGCGGACCGCCGGCGACCGGGTGGACGCCGAAGTCGCCCTCGACCTGCCGGTAGGTTCCGTCGAGCGCGAGGCGCCGCGAGAGGGCGAGGACCGCGACGAGCGCGATCGCGATCGGCGCGCCGCCGAACACGGCCAGCGCGCGCACGGCGCCCTGCGCTGTGGGCCTGCCGCCGGCGCTCGAGGCGAAGCGGTGGGCGGCGGCGAACCCGGCGGGCACGGAGGCGGCGTCGAGCAGGAGCAGCAGGAGGTCGACCGCGGACGGGATCCGGCGGGTGTCGACGAGGTACGCGAAGCTCCAGTCGGGCGCGAACACGAGGAAGTAGGCGCAGACAGGCGCGAAGACGAGGACGGCGAACAGGGAGACGAGGGCGAGCGGCCGATCGCGCGGGCCCGGCGAGAGCCGGGGCTCCGCCGCGCGCAGCGCGCCAGGGCGGTGAGGGGCTGCGGCGCTGAACCAGGCGAGCAGCGCGCCGAGGGCAAAGCCGACGAGGGGAGCGACGAAGGCGGGCACGCGGCGCGGAAAGTAGCCCCGTCGCCCCCTCCTGCGCAAAGAGCCTGGACCGGTTTGCGCGGCGCGCGCGATCCGCAGGCAAGGAGGAGCATGGGCAGAGACGCGCGCAGGGGGCGCCGGAGGCGCACGAGGGCGCCCTCACGACCATGGCGGCGGTGGCGGCGGGCGAGGCGGAACGTTTGCGGTGGGGGCGCTGCCGCGCTAAGCGGCTGCGCACATGGATCCGCGCCTCGTCCGAGAGCTGCTGGAGCGCGTCCGTAACGGAGAGGCCGCCATCGAGGAGGCGCTCGAGGCGCTCCGGGGGCTACCTTTCCGGGACCTGGGCGTCGCGACAGTCGACCACCACCGCGCGCTCCGGCAGGGCGTGCCCGAGGTGATCTTCGGCGAAGGGAAGACGCCCGAGCAGATCGCCCTGATCGCCCAGGAGATCTCGGGGGCCGGGCAGAATGTGCTCGTGACCCGGGTCGACGCCGCGAAAGGCGCGGCGGTCGCGTCGCTCTTGCCCGCGTTTCGTTATGTTCCCCTCGCGCGCACCGGGAGCGTCGAGGTCGCGCCGACGCCGAAGCGCGCCGCGGGGCCGGTCGCCGTCGTGACCGCGGGCACGAGCGATCTCCCGGTCGCCGAGGAGGCGATCGAGACGCTGCGGGCCGTGGGGCTCGAATCGATGCGGCTGTACGACGTGGGGGTCGCGGGGCTGCATCGCTTCCTCCATCGCGTCGAGGAGCTGCGCAAGGCGTCCGCCGTGATCGTCGTCGCGGGCATGGAGGGCGCGCTGCCGAGCGTGGTCGGCGGGCTCGTGGCGGCGCCCGTCGTGGCGGTCCCGACCTCGGTCGGCTACGGCACGGCGCTGGGCGGCTTCACCGCGCTCTTCTCGATGCTCACGTCGTGCGCCTCCGGCGTCGCCGTGGTCAACATCGACAGCGGCTTCGGCGCCGCGATGGTGGTCCATCGCATGCTGCCGAAGGCGTGAGCGCAGGACGAGCGCGACCGCGGGAGCGCCGCGACGGGTCGACGCCCGTTGAACGGAGCAGGCGAGACATGGGACACGATCACGACCACGAGCATGCGCACGGGCACGACCATGACGCGCACGGGCATGCGCACGAGCACGGGCATGCGCACGAGCACGGGCATGCGCACGGGCACGGGCACGACCACGGGCATGACCACGCGCACGGGCATTCCCATGGGCACGATCACGCGCACGGGCACGATCACGCGCACGATCACGCGCACGGGCACGATCACGCGCACGACCACCCGCAGGAGCACGACCACCCGCGCGCGCCGCTCCTCGAGGAGGGCGCGGGCGCCGGCATGGTCCTGTTCTTCGATGCGTTCAGCGGCATCGCGGGCGACATGACGATCGCCGCGCTGCTCGATCTCGGGGTGCCCCTCCTCGTCATCGAGCGCGCCGTCGCCGCGCTGCCCCTCGACGGCTTTCACCTCCACCGCGGGCACGCGCACA
This sequence comes from Sorangium cellulosum, assembly GCF_001589285.1. Taxonomy (GTDB): domain Bacteria; phylum Myxococcota_A; class Polyangia; order Polyangiales; family Polyangiaceae; genus Sorangium; species Sorangium cellulosum_G. The sequence goes on along the minus strand of NZ_JEMA01001003.1, from coordinate 1,849 downwards.
GGAGCGGCATCGTGGCGACGTCGTTCGACGTGCACGTCGAGGCGCCCCAGCCGGAGCGCACCTACGGATCGATCGACGCCATGCTCGCCGCGGCGCCGCTCGATCCGCCCGTCGCCGCGCTGGCGCGCCGGATCTTCCGGCGCCTCGGCGAAGCGGAGGCCGCCGTGCACCGGATCCGCCTGGAAGACGTGCACTTCCACGAGGTCGGCGCCGTCGACGCGATCGTCGACATCGTGGGCACCGCCGCGGCCATCGCGCACATCGGGGCGGAGGTCGTCGGATCGCCGCTGCCCATGGGGCGCGGGTTCGTGAAGGCGCGGCACGGGATCCTCCCGCTGCCGCCGCCCGCCGCTGTCGCGTGCCTGCGCGGCGTCCCTACCTACGGCGTCGAGATCGACGCCGAGCTGGTCACGCCCACGGGCGCGGCGATCATCGCCACGCTGGCGAGCCGGTTCGAGCGCTGGCCGACGTTCGCGCCCGAGCGGATCGGCTTCGGCGCCGGCACGCGGGAGCTGCCCGACCGCCCCAACCTGCTGCGGGTCGTGCTCGGGACGCGCTCGGGCGGGGAGGAGAGCCTCGGCAGCGCGTCGCACGTGATCGTGGAGGCGAACGTCGACGACCTCACGGGCGAGGTGGCAGGGCACGCGATCGAGGCGCTGCTCGCGGCAGGCGCGCTCGACGCGTGGGCGGCGCCGATCACGATGAAGAAGGGCCGCCCCGCGCTGACGATCGCGGCGCTCGCGGCGGCCCCCCAGGCCGACGCGGTCGCGACGGCGTTGCTCCGCGAGACGACGAGCATCGGGCTCCGGAAGATCCCGGTCGCGCGCACCGAGCGCCCGCGGCGGATCACGACGGTGAAGACCGCCTACGGCGCCATCCGGGTGAAGATCAGCGAGGGGCCGTTCGGGCCGCCGCAGATCAAGCCGGAGTTCGACGACTGCGCCGCGGCGGCGAGGACGCACGGCGTGCCCGTGCGCGAGGTCGTCTCGGCGGCGCTCGCGGCCGCCAAGGGGTGACCCAGGCGCGCGCGCCGCGCTCCACGCGCGGCGCCGAGCGCGCCGCAGGCTCAGTCCGGGCGCTCGATCGGCAGCGCCTCGGCCTCCCACGAGAGGAAGCCGCCCTCGAGGAACGCGACGGGGACGCCCTCCTCCGCGAGCTTCGAGGCCATCTCCTTCGACTTGTCGCCGGAGCGACAGTAGAGGACCGGCGCGCCCGGGAGCATGTGGAGCTCGGCGAGCCGCCCCTCGATCTCCTCGAGCGGGAGGTGCACTGCGCCGGGGATGCGAGCGCGGCCGTACGCGCTGGTCTCGCGCGTGTCGACGGCGACCACCTGGCCCTCGTTGACGAGCTGCGCCAGCTCGACCGCCCGGATGGCGCCCTCGGCGCGCGGGAGGAACGGCTCGAGCATCTCGCGGAACTGCTTGCGGTTGAGGACGCCCTGCTCCGCGGCCACCGGGCGGCCCCGGTGGAAGACCATGAACGTCGGGACGGCCTGGACGCGCAGGGTGGTGGCGATGCGCTTCGACCGATCGATGTCGACCTTGACCACCTTGGCCTTGCCTTCGAGCTCGCGCGCGATGGCCTCGACCTCGGGCGCGACCGTTTTGCACGGCCCGCACCAGGCGGCGGTGAAATCGATGAGCACGGGCAACTCGCTGCGGAGCACCTCGCGCTCGAACTCCTGCTCGCTGATCTCGGGAACAGCCATGGCGGGCGAATTCATAGCGGGCCTTCCCAGCGAGATCGAGTGGCGCGAGGCCCCCGCCGCCCAGATCGCGGAGACGAGGGCTGTTTCGGCGGATTTCCGGGGCGTCTCCGGGACGACCTCGGGCCGCCGGGGGCGACGAAG
>NZ_JEMA01001002.1 GCF_001589285.1 Sorangium cellulosum | reverse complement strand
GGGCTCCGAGGGGCTCGACGCGGAGATCGCGCTGCTGCGCGACGCGCAGCAGGCGCTGCAGGCGGGCCAGTTCGCGCAGGCGCTCTCGAAGCTCGACGAGCACGCCAGCCGGTACCCGCGCGGCGTGCTCTCGACCGAGCGCGAGGCGTCGCGCGCGATCGCGCTCTGCCGCTCCGGCCGCGCGGCGTCCGGCAGGGCGATCGCGGCGAAGCTGCTCGCGCGGAGCCCGGGCTCGCCGCTCGCGACGCGCGTGCGCGCCGCGTGCGGGCAGGAGGAGTAGAGTGCCCATGTGCACGTCTCCAGGTGGGCCCGGGCCGCGTCGGCCCTGCAGGCGCTGATCNGGGCCGCGTCGGCCCTGCAGGCGCTGATCGTCGCGGCGGGGCTCCTGCCCGCGAGCGCCCTCGCTGCGCCCGCCGAGCCGCGCACCATCGACCTCCGCTGGGAAGCGCCCGACGGGTGCCCGCCGGTCGACGAGGTCCGGAGCGAGATCGCCCGGCTGCTGGGGGCGTCGGAGCAGCGGCAGACGATCGAGGTCGAGATCGCCGTCGCCCGCAAGCGCGGCGCGCGCCTCCGGCTCGACCTGCGCATCCGCGCGCCAGCGCCCGGCGAGCGGGTCATCCACGGCAACGACTGCGCGTCCATGTCGCGGGCGGCGGCGCTGATCGTCGCGATGTCGATCGATCCCGACGCTGTCGCGCGGAATGCCGCCGCGCAGCCCGCGCAGCCCGCG
>NZ_JEMA01001001.1 GCF_001589285.1 Sorangium cellulosum | reverse complement strand
CCTCCAGCGGCAGGTCCGCGAGCTGCGCCGGGGTCGCCGGGGCGCCGGCGCGCTGGTCGCCGTCGAGGGCGAGGTAGAGCCCGGCGCCGCCGATCCCGAGGCCCACAGCGACGAAGATCCCTTTGACCCACATCGGCAGCGTCGCCCCGGCGCCCGCGCTGGCCGTCCCGAGCGGCGCCACGCGGGCCGCCGTGCGCGAGAGCTCGGCGGACGTCATCGGCCGAGGGCGCGACGCGGCCAGGAGAAGCTCGCGCGCTCCCTCGGGGGCGCTCCCACCGTCCTGGATCCATCGCTTCGGATCGTTCATGTCCTCCCCCTGCGCGCCCGCTCGGCTTCGACCTTCTTTAACAGATTGGCGAACTCTTTGCGCGCTGCGTGGAGCCGCGAGTAGACCGTTCCGACGGGGACGCCGATCAGGCTCGCGATCTCGTTGCAGGGCATCTCTTCGATCTCGAACATGACAAACACGGCTCGCCGGTCGAGATCCATGGCCTCGAGGATCGCCTCGAGCTGCAATCTCGCCTGTTGTTGGGAGGTGATCTCTTCGGGGCCTCTCGCCGAGTCCGGCACGTCGTCGACCACCTCGCCGAGCCGCTCGCGCCGGGTGTGGGCGCGGCGGCGGTGCGAGGCGGCGACCCGCCGGCAGATGGCGAACAGCCATGTCGTGACGGGGCACGCCCAGTCGAACGAGGGGAGCCGCCGCTGGACGACGATGAAGACGTCCTGGAATGCGTCTTCCAGGTCGGGCTGCTGGATGCCGAACCTTTGCAGGGTGGCCCAGACGAAGCCGCTGTGCTCGGCGTGCAGGGCGACGAGGTTCTGCGGCGGCTGCCTGGCGCTGCCGAGGACCTCCGCGGTCATGCATTGCTCCACGGCATGGTGAATGCCGGCAGGCGGGGGATCCTTCATCAAAAGGTGACGCCGACCCCGACGAACGCCGCGCCGCCGACAGCCGGCTGCTCGAAGGGCGGAGGCTGCTCTCCCTCGAGGCGGAAGCTGTACCGCGTCATGGGGGCGAAGAGGTCGACGCCCGTCTCGATCCGCAGCGGCCCGACAACGCGGATCCCGAGGCGCGCGCCCGCCCCGGCGCTGACCCACGCGCGCGCGCCGGGGTCGGTCGGGACGTACCGCTCGTCCTCGTCGATGACGGCGTAGACGGCGCCCGCGAGCACGCGGCCGCAGAGCCCGAGGGCGACCGCGTCGCTCTGGACCGCCTCGACGCACGCGCCGAGCCAGCCCGCGCTGAGGCCGAAGGCGAACGTCGCGTCGGTCGCGTGCTGCTCCGGGAGCCACAGCGCCCCGGTCTCCACCGTCCATCGCGGCAGGACGGACCACGCGCCCGTCAGGGCGACGCCGGCGCCGGGCGAGGGGACGAGGCCCACGGACGCGAGCCCGCGCCAGGTGATCGAGACCCCGACGGG
>NZ_JEMA01001000.1 GCF_001589285.1 Sorangium cellulosum | reverse complement strand
CCGCCGCCCGAGCCGCCGCCGCCACCCGAGCCACCGCCGCCACCCGAGCCCGACGCGGCGTCCTGCGTGCTTGCATCGCCCGGCGCTACTCCCGCGGTTCCCCCGGTTCCCCCCGTGCCGCCCGTCTCGGTGCTGCTGCATCCGGCGACCGTGAGCAGCAGCGCAAGCAGAGCCATCGCCGGCATTGCGGAGCTGCTCCGCATACCTGCGGCATCGGGACTCGGGCCGGGGTCATCGATGGCGGTGCGGTTCGCGCAGACGAGCCGCGGTGTAACAGATGAAGAGATACAGTTCATAGAGCCAGTATCCTGCGTTTGTGAAGCGCCCGCAAGAGAGGGCAGGACATGATTCAATCGATGGCGCAACGACGTGCGAATCAGTCGGAGAGCGCCCAGCCGTCCAGCCCCGCCAGAGCACCGGTCGCGGTGCTCAAGCGAGAAATGAANCGTCCAGCCCCGCCAGAGCACCGGTCGCGGTGCTCAAGCGAGAAATGAACCGCCAGGACGCCAAGGACGCCAAGAACGCCAAGATAGGATTCTCTTCTTGGCGTCCTTGGCGTCCTGGCGGCTCGAATTTCTGCGCTTTTCAGGCAGCTTCAATCGGTTTGTCGCTCCAGGCGGCTGGGCGCAGCGTCGAGCGCAGCCGCTGGTTGGACCGTCTACTCCAGCACCTTGGTCGCTGAAGCGGCAGCGAAGCATGCCCCTTTGCAGCGGGAAGCCGGAAGCTGACGCCGATCGGCGTGTGTCGCGGCAGCGGGCCGCTCGATCGCGAGGTGGGTTGTCCCCGATCCGGGGACGATGGGCCGGCGCCGGCAGGTGGGCCGGCGCCTGCGGAGGGCCTCTTCCAGAGGCCCTCGCGACGCCGCGCTCAGACCTGGATGCC
>NZ_JEMA01000999.1 GCF_001589285.1 Sorangium cellulosum | reverse complement strand
CTGATCCTCCGCTGGCCGCCGCAGGGGGGCGACCCGCCGGCGGAGGTCGCGTACCCGGCGGATCCGTTCGCCGCGGGCGCGGCGCTTGTCGAGGCGAGCGACGCCGCGGCCGCCGCGCAGGAGAAGGCGGCGCTCGCGCGCGCGGTGAAGGCGCGGCGCGCGGCGCTCGAGCGCCGGGCCGAGGCGGTGCGCGGCGATCTGGGGCGGCTGGGGAGCGTCGCGCGCCTCCAGAAGACGGGGCAGCTCCTGCTCGCGCAGGGCGCGCGGGTGCCGCGGGGCGCCGCCAGGGCGCTGCTCGACGACTGGGAGACGGGCGGCACGATCGATGTCGCGCTCGACCCGGCGCGCCCCGCGAAGGCGCAGGCCGAGGCCTTCTTCGCGAAGGCGCGGCGCTACCAGCGCGGCGAGGCGGTGATGCGCGCGCGCCTCGCCGAGACCGAGCGCGCCCTCGAGGCGGTCGCCGCGCTCGCGGCGGAGGTCGCGGCGGCGGAGGCGCGGCCCG
>NZ_JEMA01000998.1 GCF_001589285.1 Sorangium cellulosum | reverse complement strand
ACCAGGACAGCTTCATCGCGGGCGCCTGATCGCGCGAGGGCGAGCGCTCAGGGCATCTGGAAGAAGCAGAGGTTCGTGCACTCGCCGAAGCGCGCGTTCTCCTCGATATCGAACCCGTTCAGCCCCGCGCAGGACGTCGCGGCGATGCAGCGCGCGTTGCACGCAATCTGTCCGATGCACGACGCGGGGTCGGTCCCGAGGGGCGCGCCCTGTCCGCACTCCGTGAGACGATCGTTGGCCAGATCGCATGCGGTGCGGAAGACGGAGATCCCGCACTCGCCGAGGCGCGCCTCCTGGTCCTCGCAGCCGTCGAAGGTGAACACGTCGTCCTTGCACTCGATCTCTTCCTCGAGGCAGACGAGGAGCTCGTCCAGGGCGCCGACGCAGCTCGCCTCCACCGCGGCCTTCCGCGAGACCTCCGCCTCGTCGAGGCACTCGAGGTACCTCGCCTCGCTGCAGCCGGTGCAGTCGCAGACGGCATCGCAGGCGCGCTCGTCCGTCGAGGGGCAGCCGGCGACCACGAGCGCGCCGCCGGCCAGGGCCGCGGAGAGGAGCGCCTGCAGGGGGCGCGACGGGCGGGGCATGGCGGCGCGCACGCGGGCCTGCTCCCTCACTTCGGCATCTTGCCGAGCCGCTCGAGCAGCGCGCGCACGAGCAGCGGCCACGCGACGGTGGCGTCCGCGTACACCTCGGCGAAGCGGCCGCCCTCGCCCGGCGCGGTGAACTTCCCCCAGCTCACGCCCTCGGAGTAGGTGCAGCCGGACAGGCCGCCCCAGTGCACGGGCTCGGGGCAGATACGGACGCCGTACTGGAACCGCGGGTGCTCGACCTCGATGTCGAGGCGGTCGCCGACGATGTCGTAGAACGGCGCGACCTGCTGGGCCCAGTTGCGCGGCACGCCGCCGCCGATGGTGAAGATGCCGAGCCGCTTCTTCGTGCGGACCAGGCGGGCGTAGCTCAGGAGGTCGATGAAGGGGTTGTACGGCGGCGGCACGGCCTCGCGCCACACGTCGAAGCCCGGCTTGTCGCCGTGCTGCGCCTTCACCTTGCGCAGCATCCACGTCGCGACGTCGAGGCCCATCTCGCTGTCGGTGAAGGCGGGCACGTAGACGGGCACGTTGCGGAGGTACGCGCTCCGGAGCACGCCGGGCGAGTCGCCCATGTCGGCCAGCGCCTTGCCGAGCTGGCGGCAGATGATCTCGCTCGACCAGGGCGACCCGGGGTCCAGCTTGTCGAGCTCCTTGCGGACGAAGACCTCGATGGCGTTGAGGTTCTTCTCCATCTCGAGCGTGTCGTAGACGCGGTTGTACCCCTTGTCGAAGTACGTCTCGTCGGAGATGGTCGGGTTCGCCTTGTAGTGGGTCAGGCCGACCGCCTCGCTCAGCCCGTGCGCCATGAGCGCCCCGGTGCTGATGATGCAGTCGATCATGCCCGCCTCGATCATCCGGACGATGACGACGCCCATCTTGGCGACGGTCATCGCGCCCGAGAAGGTCGCCACGACAAGGCAGTCCTCGTCGCGCACCATCGCCTCGAGCACGTCGGACGCCTCGCCGAGCGCGCGGCCGCTGAACGCTGTCTTGCTCATCGCGCGGAGCAGGTCGTCGAACGACCCGATCTTCAGCGGATCGAGCGCCTCGAGCGGGACGAGCTTGTCTTCAACCCCGTCGCCGAGATGGCGGTGCGAGGAGCGCGGATGCTTCGGAGAGGACATGGCGCGCGAACATATAGCCGCGGGGAGGGTAGGGCGTCGAGCCCGAAGCTCCTCGCGGCGCGCGCGAGCTCAGGGGCGGACAGGCAGGGAGCACGCGAGGCGGCGCGCTGCCGGAGGCGTCGTTGCTCGCGCGGTTCCTCCGGGTCTCCCGGCGCCTTCGCCGATCCCAAGCTCGCCGCCTTCGGCGCGCTGGGCCGCGAGATCGGCGCGCACGAACGCGGGCAGGCCCGCACCGGGCCGGGCCTCGCCGCGGCGATCGGGATCGATCAGCGCGGCGATCTTCGCGACGCAGGCGTGACCGCCTGACACGCGGACGTCGTAGACGGCCGCGCTCGCGGGCGCGCCGTGGCCGTCTACGGTCGCGAAGGCGCTCGCGCGATCCAGCAGGAAGCGCGCGCCGCCCGGGCGCGCAGCGCACGCCGGCAGGCGGGTGAGCTCGGTGCGGACATTCGGGGCGATCTCCCAGCCGTCGAGCGGCAGGAGCGGCGGGGCCTTCGCGAGCGCGCCCGGCGGCGGCCCCTGCACCGGCGCCTCGCGCGCGCCCCTCTCCGCCGTGGTCTGCGCGGGCGCTCGCGGCGCGGCCCTCTCCGCGGGCGGTATCGGCACCGTGCGGGCGAGCGCCAGGTCGCGAAAGCTGAGCAGCAGCGGGACGCCGGCGCTCGTCGGCTGCCCGAGCGCGCGCGCGCCGCGGCNGGGACGCCGGCGCTCGTCGGCTGCCCGAGCGCGCGCGCGCCGCGGCCCGCGAGCGCGGCGATCGGCCGCGGCGCCTCGCCGGAGGACCACACGACGAGCCACGCGTCGCGGATCCACGCGACGGGCCCGTCCGGCGCCTCGCTGAAGGCGATCTCCGCCTCGGGCATCAGCTCCTGCGGCACCTCGGCGATCTCGGCGCCGCGGCCACGGCTCGCCCGGACCAGCAGGTCGCGGCCCGCGGCGCGCACCGCGAAGACGACCCTGTCGCCGGACGCCGCGAAGCGCGCGAGGGTCGCGTCGCGGCCGACGCCCTCGGGCGCGGGGCCCGTCCACGCGCGCACCCTGCCCTGGAGCTCCGTCGGGTCGAGCCAGCGCAGCGTCC
>NZ_JEMA01000997.1 GCF_001589285.1 Sorangium cellulosum | reverse complement strand
CGAGGCGCAGGCGGCGAGCGCCGCTGCGGCGAGCGAGACGGAGAGGATTCGTTTCATTTGCATGGCTCAACCCCCCTTCGGCGCGGGCGTGCCGGCCGCGGGCTTCTCGACCGCGGGCTTCTCGACCGCGGGGTTCTTCACTGCCGGTGCCGTCGCGGGCTTGCCGGTCGCCGGCGCCGCCGCCGCGGGCTTCGCCGCGGCCGGCGCCGCCGTCTCGGTCTGCTTCACGAGGCGCCCCGCCTTCGGGGCGCCCGGCTTCGGCGTGACGAGGGCGATCACGCGCCTGCCCTGGGGCAGGAAGTCCGCTGTCGCCTTCTGCAGGTCGGCGGCCGTGGCCGTCTCGTACCTGGCCACGTCCTTCGGGAAGTACCCCGGATCGCCGGCGAGCTGGTTGTAGTGGTTGATCGCGTTCGCGCGGGCGGTCACCTGCTCCATGCTGAAGACCAGGTCCGACAGCAGCTTCGCCCGGGCCCGCTCGTGCTCGTCCTGCGTCGGCGGCGCCTTGCGCAGCTTCTCGAGCTCCGCGTCGATCAGCTTCAGGGCCTGCTCGGGCGACTTGCCCTTCTTCAGGGTGGCGGTGATCTGGAACGTGCTGGCGAGCTGGCTCGACGCCTGCCCCGCGAAGACGTCCTGCGCGATCTGGAGATCGTAGACCAGCCGCTTGTACAGCCGGCTCGTCTTGCCCGACGAGAGGACGTTGCCGACGAGGTCGAGCTCGGCGTCGCCGGGCGCGAAATGCGGCGGCGTCACCCAGCTGATCGTCACGCGGGGCAGCTCCACGTCCGCCTCGATGTCGAGGCGCTTCTCGGCCGCGAGGTCGCCGGGGTCGGGCTTCGTCGCCACGGGCGGCGGGGCGCCCTTCGGGATCGGGCTGAAGTACTTGTGGACGAGCTCCTTCGCCCTGCCCCTGTCGATGTCGCCGGCGATGACGAGGGTCGCGTTGTTCGGCGCGTAGAACGTCTTGAAGAAGGCCCGCACGTCGTCCATCCGGGCGGCGTCGAGGTCCTCGGGCGTGCCGATGGTCAGCAGGTGGTAGGGGTGGTTCTCCGGGAACATGGCCGCGCGGAGGAACTGCGGCACGAGGCCGTAGGGCGCGTTCTCGTAGTTCTGGCGGCGCTCGTTCTTCACCACGTTGCGCTGGCTCGCGAACGTCTCCTCGTTCGCGTGGTCGAGCAGCCACCCCATCCGGTCGCTCTCCAGCCAGAGCACGAGCGCGAGCTCGTTGGCCGGGACGGTCTCGAAGTAGTTGGTCCTGTCGGCGTTTGTCGTCCCGTTGCGCTCGCTCGCGCCGGCCCGCTCCAGGTACTTGAAGAACATGTCCTCGCCGACGTTCTTCGAGCCCTGGAACATGAGGTGCTCGAAGAGGTGCGCGAACCCGTTCTTCCCCTTCGGTTCGTCCTTGGAGCCCACGTGGTACCAGACGTTGACGGCCACGACGGGCGTGCGGTGATCCTCGTGCAGGACCACCTCGAGCCCGTTCTGCAGCGTGTACTTCTCGACCGGGACCATGACGCTCACGCTGGCCGAGGCCGGCGCCGCGGCCCCCGGCTTCGCGCCAGGCTGCGCCGCGGCTGCGGGCTGCGCCGCTGCTGCGGCCGGTGGCGCGGCGTAGGTGGGCGACGTCAGGCCGAGCGCGACGACGAGCGCGCTGGACAGGCACGAGGGCGCCCGGAGGCGCCTCCGCTGGGACGGATGGTTGGCTCGCATGGGCGCGGTTCTACCGCAGATCGCCCGAGGCGGAGCGCAAACTTCGCCCCCGGAGAGGCGGGATCACCGCCGCGCCGATCACGTCCGGCGGCGCGCTCGGGCCCTCAGAGCGGCGTGACGAAAATCTCGTAAGGCCCGAAATCCACCGGCGTGCGACCACTCACGGTGATCGCCCCGAGGCCCCCTCCCGGCCGCGTCGCGACGATCACGGCATTGGCCCCCTCGGGGTCACCCGCGCACGCGTCCCTCGGCCTGGAGCACTGCACATGGGTCGGATTGCACGCGTCGTCCGCCGTCCTGAGCGTCATCGGGAAGTCCGCCAGGCCGCACGACGACACCATGAAGGCTCTCCCCGGGCACACGGGGACATAGAACGTCTGCTCAGGGCTGGCCGCGCCGCACGCAGACCTCGGGGGAATCGGCCTCCCGGTCGTGTCGCCGCGGATCAGCCCGCTCCTCGTGACGACCTCGGCCCCCTCGCCGAGGCACGACGCGCGCTCGAACGTGAGGCGCACCCTGCCGGAGGCGCCGGCGCTCACGGCCTTGACCACCACCGTGTACGTCCCCGCCGGGAGCCTGGCCGCGAAGTTCGCGCCCGGCGCGAGCTCGCCGCAGCTCCGGGCCGCGCAGGCGACGGGGGCGCCGCCGCAGCCGTCGCCCTCCAGCACAGCGAGCACCGTGTCGATTTCCGAATCCAGGGTGCCCAGGTACACGACCTCCTCGGACGGGAGCGTGAAGCGGAAGAACACCTCGCCTCCCTCGCCGCCGCACGGCAGGGCCACGTCGGAGGTGTTCCCCGCCATGATCTCCGCGGCGTAATCCATCGATTCCGTGAGCTCCGCCGCCGTCGCGCAGGCATCGGCGCCCGGGATCGGCGCGCACCCGTCGTCCGGGACCCCGTTGCAGTTCTCGTCGACGTCGTTCCCGCAGAGCTCGGTCGATGGGCGGATGCACCCGGCGCCGGCGCAGCCGTTGTCGGGGATCTCGTCGCAGTCCTGGTCGATGAGGTCCCCGCAGATCTCCGGCTCGGGCACGCAGGGCGCGTACGCCGGGACGTGGATCGGCACCTCGACAACGTTGTCCTCGATCGACCGCTCCGCGATGGCGCCGCCCGGGTTCACCGCGACGCGGAGCAGGTAATCGCCCTCGGGCACGCCCGTCACGTCGACCCACTGGCACGCCGTGCCCACGCCGTAGACGTCGGCCCACCCCGCGCTCAGGAAGTTGCACCCCGCGCCGCCCGCGCTCGGGAAGCCCCGCGGCGCCGGATCCTCTGGATCGAGCGGCTCCATGTCGACCAGGCAGAACGACTGCTTGTGGCCCTGCGCGATGATCGCGCCGTCCGCGTCGAGCAGCCGGTAATCGGTGAAGTCGAGGATGTGGAAGTGCTGGTGGCACTGCGCGTACTCGAAGAGCGGGCTGTTGAACTCGGGGCCGGGGTCGAGGTGGCCGGGCCCTGTGTTCTCGATGCGCCCCTCGAACTGGAGGAGGTGCCGCCGGCCCGGGCCCCCGATGCACCCCTCCAGGATCTCGCACGCGTCCGCGGGGAACGTCTGGTACGAGAACTGGAGCGTGTCGACGATGCGCGCCTCGTCCGGGCGCAGGTCGGGCAGCAGGCACACGTCGGCCCTGCACGCGTGGCCGGTCGGGCAGCACGCGCCGCCGCAGATCGTGCCGTCGCAGGCGGGGTAGTCGACCGGCAGGACGATCGTGTTGTTGTCGAAGCGCGCCTCGGCGAGGGTCTTCCCCGGGTTGACGGTGATCTCGAGCTCGTAGAGCCCGGCCCGCACCCCTGTCACGTCGAGCGCGTTGCACGCGACGGTGCCGGGCTGCTCCACGTGCTCTCCGGGCCAGAGGCCCTGCGCGTCGCAGTCGTACCGGCCGCCCGGCATCGCGACGCAGCGCGCGTCGAGCTCGGCCTCGGCGACGGCCGCGGCGCCCTGCCGGAGGACGGCGCGGAAGAGGCGCGGGACGACGTAGCTGTCCTCGCAGAAGTTCGGCTCGAACACGTCGCTCTCGGAGGGCGCGCCGAGATCGAGCGGCACGTCGCCGGCGTTCCTGAGCGACACGTGGAAGCGCAGGAGCGCCCGCCGGCCGCTCCCGCCGACGCACCCCCGGCGCACCTCGCACGCGTCCTCGCCGAAGCCGACCCAGTCGAACGCGACCGCCTCCGCGCGCTCCGAGGGCTCCAGCACGAGGTCGGCCGCCCTGCAGCCGCGGTTCACGCACGACGCGCCGGGGCCGCAGCACGCCGCGTCGCCGCAGGCGCGCCCCTCGTCGCACGCCGCGGTGCAGCCCGACGGCTCGCCCTCGACGTCGATCTGGCACCGCGCGCCCTCGGGGCACACGAGGTCCGAGCCCGCGCACTGCAGGCCTCCTGCGCCGCCGCCGGCTCCTGCCTGCCCGCCGCCTCCACGCCCGCCCGCGCCCGAGGGCGGCCCGGCCGGCCCGCCGCCGCCGCAGGCAGCGCCCGCGAGGAGCAGTGAGCCCATCAACAGCGTTCCAACGAGCTTCTTCATGCGCACCTTTCCCACAGATCCACCGAGGAGCGTATACTCTTGCCCACATGGCCCTCGTCGTCGTCATCACCGGTGCATCCAGCGGGATTGGTCGAGCGCTCGCGCTCTCCTGGGCGAAGCGCGGCGCGAGCGTGGTGCTGAGCGCGCGCGGGCAGGAGTCGCTCGAGCGCGTCGCCGCGGAGGTGCGCGCGGCGGGCGGCGAAGCGCTCGCCGTGGCCGGGGACGTGACTGTCGAGGAGGACCGCAAGGCGCTCTGCGACAGGGCGCTCGGCGCGTACGGCCGGCTCGACGTCCTCGTGAACAACGCGGGGCGCGGCTACTACGTGCCCACGGTGGAGATCGACCCTGCCGAGCTCGAGGCGATCTACCGGCTCAACGTCGTCGCCCCGATGCGCCTCGCGCAGCTCGCGATCGCGCCGCTCTCGGCCGCGAAGGGCACCGTCGTGATGATCTCCTCGATCGCCGGGATCGTCTCCGCGCCGCGGATGGGCGCGTACGCCTCGTCGAAGTTCGCGCTGGAGGCGCTCTCGATGTCGCTCCGCGCGGAGGTCTCGTCGCGCGGCGTGCGCGTGCTCGTCGTGCGGCCGGGCCCGGTGGCGACCCCGTTCCACGCGAACGCCGTGGTGACCGACCACAACGTCGGCTACCGCCCGCCGGGCCACCGGGAGCAGAGCCCCGAGGAGGTCGCCGAGGGGATCGTGCGCGCCGTCGAGGCGGGCCGCGAGGTCCTGGAGACGAGCGTGTTCGTGAAGGCGGCGAGCCTCGCGGTCCGCGTGGCGCCCGGCCCCACGCGGTGGTTCTCGAAGTACATGGCGCGCCGCTCGGGGCTCTGAGCGAGGCGCGCCCCGCCCGCGCCCGGCGCGCCGAGCGGATCGGGCACCCGAGCAGGTCGCCGGGAAGGCGGCGCTCAGAGCGAGCGCAGGAAGGCGACGACGGCGTCGCGGTCCTCCCGCGGGAGCGCCACGAAGCGCCCCTTCGCGGCGTCCGCCTCGCCGCCGTGCCACAGGATCGCCTCGACGACATCCCGCGCGCGGCCGTCGTGCAGGAGCTGGGTGTGCCCGTTCACCGCCTCGAGCAGCCCGATGCCCCACAGCGGCGGCGTCCGCCACTCGCGCGGCCCCGCCAGGTGATCGCTCGTCGACGTGTCCGCGAGCTCCTCTCCCATGTCGTGCAGGAGCAGATCGCTGTAGGGATGGATGATCTGATCGCGCAGCTCGACGAACGGGTGATGCTGCCGGTCTTCATCGTCGTCGGAGAGCTCCGGAGTCCCGCTCGCGCCCCCCTGGCAGCCCGCCTGCATCGCTCCGCACTCCTCGACCGGGAACAGGCTCGTCGTCACGCCCATGTCCGCGACCAGCGCGTCGGCAACCTGGTGAGGCACGCTCACCTTGCCCGCCTTCCAGGCGAAGCGCCCTATCCGCAACACCCCTGAGACCGGATCCGGGATCAGGTTCGGACGCCCCGAGATGCCGTCCGGATTGCAGACGATCTCGTCCGCGCGCTCGAGCAACGCCGCCTCGGCGATCGCCTCGAGGAGGCCCATGCCCACGACCGGTCGGGCGACGCGGACCGAGTAGCTCGCGATCTGCCCCGCGACGGGCCCGCCGAAGCGGAACGTGGGCCGGCGCAGGACATACGGCGTGCCGTCGGGGAATTGCCCCGGTTGCTCCGTGTACGCCACGGTGGCCGTGCCCTCGCCGGGGCTCGCGTCGAGCGCATTGATGTTCTGCAATTGCCTTCCGTAGCTCGGGTGTGCCGTGGGCCTGCCGTCCGCGCTCGCTCCGGCGCCGAACAGCTTCACGACGGCGGTCACCATCGCCTCGCCGGGCTCGGGCGGGGCGCCGCGGCCGCTATTGATGTGGCACCCCCCGCACGTGGTCTGGTTCGAGAGCGCCCCCCGCTTTCCAGAGGCAGCAAGCGGAGCATGGATTTGACGGATAATCGGGTTGAGTAGGCCCGATGGAAAGGATACCTATTCCCACACTGGGGGGCCAAACAAGGATAGAAATATATGAATGCAAAAGAGAAGGTGGGGCTTCTGGTGTCGATCCTTGGTGCTTCCGCGAGCGTCACGGGCGCCGCGCAGGCAGCCGAGGTGCCGTCGGCCGATTCGGCCGATGTTCTGGCGGCGCCGGTGGAGTTGGGCATCATTGACACCCTGATCAAGCTCGTGCAGTCGACCATCAGGATGGAGGTGCCCAACTGACAGCATGAGGCCGGGCCACGCGATGCACCCTACGGAGCGTGCCGTTCTTCAGTGCCGCTCTTGAAGGCTGCATCGCGGAGTCGCCATCGGGCCGACGTGACCAAGAGACACACTCCGCGATCTGATCGCGGAGTGTGTCTCGTCCACATGCAATAGTACAACAAAGTGAGACTATCGTGGCGACTCTACCCGACGATATCTACCCGCTGCTGCCGGCGTACCTGCAGGTCACCGCAGCCCGATTGATCCAACCGGAGCCGGCGCGCTTCGGCCTGCGGCTCGCGGCGTTTCCATCCACTCCTTACGAGACCAGCGTTGAGGTCAGCGCTGTGACGCTCTTCCTCCTCTCGCTTGCGGACGGTCGGCGAACCTTGCGCGAATGCCGTGAGCGCGTGTGTGAAGAGTTTGCCGGACTCGACGGCGCATGCGAGGACGAGCTTTGCGCTCTCGTCGAGCGTGGCATCCTGGTTGACGCGTCGACGCATCCGGAGTTGATGCCCGGCACGCGAGACCGATATGCGAGGCATCTCCTGTTTTACGGGAGCGTCGGCGCGCATGCACCCTCCGTGCAGCGCAGGCTGCAAAACGCGCGCGTCGCGATCGTGGGGGTCGGCGGCATCGGCACCTGGCTCTCTTTCCTGCTCGGCGCGGCTGGCGTTGGCCACATCAAGCTCATCGACGGCGATCTCATCGAGGAGAGCAACTTGACACGACAGCTCTACTTCACGCCGCACGACATCGGGAAGCCGAAGGTCGATGTCGCGCGGCAGAGCCTCCTGAACATCAACCCGAGCATCACGTGCGAGTCGCTCCCGCGCTCGATCCTGCACGAGAGTGACATGGATGAGCTGGTGGGCGACGTCGACCTGGTCCTCCTCTCGGGTGACACCCCTGCGAACATACATGACATCGTCGACTGCTACTCGTACCGCAGGCACATTCCTTGGTCCGCGGCTGGGTACGCGCATGCGATCGCGGTGTGCGGCCCCCTCGTCGCGCCTGGCCGGACGGCTTGCAGAGGCTGCATGATGCCGCAGGACGAGGCTCTACCGATGAGGGATCTACCACTGATCAGCGAGATCAACCGGCGCTTTCAGGTTCCGTCGTTCGGTTCGGTCAACGGGCTCGCCGCGTCGATGCAGGCGAAGGAGGCGCTCGCTTGGCTCGGGGGCCTGGAGCACCTGGTCCAGACGCTCGACGCCGTGGTTGCCATGGATGCGCTGACCCTGCGCAGCACAGTTACGAGGATTCCGCACGCGCCGACCTGTGATCGCTGTCGCCGGGCATCAGGACAGGTGTTCCCCCGGTTCGAAGAGGCGGCGCCATGAGCGAGTCGATGTCCCCCCTGCGAGGGATCACGTCGTTCGCCGACCTCCTCGCGCTACCATACTTTGAGTTCCTGTCGTGCCTCGGGGGATTCGCGCTCCACCCCGGCGGGCTCGCGGCCACCGTCGATCTGCTCAAGATCGCCGGCCTGCGGGCGCAGGATCGGGTGCTCGAGATCGGCTGCGGTACCGGCCATACAACGCGTGCTCTGCTGAGCGCCGGGCTCGACGTGAGCGTCGTGGAGCCGTCCCAGCGCATGCTCCAGGCGGCCTTGAGGAACTGCGAGCGCTTGACGCAGAGGCGGCCCAAGCATTACCTTTGCCGCGCCGAGGATCTTTCGTGCCTGCCCGCGCGCTCATTCGATGTGGTGCTCTATGAATGCGTGTTCGGCTTCATCTCCGATCCGAAGCGAGCCCTACGCGAATGTGCCAGAGTCATGGCGGACAGCAGGTCGCGCGTGTGCGTGATTGATATGCATTACGTGGCGGAGCCGCCTCAGCGTGTGCGACGCGAGCTGAGCGATATATTTGGGAAGGACATCGCGATTCTCTACGAGGCGGACTGGAGAGAGCTATTTGCTAATTTTGCGAGCACGCACTGGGATGCGGGCGAGTTGAGTGATGTCGCTGCGCCGGGACCGGACGGGATCAGGCAAATACTGTCAGACGCCGGGTTGCTCGACCAGCTCCCTGGCTCGGGGGATGAGCGATTCGAGCAGATCTCCCGGCGCTGGCACGAATGGAACCGCGTGTTCAACGAGAACAAGAGGCACATGCGCCTCCACCGCGCCGTGTGGACGCCGCGGTTTAACTGAGAATGACGAGGGTTTATGGCAGCAGAGGACAGGAACGCGGGGACCGGTCGGCCGATCATCCGCCCGCGCGCCCTCAAGCAGGGTGACGCGATCGGCATTTTTACGCCCTCGTACCCCGCCCATGTCGTTTTTCGCGATAAGTACCTCCACGGTAGAGAGACGCTGCGCAAGCTCGGGTTCCGCGTCATCGAGGGTGAGCTGACGGAGAAGGCCGTCGCAGAAGGCTACCGCTCGGGCCCTCCCGAGGCGCGCGCGAGGGAATTCATGGACCTCGTGACGAACCCGGAGGTGCGCGCGTTGATCGCTACGATAGGCGGCACGAACTCGTCGAGCCTGCTCGCGCACATCGATTTCGAGAGGGTGAGAGAGAACCCGAAGATCATTTGCGGGTACAGCGACGTTACCGCGCTGCACATGGGCCTGCTCACGCAGTCCGGGCTATCGACGTTCTACGGCCCTGCGGTAGTCCCCTCCTTCGGCGACTGGCCCGGGGTCGATGGGTTCACGCTCGACTCGTTCCTCGACGCCACCGGTCGCCACACGGACGGCGCGAGGGCTCTCCTGTGCCCGCCGCAGTGGAGCAATCACTTCCGGGACGCGAAGACGTCCGAGTGGTGCACCGCTCCACGTCGGTACGAGCCGAACGCCGGCTGGCGCGCTCTCGTGTCGGGGGACGCCGAAGGGCCCGCCATCATCGCGAACCTGAACACGTTGCTTTCGCTCGCGGGGACGAGGTACCTCCCGCCGCTCAGAGGAGCGATCCTGATCCTGGAGCAGATGGATTGCTGCTTTTCACGGGAGGAGCGGCAGCTACGCCAGCTCGAGGCGATCGGCGCGCTTGACGAGATCGCAGCGCTGGTGATCGGCAAGGCGGAGATGACCGACACCGAGGGCGCCCCGTTCAGCCATGACGAGCTCCTGCTCGAGGTGCTCGGGCTGCGTCGAGGTTATCCGGTCGTGACGAGCTTCGACTGTTCCCACACCGTTCCGATGCTCACCTTAGCCCAGATGTGCAGGATCCGTGTGCGGGCCCACGTGAAGCACGGCGTCGAGATGGCCGTGTGCGAGCCGATGGTGGAGGTGCGCTGAGTCGGGAAAACGTAGCCATGTGTCCGAGCGGGTCCGGACCCGCGCAGAGGGATGACTCGACGTCCTGTCCGATGTGCAAGGGTTCGCCGAGGTCGAACAGTCGACGCGTGATCCGCGAGGCGCGTGTCCCCCGCAGGGCGGCCGCATTTCGATGGAGCTTGGTGCATCACGTCGAAAACTCGCCATCGCGCACCTGGCGCTCGCGATGACGGGGCATGACGCCGATCTGGGGCGCCGCAACCTGGGAATGTGTACGTGAACTGTGATAACGAGGGTCCTCGCGTCCGATCAGCTCAGCTCGGTTTTCGCCGCTCTCCGTATCCAGCGAGACGTCGATCCGGATCGGCGCCGCCCGCTGTGCACGGTGCTTTTGACGCAAGGCTTGCGGGCCAGCGCCATCGGCTCACGCCCTCTGCCTGAGAAACCCCGATGAGCACGGTCCTCACGCACCGCGAGCGGTGGGCTCTTTCGCTGTCGCTGGCCGTCTTCTTCGGGATTCAAGCCATGCAGCTCCCGCTCTCGCTCTTCTTCGGCAAGGACCTCTGGCCGTTCGCGCCGTACATCATGTTCTCGTACCTGCAGCCGGCCAGGATGCGGCGCCCGCACGTGGTGCTCCACGACTCCTCCGGCCGGTCCCAGCTCGTCGAGCCGGGGCACGTGCTGCCGATCGAGTTTTTCCGCGCCAACGTCCTCCTGCGCTCCATCTACTCTCCCCAGAGCGACCCGCGGCCGAAGGTCGAGCTCGCCCGCGCCATCCTCACGCGGCTGCGCCAGGCTCCCTGGGATGCGTTCGACGAGGTATGGGCGGCCGCGCGGCCGTCGCCCGGGGCCACCTTCACCCGGCTGGAGGTCACCTTCTGCGAGTGGGATTTCACGCAGTACCGGTACGGCGCCGACTACAGTCCGGAGTGCGAGCCGCCCGTCTTCTCGTATCCCTCGATCGAACGGAGTCCTCACCCATGAGGCCCCTCTCCAGCCGAGCAGACCGCTTCCTGTTCGCGCAAGAGGCGTCGTTGGCGCGTCTGGCCGCCATCCGGGCGAGCCTCGGGCTGGTCATCCTGATGATGGTAGTGCTCGGCCCGTTCGACCGCTTCTTCGGCGAGATGGGTCCGTTGCTCTACGCGCCGCGCGGGCTTCTGGCCTTCACCCCCGTGCTCGACCCGGAGACGTACTGGAGCCTCAGGGTGCTCGTAGCTGCGAGCGCGCTCTCGACGTCGCTCGGCCTCGCGACGCGCGTCTCCACGGTAGCGCTGGCTCTTTCGTTTCTGGTGCTCAACTACTACACCGCGCAGTTCACCGGCATCTCTTGGAACTACGATACACACCTCAACTTCTTCGCGATCGCGCTCTGCGCCGGGCGGAGCGGCGCGCGCGGCTCGCTGGACGACCTGCTCGGGTGGACGAGGCCAGCCTCCGCGCGCGACGTCCAGCAGGCATCGTTCCTCCTCGCGTTCATGCAGCTCTATGTTGCGCTCCTCTACTTCCAGGCAGGCGTGTCCAAGCTCGTCGCCTCGGGACTCGTCTGGCTCACGAGCGGCGTGACGCCGTATCGCTTCACGATCACCTCGGGCGCAGAGCTCGGCCGGTACCTGACGCAGTGGCCCTGGATCTTCCAGGTCTTCACCGCGCTCGGCGGCTTGTTCGAGCTCGCCTTCCTTCCCTTGATGCTGTGGCGCCGCAGCTGCCGAGCCGTGGCGCTCGCCGCGATGGCGTTCCACCTCGGGATGTACCTCGTCATGGGCATCTCCTTCTGGCATCTCTGGGTGCTTTATCCCGCGCTGTTCATGTATCGGCCCCGCGGCGCCTGATCCACGCGCTCGGCCCCGCCACTCGCCCGCAGACCCCGCCGCGACCCTATCGCAGAGCGAAGCTCCAGTGCGCCTTGAGCTCCGCGGCCTCGCCTCCGCCGCCAGGCGAGGGAGACGCCGGCGACGGGTCGCCCGAGCACCCGGGCCCTGCTGCGCATGTCGCGAGCAGCCCGAGCGCGACGTGGAGGCCCCCGGACGCCCATCGACGTGAGCGGCGTTCGAGCATCACGCTTGACCTCCGACGTGAGCCCATCCGTCGAGACCGTGATTCACCGCGCTACCGCAAGATCTCCTCGAGCAACGCGTTCGGCTCGCCGCGGCGATCTTCGCCGAACGACGAGATGCCCAGGCCGTAGTACTGGTTCATGATGGTGAACCACAGATCGCGGAGCTGGCGATCGCTGCCGAGGGCGCCGTAGGCGACGTGCGCGTCGTTCAAGAAGACGCCGTCGCCGCCGAGGAGCACGATGGGCAGGTCGTACCCGTCGTGATCGTGCGAGCGCATCTCGCTCATGTGCACCATGACGCTGTGATCGAGCACCGTGCCGTCGCCCTCGGGGATGGCGTCGAGCCGCTGCGCGAGCTGCGCGCTCTTCTGGTTGAGCCAGCAGTTGATCGCCGCGTAGTCGAGGTTGCTCTGCTGGATGATCTTGTACTGGCCGTCCTGGGTCGCGCGGTCCAGGTTGCCGGCGGCGTGCTGGGAGGAGTGGAAGTGCAGACTGCTCTCTCTCCTGTACGCGAGCCCCACCTTCGCGCGGACGTCCTCCGGGATGCACCGATACTCGAACTCGGAGCGCATGTCGTCGTGCATGTGGGTGATCACGCGCGTCACGTCGCATTGAATGGCCATGACGATGAGGTCGATCATGACCTTCGCGTGATCTTCGTGCTTGTACGGGCCGGCTCCCGTGTTGTCGTTCTCGTTGAGCCCCTCCGCCTGGCCCGGCGGCTCGGGGACCACGCCGGGCTGGCTGATCGGGCTGCAGCCCAGGCCCGCCGGAGGGGTCATCGTCGACTGTACGTGGGTCGCGTTCTTCTCGATCTCGCGCAGCGAGTCGAGGTACTGCTGGACGATCTTGCGATCCCCGGAGCCGACCCGGTTCATGAGCGAGTTCGCGTCCGCGAGCACGCCGTCGATGACGCTCTTCTCGGTCGCCGCGCGGCGCTCCGCCTCGATCCTGGCCTCCTCGTTGCTCTGCCCTGGCACGGCGGACCCGGCGCCCGCGCCGACGAGCGCGTCGAACACCGCCTTCGGGTTGACCGAGCGCTTCAGCGGCTCGCGCGGGCTCTTCCAGGAGAGGACCTGATTGTAGGCGTAGCTGCGCTGGTCGAAGAAGCCGGGCTTGACCCCGAGCCCCGTCTGCAGCGACGGGATGCGGGTCGCCTGCTCCGGGCCCGCCTTCTGGACGATGAGCTGGTCGACAGAGATCCCGTTGCCCACCCACTCGCCGAGGTCCTGGCGCGCCTCCCTCCCCATCTGATCGGCGTCCACGCAGGTCGAGAGCGCCGCGCCGAGGCGCGAGTGGGAAGGCTCGATGTAGGGGTGCTGCTCGGTGCTCCACGTGTAGTTGCCGAGGCGGCTTATCATGAGCATCTTCGACTTCACCGGCGCGAAGTGCTCGAGCACCCTCGGCAGCTTGAAGTCGGCGCCCTTCACCGTCTTTCCGAACGCGGGGGCCGTCTCCCACCAGTGATGGGGCGCCCCGTTCGGGAAGGTGCAGAGCAGGAAGCGCTTCGGGGTGCCGGGCTCCCCGGCGCGCGCCCCGCGCGGCGCGAGGCTCTCGAGCCACGGCAGCGCCAGGCAGACGCCCGCGCCGCGCAACAGGTTTCTGCGTGTCATCAAGCGTTTCATGTGCGCATCGCTCCTTCGTGCCTCGTCCTGTGCAGAAACAACCCGCGCGGCCTCACGGCGCCTTGTCCTTCGCTCGAAGGCGGAACGCCTCGCTGGTCACCACCTGCTTCACCAGATCCGCGACAGTCCCGCCGCCCCAGCGCGCGGTGATCTCCTCGATCCTGGTCCTGTCCCCGCCGCTCGGGCGCCGGCGCAGGGCGTAGCTGAAGAGCTGCTCGGTGGGGCACTTCCCCTGCCGGGCGGCCTCCACGAGCACCGGCACGAGGCCGGAGATGTCCTGGAACGCCACGCCCTCGTACACCCCCGCCGCATCGATCGGGTCGCCGTTCGGGTACGCGGTCCTGTAGGCGCCGATCGGGTCGAAGATCTCCAGGCTCAGCCCGATCGGGTCGAGCACGTCGTGGCAGCTGGCGCAGTCGGGCGACGCGCGGTGCTTCTCGAGCTCCTGGCGCACGTTCTCGACGGGGCCCTCGTCCCCACCCGCGGCGCCGAGCTCCGGGATGTCCACGTTGGCGGGCGGCACCAGGGGCACGCAGAAGAACTGCTCCAGGATCGTCTTCGCGCGGGACGTGGGAGAGGTCCTGTCCGCGCGGGACGACAGCGTCAGGAACGCCGGGAGCGTGAGGAACCCCTCGCGCACGCCCTCGGGGTCGTTCTCGTAGATCGGCTCGAGCAGCCGGCTCTCCGGGTGGGGCGCCGTGAGGAACTCGGACCAGGGCCGCCCGCCCGTCGTGAAGCTCGCGAAGTAGTCGTTGACCTGGTCGAGCATCGCGCCCTTCACCTCGTCGTTCCAGCTCGGGTACCGGGTCGCGTCGGCGTTGTGGCTGGGGAGCGTGCGCGTGCCGAGCCACTGCCCGAAGAAGTTCTGGAAGAAGGCGGCGCTCTTCGGGTCCTCCAGCATGCGGTCGACCTGCTGCCGGAGCTCGTCCTCGGTGGCGAGCTCATCGCCCTCCGCCGCGTCGAAGAGCGCCTCGTCCGGCAGCGAGCTCCAGAGCAGGTACGAGAGGCGCGACGCGATCTCGTGGCCGTTGAGGGCGCCCGGCGATCTCTTGGAGTCGGGCCCCACCTCGATCCTCAGGAGGAAATTCGGGGACGTCAGCAAGGTCCGGACGACGTGCTGCACCGCCTCGACGGGAGACATCTCGAGGGTGGTCTGCGCGTCGGCGTACTGCGCGGCGTACCGGTCGACCTCCGCCGCCTCGAGCGGGCGGCGGAAGGCGCGCAGCCCGAAGCGCTCGATGATCTCGCGCGCGCACCCGTCGCCCGCGCCCTCCGCGGGGTCGCACACGAGGATCGCGGCGCGCTGCGCCTCGTTCGAGAAGGCGTCCGCGGCGAGCGTCTTGGCGGCGTCGTAATACCCCTGGACCAGGACCTGCGAGAGGTTCGAGAGCGCGCTGACGTTCGCGTCGAAGCCCTTCGCGCCGAAGGCGGGGAAGCCATCCGCGGGCCTCAGGCGCGTTCCCAGGAGGTGGGCGACGGTGTTATTGTACTCCGACGCTGTCATGTGGTGCAGGGGCGTCCCGTCTGGCGCGACGGAGGCGCCCTGCTCCGGCTCGTCCTGGTTTCCATCGTCCTGGCTCCCGAGGATGCCAGTGCACGAGATGCCCAGGAGACATCCCCCGGCGGCGAGCCACGGACTCGCGAACACTCGGTCCCGTCTGAACGTCATCGTCGTCTCCCGCGTGTGGATTCGGCAGTTGTCCCCCTCGTGTCCGGAGCACGCCGATTTCGTGATCAAATCGACCACGCGGCCACGCTAAAATCAGGACGTGCCGTGCGCGCAGAAAACTACGGTGATGGCGTTGCTCCTCGGGCTGTCCGGGTGCGGGGCGGACGTGGAGATCGCGGTGGGCCGCATGAATCCGGTGTCAGCGGTGAGCGGCAGCGGCGGTGAGGCGGGCAGCGGCGGTGAGGCGGGCAGCGGCGGTGAGGCGGGCAGCGGGAGTGGAGGGGGTGGTGGGACGACCTCCTGTGATGTATTGCCGTCGCCGATACATCGGTACACGTTCGACGGCGTGGGAGATGTCGTCGCCGATCTCGTCGGAGGTGCTGACGGCGTGATCCTCGGCGGCGCGAGCCTCGACGGCGGAGGGGGGCTCACCCTCGACGGCCAGGACGATTACGTCGATTTGCCGGCGGGGCTCCTGGCGGGATTGCGCGATGTCACCGTCATGGTCTGGGTCGTCCGCGACAGCGGGGGCTCCTACCCGCGCATCGTCGATTTCGGCCTATCCAGCCGAGGCGAAGATCCCGTCGAGGGCGAGGGGGGTGTGGGGACGTCCTATTTGGTGATCACCCCCTCGACGGTCTTCGACGTGCGGGGTGTCTCCACGCTCGCGAGCGACAGCGGCGTGACCGGCGAGGTGGCGATCCACGCCGAGCCGACGCTCGAGGACGGCGAGGTGCATCAGGTCGCCGTCGTCTTCGACGGCGCGGCGGCGACCCTGGCCCTCTACCTGGATGGCGCGCTCCTCGGCAGCGAGCCTGTCGGCTTTCCGCTCTCGGGGATCCAGGACGTGAACAACTGGCTCGGGCGGTCCCAGTTCGATGCGGACCCGTACTTCGGGGGGCGCTACGACGAGCTGCGGATCTACAGCGAGGCGCTGGCCGGCTGCGCGATCGAGGCCGCGTGGAACGCCGGCCCGGATCGGCCCTGAGGCTCAGAAGGCCAGCGCGACGCCGAGGCGGGCGCTGAGACCTGCGGCCGGGGGGCGATAGACGGTCCCCTCGAGGTTCTCGACGACGAAGCGCGGCCGCCGCAGCGGGGCGACGGCGTGCAGCGCTCCCTCGATCGTCAGCGGAGCGGAGAAGCGCCACTCGACAAGCGTCCCGAGCCCGGCCGCGAAGATCGGCGCCGTGCGGGTGAAGGCCTCGTCGACCTCGCGTCCCCGGGCGAGGAGCCAGTGCTGGCGGCCGAGCGCGCAGACGTGCACGCCGAGGGGGCGCTCGAGGGCGCGCGCGCACGCGTCGACCTCGAGGAACCAGAGCCGGAACTCGGCGCCGGCCGCCGTCCCGGCGATGCGGCTCGAGCTCGACGGCACAACGCCGGCCGCCCCGTCGATGCGGAGCCAGCCGCTGCGGATCCCGCCGCCTGCGGCGAGCCCGACGCCGATCGTCGGCACGAGCGCCTGCTCGACCTGCGCGCTCAGCCAGAGCGCCCCCTCCGGGCCGCCCTCGCCCGGCGGGGGCGGTCGGACCGCCGCGGGAG
>NZ_JEMA01000996.1 GCF_001589285.1 Sorangium cellulosum | reverse complement strand
GGCCTCCATGAAGGCGCCGCCGCGCTGCTGCAGCCGCCGGCGCGCTGCGAGGTGACGTGCGCCGTCGTCGGCTCGCCTGTCGTGATCGGAGCGGCGCAGCGAGCGGACGGCGAGGCGCCGGACGGGCGCGTCGACGTGGAGATCGCCGGCGGCACCTGCGGCGGGCGAGCGCTGGCGCACCCGCTCCGGGCGCGTCTCTACGGAGCGCCGCGCGACCTCGCCCGGGGCGACCGGCTCGAGGTGCTCGTCGACCTCGCGCCGATCCACCTGTTCCGGAACGAGGGCCTCCGGGACGCGACCGCCGCGATCGCGCGGAGCGGGATCGTCGCGAGCGGCACGATCGTCGACGCGCGGCGGCTCTCGGAGGGTCGATCGGTCGGCGCGGCCGTCGATCGCGCGCGGGCCTCCGTGCGCGGCCGCATCGAGGCCACGTTCCACCCCGAGGCGGCCGCGCTCGGGCGCGCGCTCGTGCTCGGCGAGACCGACCTCGCGCCCGAGGACCAGGACGCCTTCCGCGAGAGCGGCCTCGCGCACCTGCTCGCGGTCTCCGGGACGCACCTCGTCCTCGCGGTGGCGGGCCTCGCCGCGGCGCTCCGGGCGATCCTCGTCCGCGTCGACCCGATCGCGGCGCGGTGGGACGCGGGCCGCATCACCGCGGCCCTTTGCGTGCCGGCCGCGTGGCTGTACGCCGACTTCGCCGGCGGCGGCGGCTCGGCGATGCGCGCCGCCGCGATGCTCACCTGCGCGATGGGCGCTCGGCTCCTCGGCCTCCGATCGGTCGGCGTCCGCAACTTCGCCCTGTCGCTCGCGGGCGCCGCGGCCGTCGATCCGCTTGTCGCGTGCGATCTCTCGTTCGGCCTCTCCGCCGCCGCGACCGCCGGGCTGCTCTGGCTGCAGCGGCCGCTCGCCGCGCTGCTCGTCCCCCGAGAGCGCCCGCCCGGCGGCGCCGACGACCGCGCGGACGGCGGCGACGGNAGCGCCCGCCCGGCGGCGCCGACGACCGCGCGGACGGCGGCGACGGCGGCGACCGCGCGGACCACGCGCTGCCCGCCTCGTCGCCGCGCGCGCTCGCGCGCAAGCTCCTCGCGCCGCTCGCGACGACGCTCGCCGCCATGTTCGGGTGCGCGCCGCTGCTGCTCCTGAACAGCGAGACGTTCCCGCTGCTCGGCGTGGCCGCGAACGTCGTCGCCGCGCCGATCGGCGAGCTGGCCGCGCTCCCGTTCTGCCTCGCGCACGCGGTGCTCTCGTGGTGCCCGCCGGTCGAGCGCGGGTGCGCGCTCGTCGGCTCCGGCGCGCTGCTCGCCGTGCGCGCCGTCGCCCGCGCCTCGGCGGACACCGGCGTTGTGCTGCGCCTGCCGGAGCCGT
>NZ_JEMA01000995.1 GCF_001589285.1 Sorangium cellulosum | reverse complement strand
CCTCGGGCTCCGCGTCGGCCGCGACGGGGAGGCCCCACGCCATCGCCGTGGCGATGCCCGGGTCGGCCGTGAGCAGCGGGCCCCGCAGCAGCTCGACGGCGCGGCGGAGCGCGCCGTCCGGGTCGACGGCGATGCTCGCGGCGAGCGACGCGGCCCCGCGTCGCCACTCGGTGGGGGAGAGATCCTGGCCGAGCAGCGCGCGCACCTCGTCGGCGAAGTCGGGCAGCAACCCCGCGAGCAAGCCGCGCGCCGCGGCGACGTGGCGCCAGACGAGCGGCTCGCGGTCGGCGAGGAGCGTCTGCCACGCGAGCGCGATCCCGTCGGCGCTGCGGTCGAGGTCGCGCCGGCGTCCGTCGCTGACGTTGCGGAAGACGCGGAGCGGGAGGTCGTCGCCTTGCATGGCCCTTCGGGTCGCCTCGCGCGCCGCGCGCTCGAGCAGGCGCGCGGCGAGGCGGCGCTCCGGGAGCGAGCCGGTCGAGGGCGCCGCGATCCAGTCGCGCGACAGCTCGCGCCGCGAGGCGAGCAGCAGCGCGAGCGGATCGACGGGGATGTCGGTGCCGGCCGGGAGCCAGAGCGAGAGCATGACGCGCGCGCGGATCCCCGCCCCGGAGAGGCCGCGGGCCGAGCCGGCGGCCATGCGCGTGGCGAGCGCGACGAACGTCGCCGCGTTGCCGGCGTAGAGCTGGTTGAGCACGCGCCGGCCGAGCTCGCGCCGCTCGGGTCCGTGCGGGAGCGCCCCGGCGATCTCGTAGAGCGCCACGCTCGCAGCGGCCGGCGCGAGCCAGCTCAGGTCGTCGAGCAGCCCGTCGGCCATGGCGGTCTGGACGCTCCGCAGCAGCCCGTCCGGGCTGAGGGAGTCGAGGGGGGTCGAGCCCTCGAGCGCGTCGACGAGGGCGATCGAAGCGATCGTCTGGCGGAACAGCGCGCGCCGGACGTTCGGGTCGTCGTGGGACGTGAGATCGACGAGCCCTTCGAGGTATTCCGCGCGCGGTCGCATCGGCAGGTTGCGCAGTCTAGCGCGACGGCGCGCCGGCCCCCCTCCCACGCCGCAGCAATCCTCGCGCGTCACGGAACCTCCCGCCCCCTCCGCTGTCGCGTCGCTCCGCCCGACCCCGGGAGAGCTACCTCCCCCTACGATGATCGGACGCGCCGGGGGCGCGCCCCGGCCGCGCGCCCCCGCCCGCCGAGGACGCAATCCGCACGTCGCGCGCAGGATCCACGGGCGGACCCGGTGGAAGTGAGCTCGGAAGTGGGTTAAGCGGGGACGCGCGGGGAGACCCACCGCCTCGCGCGCACGCCGCGCCACACCGCGACCGAGGAGCTGGAATGCAAGGAGACGCGGAACAGAGCTTCTCGTTCGACCTCGACGCGTTCCGCGCGGCGTACTCGCGCTTCCTCGCGCCCGCGGACGGCGAGGCGCAGCGCATCCTGCTCACGGGCCATTCCCACCAGGCCTGGCCCGACGTGGCGCGCGACGCGCTCGCGGCGTGCTTCGACGACGCCGCGCGGCTCGTCGACGACAAGTGGGACGCCGCGGTGTTCCCGAAGCGCGCGGCGGTCGGCGAGGCGATCCTGGAGCGGATGGGCTTCGATCGCGGCGACGCCATCGTCTTCGGCCAGAACACGCACGAGCTCGTCTATCGGCTGATCACGGCGTTGCCTCGGCGCGAGCGGCCGCGGATCGTCACGACCCAGGGCGAGTTCCACTCGCTCAGGCGTCAGCTCGCGCGCCTCGACGAGGAGGGCGTCGAGGTCGAGTGGGTGAGCGTCGAGCCGCGCGCCGCGCTCGCCGATCGGCTGCTCGCGGCGCTCCGGCCGGGCACGTCGATGCTCGCGATCTCGGCCGTGCTCTTCGAGAGCGCGACGGTGGTGCCGCGGCTCGACGAGATCGTCGCGCGCGCGGCCGAGATCGGCGCCGTCCCGCTCGTCGACGCCTACCACGCCTTCAACGTCGTCCCGGTCGCGTGGGGCCGCGCGGCGCCGCACGTCTTCGCTGTCGCGGGCGGCTACAAGTACGCGGCGATGGGGGAGGGGATCTGCTGGATGCGCGTCCCGCGCGCGAGCGAGCTGCGCCCGGTGTTCACGGGCTGGTTCGCCGACTTCGGCGCGCTCGCGGGCAGCGGCGGCGGCGTCGCGTACGCGCCCGGCGGCGCGCGCTTCGCGGGCTCCACGTTCGACCCCGCCGCGCTCTACCGCGCCGCCGCGGCGCTCGAGCACTGGGATCGCTTCGGCCTCACCGTCCCACGGCTGCGCGCGATCTCGCTCCGGCAGACCGGGCGCATCCTCGGCCTCCTCGACGCGGCGGGCCGCGCCGGCGACGTGATCTCGCCGCGCGAGCCCGAGCGGCGGGGTGGCTTCGTCGCCGTCCGCGCCGAGCGGGCAGGCGACATCGTCGAGCGCCTCCGCGCCCGGCGCGTGCTCGTCGACGCGCGGCGCGACGTGCTCCGCATCGGCCCCGCGCCGTACCTCACCGACGCCGAGATCGACGAGGGCGTCGCGGTCCTCCTCGAGGAGCTCGACAACTAGCGCCGCGCGCCGCCCCGAACGCCGGCGGCTCGCTCGCGCTCACGCACATTCGCGCCTCACTTCGCCTTGATCACCGCACACGGCCCGCGGTACTTTCTGAATATGACTATCAACTTCACGCGCGGCCAGCGGATGCTCGCATTCCTGTGTCTGGCTGCCGTGCTGCTGGGCGCTCCGCTCGCCCGCGCGGATCAGGGAGATCCACCCGAGATCGAGGCGCAGCGGCTCGTGCACATCCTCGGGTACATCGGCGCCGACTACGGCGGCTCCGTCGCCAACGGCGTCGTCACCGTGCCTGACGAGTACGCCGAGCAGCTCTCGCTCGCCGCGGACGGCGCGAAGATCGCGGCGCGCGTCCAGACCGCGATCCCCCCGGAGCGGCAGTTCGATCTCTCGGCGCGCATCGCGAAGCTCCGCGAGCTGCTCGACAAGAAGGCGCCGCCGGAGGACGTCGTCGCGCTGATCACGGGCCTGCGCGCCGAGCTCGTCGGCGCCTTCCAGATCGAGGAGGCGCCGCGCGCCGCGCCGAACGCCGCGCGGGGCAAGAGCCTCTACCAGGAGCACTGCGTCACGTGCCACGGCGAGACAGGGCGCGCCGACACCGCGCGCGCGGCCACGCTCACGCCCCGCCCGGTGAACTTCCACGACCCCGAGCGCGGCGAGGCGATCGCCCCGTACCGCGTCGTGAGCACCGTCCGCTTCGGCGTCGACGGCACGGCGATGGTCCCGTTCACGTTCCTCTCCGACGCGGACCGCTGGGATCTCGCCTTCTTCATCACGGGCCTGCGCCACGCCGACGTCGCCCCCGCGCCAGCCGGCGTCGCGCCCGCCTACACCCTCGCCGAGCTCGCGGCCCGCACGGACGCCGATCTGCGCGCCGAGCTCCGGAGCGCCGGCGTCCCGGCCGACGCCGAGGCCGCGGTGCTGGCCGATCTGCGGCTCCGCGCGCCGTACGAGGACCGCGCCGCCCGCACCCCGCTCGGCCTCGTCCGCGTGAAGATCGAGCGCGCGCGCCAGGCGATCGCGCGGGGCGATCGCGACGCGGCCCGCGGGCACCTCATCGACGCGTACCTCGAGGGGATCGAGCCGATCGAGGCCCCGCTCCGCGCCGCCGACGCCTCGCTCGCCGCCGCGCTCGAGGCGCGCAGCATGGACCTCCGCGGCCACCTCGAGCGGGGCGCGTCCCCCGCCGAGCTCGGCGCTGTCATGGACGCGCTGCTGCGCGACGTCGGCCGCGCCGAGGCGCTTCTGTCGCCCGCCGCGGCGCCGAAGAGCTTCGCGTCGACGGCCCTCTCGAGCGCCGGCATCATCCTGCGCGAGGGGGTCGAGGCCGCGCTCCTGATCGCCGCGCTCCTCGGGCTCGCCGCCCAGGCGGGGCTCGCGGACAAGCGGCGCTTCGTGCACCTCGGCTGGATCACCGCGCTCGGGCTCGGCGTCCTCACGTGGATCGCCTCTGCCCGCATCGTCGCGATCTCCGGGGCGCAGCGCGAGCTCATCGAGGGCGTGACGGCGCTCCTCGCGACGGCGGTGCTGTTCTACGTGAGCTACTCGCTGCTCGCGAAGCGCGAGGTCGCCCGCTGGATGAAGTTCCTGAAGGCGCAGATCTCGCCGCGGCGCGCGGCGCTCTCGCTCTTCGGCGTCTCGATGCTCGCGGCGTACCGCGAGGCGTTCGAGACGGTGCTGTTCTACCAGGCCCTGCTCGCCTCGAACGCCTCCGCGACAGCGGCCCTGGCGGGCGCCGTGGGGGGCGCTGTGGTGCTCGTGGCCGTTGTCGCGGCCTACACGCGCGCCGGCAGGTTCGCTCCCCCGCAGGTCTTCTTCCGCATCTCCAGCTACCTCCTCTACGCGCTCGCGGTCATCTTCGCCGGGCAGGGCGTGGCCGCGCTCCAGATGGCCGGCAAGGTGCCTGTCCACGCGCTGCCCTTCGGCGGCGTGCCCGCCCTCGGCATCTTCCCGACCGTGGAGACGCTCGCCGCCCAGCTCGTCCTGGTGATCCTCGCGCTCATCGGCATCCTCGCGGAGCGCCGCCACGCGAGCGCGGCGCCGAAGCCCCCCGCCCCGCCCGCCCAGGTCGCGCCCGGCCCCGCGGCGTGAGCGTCGCGCCGCGGAGAGCGCCGTCGAGGCCCTCTCCGCGGACGCTCTCGGCGGCCGCTCAGGGCTCGCTGTGCACGCGCGGCGCTTCGGGGTACAGCGCCCGGAGCCCGCGCCACGCGACGTCGGCCGCGCTCTCCGCGGGCTCGGCGAGATCCCACTCCAGGTAGAGCTTGTCGCCGTCGTAGCAGCCGAAGCTCGTCGAGAGGCAGAGCAGCGGCTCGCGCTCGGTGGCGTACCCTGCGCGCGCGACGTCGTGCCCGTAGACGGCCACGCGGGCATCCGGATCGAGCGCGCGCAGGAAGGCGTGGGCGCGCTCGCTCGAGGTGCTCCGCGCCCAGAGCAGCGCGCCGAGCGTCCCCTGCAGGCTCATCTCCGTGAGCGGCACGTCGACGAACCCGTCGAGCGGGAGCCGCTCGAGATCCTCGCGGCTCTGGATGCGCGCGTGCGGCGCGGCGTGGACCATGACCATCCGGGCCGTGTGCGCGACCGCGACGAACGGCCACCCGCGGAACCAGCTCCGCATCGCCAGCGTGTCCTCCGGGCCGAGGAGGTCCTCGAGCCGCTGGGCCTCGTCTGGAAAGAATTTCGCCACCACGGGGCCGCCGACATGCGCATGCTCGTGGTTGCCAAGCAGGTAATGAACCCTACCGGGGTGGCGATCTGCGAGGCTCCTCGCCTTTTTCAACAAGGTCACGGAGTCGCCCCGGTAAAACGAACCCAGGTAATCAGGCCATTCGCCCTCATCGAGCTCGGGGCCGTGCACCAGGTCGCCCGTGACCACGAGCACCGCGCCGTCGCGGCTGGCCGCCGCCTGCTCGAAGATCTCGGCGATTCGCTCGAAATCCGCGACATTCCCCTGAAAGTCGGTGGCGACGATCAGTCTGCCCCGCTCGGGGAGGTCGACGACACGCTGCACGTCTCCAGCATAGCCGAACGCCCCTGCTTCTCCTTGCGCGAACTGAGCCCGCTCACCGTCACCTTGGCTTTGTCGCCGCGCGTTGCTGCGCGGCGCCCAGTCCGCCAGGTCATCCAGATTTGCTGCATTAATACAGCAACACTGTCCCTTGGCGGTCCTTCTGGCCCGGGCTAGGCTCCCTCGCTGTATGCAACACCGGAATCTTTCAGCGTGGGTCGACGAGGTCGCGCTGCAGACGCGGCCCGATCGGGTCGTCTTCTGTGACGGCTCCGAGGCGGAGAACCGGGCGCTGATCCAGGGGATGCTGAGCGACGGCACGCTCCTCGCGCTCGACGAGGAGAGGTACCCCAACTGCTATCTTCACCGGAGCGATCCGACCGACGTCGCCCGAACTGAGCACCTCACGTTCATCTGTAGTCGGGACAGGGACGACGCCGGCCCGACGAACAACTGGATGTCGCCGAAGGAGGCCCCGCAGAAGGTCGGCCGGCTGTTCGACGGGGCGATGAAGGGGCGGACGATGTTCGTCGTTCCCTACCTGATGGGCCCTGTCGGGTCGCCGTCGGCGAAGGTCGGAGTCGAGATCACCGACAGCCCCTATGTCGTGGCGAGCATGCGGATCATGACGCGCATGGGCCGGGTGGCGCTCGACGCGCTGGGCAGCTCCGAGGAGTACTGCCGGGGGCTGCACTCGCTCGGCGACCTGAGCCCGGAGCGCCGTTTCGTCTGCCACTTCCCCGAGGAGCGGCTCATCTGGAGCATCGGCTCCGGGTACGGGGGCAACGCGCTGCTCGGCAAGAAGTGCTTCGCGCTGCGCATCGCGAGCACGATGGCGCGCGACGAGGGGTGGCTCGCGGAGCACATGCTCATCCTCGGCCTGGAGGACCCGGAGGGCCGCGTGACGTACGTCTGCGCGGCGTTCCCCAGCGCCTGCGGGAAGACGAACCTCGCCATGCTCGTGCCGCCCGCGTCCCAGAAGGGATGGAAGGTGTGGACCGTGGGCGACGACATCGCCTGGCTGCGGATCGGCCCCGACGGCAGGCTCTGGGCGATCAACCCGGAGGCCGGCTTCTTCGGCGTGGCCCCCGGGACGAGCTCGAGGACGAACCCGAACGCCCTTGCGACGCTGTCCCGCGACTCGATCTTCACGAACGTCGCGCTCACGCCGGAGGGGACGCCGTGGTGGGAGGGCTTCGATGGGCCGGCGCCGCCGGCGCTCACCGACTGGAGGGGCCGCCGCTGGACGCCGGACAGCAAGGAGCCCGCGGCGCACCCGAACAGCCGCTTCACCTCGCCGGCGCGCCAGTGTCCCTCCATCTCACCGGAGTTCGACGCCCCGGGGGGCGTGCCGATCTCGGCCATCGTTTTCGGCGGCCGGCGCGCGCGGCTCGCGCCGCTCGTCTGCGAGGCGCGCGACTGGGCCCACGGGGTCTACCTCGGCGCGACGATGGCCTCGGAGACGACCGCGGCGGCGACCGGGAAGGTGGGCGTCGTGCGCCGGGACCCGATGGCAATGCGCCCCTTCTGCGGATACAACATGGGCGACTACTTCCGGCACTGGATCGAGCTCGGCGAGCGCCGCGCGGCGTTCCCGAGGATCTTCCACGTGAACTGGTTCCGGCAGAGCGACGCGGGCAAGTTCCTCTGGCCGGGCTTCGGCGAGAACCTCCGCGTGCTGCGCTGGATCGCGGCGCGCGTGAGCGGGGCGGCGAAGGGCCGCGAGACGCCGCTCGGGATCATGCCCGCGGAGGGGGAGCTCGACACGAGCGGCCTCGACGTGAACGACGAGGCGCTGCGCGAGCTCTTCGCCGTGGACCGCGACGCGTGGCTGGAGGAGGCGCGCGAGCGCGAGGCGTTCCTGACGTCGTTCGGCGCCCGCATGCCGGAAGCGCTGCTCCGGCAGAACCGGGATCTCGCGGCCCGGATGCAGGCGTGAGCCCGCGCCGGCTGCGCGGCGACGGCCGGCGCGGCCGGCGGTAGCGGAGTCCCCGACAGGACACTTCGAGCCACGTGGCCGGCGCCGAGGCGAGGGTCGCGGCCGTCCTCAGCGCGTGCGCCAGCCGCGCCGGACCCGGAGGCGAGCCGCGCCGGCCGCGCTAAAGCCGTGCCCGTCCGTTTCTCGCTGAGGACGGTCGGGAGCGCCTTGACGCCGGTCCAGCTTGGCCCACACACTTCATTCAGAAAATTTTGAAAGTTCAATGAGCCCTTCAACCGACATCCACCGTCAGGCGGAGCTGCTCGCGGCGGACGCGATCGGCGATGTCATCGAGCACTGGGGGTTCCGGCGGGTGCTCGGGCGGATCTGGACCGTCCTGTTCATCGCGGGCGGCGCCCTGTCCGCCGCGGAGATCGGCGAACGCCTGCAGGTTTCTTCCGGCGCGATGAGTATGTCACTGACAGAACTGCAGAGGTGGGGTGTAGTACGAAGAGTATGGAAACCGGGCGAGCGGAAGGAGTTCTTCGAGGCCGAGACGGACTTCTGGAAGATGATTTCCAAAGTGTTCGCCGAGCGCGAGCGGCTGATCGCCGACTCCGTGAGGGAACGGCTCGAGCGGGCGTCCGCGTTGCTCGAGGGCCTGCCGCCGACCGACGCGGCCCGGTTCAGCCTCGATCGGGTGGAGCGGCTCCTCTCGTTCGTGATCGTCGCGCAGACGGCGCTCGATGGGTTCATCAAGAGCAGGACCGTGGATTTCTCGCGGTTCGGGGATCTGGTCCGGTTCCCGATCCGCGCTGTGCGGTCTCGGCGAGGCGCATAGCGGGCTCGTGATTTCGGAGGGCTCGACCGCTACGTGGGCCCCGCGCGGTGCGGGGAGCAGCGTGCGCTCGTGCATCCAGGTGGAGATGGGATGACTGCGACAACAACGTTTACTGGGACGGTCCAGCGGAGCGATGTCGTCTCGAGCCTCGGAGGCATGTGCGCTGGACGCGGGCTCGACTCGCTCGCGGCGCGCCTCGCGGAGCTCAGGCGCCTGCTCGACGGGGACCTCGCGGATGTCGAGCGCGAGCTGGCGAAGGTCGGGCTGGACGGGGACACGCCGGCGCACCAGAGCGCGCGGCACCTGCTCGGGCTCAGCGGCAAGCGGCTGCGGCCCATCTGCGTGGCCCTGGCCGCCCACATCGGCGGCGGGTTCAACGAGGCCGCGCGGACGTTCGCGGTGGCGGTCGAGCTCGTCCACAACGCGACGCTCCTCCACGACGACGTTGTCGACCTCGGCGACCGCCGGCGCGGCGCGGACGCGGCGCGCGTCATCTACGGAAACGCCGCGTCGATCTTCGGCGGCGATTACCTCCTGCTCGACGCGCTCTGCAAGATCCAGGCGGCGGGCATGCCCGACGTGCTCGAGCGGGTGCTCCAGGTGATCAAGGAGATGGTCATCGCGGAGGCGCTCCAGCTCGCGTCGCGCGGCCGCGTGCGCACGAGCACGAGCGAGTACTTCCAGATCGTCGACGGCAAGACGGCCTCGCTGTTCCGCTGGGCGATGTTCGCGGGGGCGCGCGCGGGCGGCGTGAGCGAGCCGCTCTGCAAGGCGCTCGAGGGCTTCGGCACGAGCCTCGGGGTCGCGTTCCAGCTCGTCGACGACGTCCTCGACTTCGCGGGCGATCCGGAGGCGACCGGCAAGGCGCTGCTCACGGACCTGCGCGAGGGGAAGATGACCTACCCGCTGCTGCTCGCCATGGAGCGCGACCGGGAGCTCACGCCCGCCCTCGAGGCGCACTGCGCGACCGAGGACGCGGCGGTCGAGCCCGAGCTCGGCCGGCGCATCGCGCACATCATGATCGAGAAGCACGTCGTGGACGACTGCCTGGAGCTCGCGTCGCGGCTCTGCGGGGACGCGGTGCGGAGCATCGAGCCGCTCCCGGAGTGCCCGGCGAAGGCGGCGCTCGAGGGGGTCGCGATGTCGACCCCCCGGCGGAGGCGGTGAGCGGCGATGACGATCTCCCTGATGCAACGCGCGGCGCCCGTGGACGACACGGCCGAGCGCGCCCAGTCGACGCGAGCGCAGGCGACGCGCGGAGGCGCCCGATGAGCCAGAACGTTTCCAGCCGGATCAGCGGCTTCTACAAGCGGTGCCTCGAGGATCGGCTCCGCGCGATCCAGGCGCTCGGCCTGCTCGACGAGGACGCGCTCGCGCACCTCGCGAGCGGGGGCGGGCTGCCGACGGCGGTGGCCGATCGGATGTGCGAGAACGTCATCGCCACGCACGCGCTCCCCCTCGGGCTCGCGCTGAACTTCCGCGTCAACCAGCGCGACGTGCTCGTGCCGATGGCGGTGGAGGAGCCGAGCGTGATCGCCGCCGCGTCGAACGCGGCGCGCATGGTCCGCCTGTCCGGGGGCTTCTCCGGCGAGGCGGACCCGCCGATCATGACCGCGCAGGTCCAGCTCGACGACGTGCCGGACGCCGAGGAGGCCGCGCGCCGGCTCACGGCGGCGCGCGAGAGCCTCCTCGCGGCGGGCGACGCGGCGATCCCGAGGATGGTGGCGCGCGGGGGCGGCTGCCGCGACGCCGAGGTGCGCGTCCTCTCGGCGGAGCTCGGCGTGCTCGTTGTGCACCTCTACGTCGAGGTCGGCGACGCCATGGGCGCGAACCTTGTCGACACCGTGGCGGAGGCGGTGGCGCCGCTCGTGCAGCGCATCGCCGGCGGGACGCTCGGGCTCCGGATCCTCTCGAACCTGACCGTCCGCCGCCTGGTCCGGGTGACGGCCACGGTCGGCGACGACGCGCTCGGCGGCGCGGACGTGGCGAGCGGCGTCGCGCGGGCGAGCCGCTTCGCGGAGCTCGATCCGTACCGCGCGGCCACCCACAACAAGGGCTTCATGAACGGGCTCGACGCGGCCGCTGTCGCGCTCGGGCAGGACTTCCGCGCCATCGAGGCGGGCGCGCACGCGTATGCGTCGATGAGCGGCAAGTACCGGCCGCTCAGCACGTGGGAGCGCGTGCCCGGCGGGCTCGTGGGCCGCGCGGAGCTGCCGCTCGCCGTCGGCACGGTGGGCGGCTCGACCGAGGTGCACGCCGGCGTGCGCGCGGCGCTGCAGCTCGTGGGGGCGAAGGGCGCGCGCGAGCTCGCGGTGGTGCTGGCCTCCGTCGGGCTCGCGTCGAACCTGGCGGCGCTGCGCGCGCTCGCCAGCGAGGGCATCCAGCGGGGCCACATGCGGCTCCATGAGCGGAAGCGCGGGCTCGACGGCGCCCCGGCGGCGGGGAGCGGCGAGGCCGCCGCGCCGCCGTCGGGCGAGGGCAAGCGGTTCGCGCCGGAGCGCGGCGATGGGCACCGCGCGGCGCAGGTGGAGGGCGGGACATGAGCCAGGTGGGGCAAGACGAGGCGCCGCGCGGGGAGCGCCGCGCGGGCAGCGGCGAGATGTTCGACGGCATCGCCGAGCGGTACGACCTCCTGAACCGGGTCATCTCGATGGGGCTCGATCAGGGCTGGCGGCGGCGGGCAGTGCGCTCGCTCGAGCTCGTCCCCGGCGCCACGGTGCTCGATCTGGCGACCGGCACCGCCGACCTCGCGATCGCGATCGCGCGGACGCACGACGTGAAGGTCATCGGGGTCGATCCGTCGCAGGGCATGCTCGCCGTCGGCCGCCGCAAGGTGGAGGCCGCGGGGCTCGCCGGGCGGGTCGAGCTCGAGGTCGGCGACGCGGAGCAGCTGGGGCTCGGGGACGCGAGCGTCGACGCGATCTCGATGGCGTTCGGGATCCGCAACGTACCGGATCGCGCGCGGGCGCTCCGCGAGATGGCGCGCGTCACGCGGCCCGGGGGGCGCGTCGCGATCCTCGAGCTCAGCGAGCCGCGCGGGGGGCTCATGAGCAAGCTCGCGCGCTTCCACATCCACACAGTCGTCCCGTACATCGGCGGCGCGATCTCCGGGAGGGACGAGTACCGCTACCTGCAGGACTCGATCGCGAGGTTCCCCTCGCCGGAAGAGTTCGCGGAGCAGATGCGCGGCGCGGGGCTCCGGGTGCTGCGCGTGGAGCCGCTCACGATGGGCGTCGTGTGCCTCTTCGTGGCGACGCCGGGGGAGGGCTGAGGTGCCCGCGCGGGAAGGACGATCGCGGTGAGCGGCTCGAACCTCCACTCGGCCTGGGCTCAGCTCTTCGTCCGCGCGCTGGCGCAGGCCGGCGTGCGCGACGTGGTGCTCTGCCCAGGGTCGCGCTCCACGCCGCTCGCGCTCGCGGCGATGGAGAGCGGGGAGGTGCGGTGCCACGCGGTCATCGACGAGCGCGCCGCGGCGTTCTTCGCGCTCGGGCAGGCGCGCGTCACGGGCCGCCCCAGCGTGTTCGTCTGCACCTCGGGCACGGCCGGCGCCCACGCCCTGCCGGCGATCATCGAGGCGCACCAGAGCTTCACGCCGTTCATCGCGGTGACCGCCGACCGGCCGTGGGAGCTCGCCGACGCGGCGGCCTCGCAGACCATCGATCAGATCAAGCTCTTCGGCGACCACGTCCGTCACTTCGCCGAGATCGGGCTGCCGGATCCGTCGCCGCTCGCGCTGCGCGCCGTGACGCGCATCGCGGCCCAGGCGGTCTCGCGCGCGCTCTCGCCCACGCCGGGGCCGGTCCACATCAACGCCCGCTTCCGCAAGCCGCTCGAGCCGGTCGAGGTGGCCGGGCCCGAGCCGTGGCAGGCCGAGTGGGAGGCGCTGATGCGCCGCGCCGGCCCGCGGGTCGTGTCGGCGCGCGCCGCGGTTGACGCGCGCGCGCTCGACGAGATCGCCGCGCGCTGCGCGCGCGCCGAGCGGGGGCTCATCGTCTGCGGCCCGGCCCCGAGCCGCGAGGACGACGCGCGGGCGCGCCGGGCGGTGCTCGATCTGTCGCGGGCGACCGGCTTCCCGGTGCTCGCCGAGGGCACGAGCCAGATCTATTTCGGCGGCGTCGCCGACGGCGTCGTGATGCCGGCCTCGTTCGATTCGTTCCTGCGCGCGCCCGAGTTCCGCGCGGCGAACGCGCCCGACCTCCTCCTGGAGATCGGCGCCCCGCCGACATCGGCCGGGTACGCGACCTACATCGCCGAGCACGGGGGTTGCCGCCGGTTCGTGGTGTCCCCGCACGGCTGGAACGATCCGACGAGCGCCGCGGCAGCGCTCGTCATGGCCGAGCCCGTGGACGTGTGCGAGGGCCTCGCGGCGCGCCTCGCCGGGGCGGCGGGGGACCTCGGGCGCGCGCGGAGGGAGTGGGCCGCGTCGTTCGCGCGCGCCGGCGAGCTCGCGGCGGCGCTGGCCGCGCGCGCGTGCGCCGGGGACGAGCTCACCGAGGGCGAGGTCGCCCGGGCGGTGGCCAGCGCGTGCCCGGAGGGCTCGCTGCTCGCGATCGGCAACAGCATGCCGGTGCGCGATCTCGACACATACTGCCCGCCGTCGGCGCGCGCGCTGCGCGTCCTGCACCAGCGCGGGGCGAGCGGGATCGACGGCCTCGTGTCGGCCGCGGCCGGCGCCTGCGCCGCCGCAAGCGAGCCGGTCACGCTGCTGCTCGGCGATCTCAGCCTGCTGCACGATCTGACCGGCCTGCTCCTCGCCGCGAAGGTCGCGGGGGAGCGCGGCGCGCCGCTCGTCGTCGTCGTGGTCCAGAACGACGGCGGCCGCATCTTCGAGCACCTCCCCATCGCCGGGCGAGGCGCGGATCTGCTCGACCGCGGCTTCACGATGCCGCAGCACCTCGATTTCGCGCCCGCGGCGGCGATGTTCGGGCTCGCGTACGAGCGCGCCGGCACGGCCGAGGGGCTCGCCCGCGCCCTCGCCGCCGCCCACCAGCGGCCTGGCGCGACGCTGATCGAGGCGGTGGTTCCGCCCCACGACGGCGCCGCCCGCGTCGGGCGCCTCTGGTCCGATGTCCGCCGCGCGGTCGCCGCGCTGATCGGCGGGCCGGCGGCGGCCGATCTACAGCCATCATGAGCGGCGCGCGCGCCGACAACCCGAGCCTGCGGAAGGAGAGGGAGCCACGGTCATGAGCCAGGTCAACGCGAACAGCAGCTCCGGAGCCGAGGACTTCACGCGTGAGGCGTCCGGCGAGGCCATCGCGCCGCGCGGGGGCGATCGCTCGGCCGCGGGCGGGCGGCGTCGCTGCGGGCAAGGGAGGGGATCATGAGCGCGACGGCGGCCTCCCAGGCGGCCGGGGCGGCGGTCTCGGCGGGCGTGCGGCCGGGCTCGTTCCGGGCGTGGCTCCTCGCGTGCCGGCCGGCGACGCTCACCGCGGCGCTGGCGCCGGTCATGGTCGGCACGGCCGTCGCTTACGCGCTCGGCGGCATGCGGCTCGGGCCGGCGCTGTCGGCCCTCGCGGGCGCGATGCTTATCCAGATCGCCACGAACTTCGCGAACGACGTGTTCGATCACGAGAAGGGCGCCGACACGCACGAGCGGCTCGGCCCCACCCGCGCCGTGCAGGCGGGGCTGCTCACGCCGCGCCAGGTGCGCGTCGGGCTCCTCGTCACGATCGCCCTGGCGCTGCCGTTCGGGGTGCACCTCGCGCTCGTGGGCGGGTGGCCCATCGTGGCGATCGGCGTCGCGTCGATCCTCTCCGGCGTCGCCTATACCGGAGGCCCGTATCCGCTCGGCTATCACGGCCTCGGCGACGTCTTCGTGTTCGTGTTCTTCGGCCTCGTCGCCGTCTGCGGGACGGCGTTCGTCCAGCTCGGCTCGGTCCCGCCGCTCGCGTGGGCGGCGGCCGTGCCCGTCGGCGCCCTCGCCACCGCCGTGCTCGTCGTCAACAACGTCCGCGATCGCGACACCGACGTCGTCGCCGGCAAGCGCACGCTCGCCGTCCGCTTCGGCCGCAAGGCGGGCGTCCTCGAATACGCGATGCTCCTCGCGGTCGCCTACGCCGTCCCCGTGGCGCTCGCCGTGGGCGAGGGCCGACGGTGGACGCTCCTCGTCGTCGCGACGTTCCCGCGCGCCGTGCGCCTGCTCCAGGTGCTGGCGACGACCGACGGCCGCCCGCTCAACGAGTGCCTCGCCGGGACGGCGAAGCTGCTGCTCGCCTACGCGCTGCTCTTCTCGCTGGGGCTCGCCGCGGGGCTGTAGGGATCATGCGCGTCGCCGCCGCCAGCCTTGAGCTCGTCGAACTCGAGGGCGCGCGCCGGGGTCTCGTGCTGTCGATCTCCGACGAGGACGGGCGCGTGGGCGTCGGCGAGGCCACGCCGCTCCCCGGCTTCTCGCCCGAGTCGGCCGACGACGACCAGCGCGCGCTCGCCGAGCTGCCAGGGGCGCTCGGCCCGATCGATCTGCCCGGCGGCGCGCCGGGCGCGGCGCCTGCGGCGACGGTGCTCGCGATCCAGCGCGCGCTCGCGCCGCTGTCCTCGCGGCTGCGCGGCGCCCCGGCGGCGCGCTTCGCGCTGGAGACGGCGCTGCTCGACCTGCTCGGCCAGCGCCTCGGCGTTCCGGTCTCGGCCTGCCTCGGCGGGCACCGGCGCTACGAGGAGGTCCAGGTCAACGGGCTGCTCACGACGTCATCCGCGCTGCCGGAGATGCTCGATCGCGCCCGCGCCCTCGCCGTGCGCGGCGTCGGGACGATCAAGGTGAAGCTCCGCTCCCGCGGGCAGGAGGGCTTCGCGCGC
The DNA here is from genome assembly GCF_001589285.1 of Sorangium cellulosum. Taxonomy (GTDB): domain Bacteria; phylum Myxococcota_A; class Polyangia; order Polyangiales; family Polyangiaceae; genus Sorangium; species Sorangium cellulosum_G. The sequence continues at coordinate 1,997 of NZ_JEMA01000995.1, read as the reverse complement.
GATCTCGAGGCGCTGCGCGCGCTCCGGCGGGAGCACCCGGCCGTCGAGCTCCGGCTCGACGCGAACGCGGCCTGGTCGCTGGACGAAGCGCCCCGCCGGCTCGGCCTGCTCGCGCCGCTCCGCCCGCGCTTCGTCGAGCAGCCGGTCGCGCCGGAGCTGCTCCACCACCTCGGCGCGTGCGAGGTCCCATGGGCGGCGGACGAGTCGCTCGCGGTGGAGGGCATGCCGGAGCGCCTGCTCGACGCGGAGGGCTGCGCCGCGTTCATCCTGAAGCCCGCGATCCTCGGGCTGCTGCGCGCGCACGAGCTCGGCTGCAGGGCGCAGGCGCGCGGCCTCGGCACCGTGGTGACGCACCTCTTCGACGGCCCCATCGCGCTCGCCGCCGCGTGCGAGCTCGCGCTGTCGTTGCCGCGCGCTCCGCTGGCGTGCGGCCTCGACGCGCACGCCGGCCTGGAGGCGTGGCCCGCGATCCGCGTCCCGCAGCTCCACGAGGGCGGCCTGATCGCGGCCAGCGATCGGCCGGGTCTCGGGGTCGGACGATGGAGGGCCTGAGCCTCCTCGACGCCGCGCGCGACCCCGCGGTCGCGGCGCGGACGGCGCTCGTGCACGGCGGCGGCGACGCGGACGCGCCGCACGCGCTCGACGTCCCCGGCGTCCGCGTCGGCCCCGGCGGCGCCCTCCGCTTCGGCGATCTGGCGCCCGCGGTCGCCGCCGTCTGCGCGCGGCTCGCCCGCGCGGGGGTGGGGCAGGGGGCTCGCGTGGCGCTCGTCGCCCCGAACGCGCTCGGGACCGTCGTCGTCCTCCACGCCCTGCTCGCGCTCGGCGCGGTCCTCGTCCCGATCCACCCGCGGCTCACGGCCGGCGAGGCGAGCCTCCTGATCGACGACGCGCGGCCGGACCTCGTGCTCCGCGAGCCCGAGCTCGCCGCCCTGCTCGACGACGCCGGACGGGAGCTCGCCGCGCGCCGAGAGCGCGGGCCGCGCGCCGCCGAGGCCATCGAGATCGCCCGGGCCGCCGGCGTCGTACCGCCGGATCCCTCGGGCGATCTCGCCATCGTCTACACCTCGGGCACGACCGGGCGCCCCAAGGGCGCGGTGCTCCCGCGCCGCGCGTTCCTCGCCGCGGCCGAGGCGAGCGCGGCCAACCTCGGCGTGCGCGACGACGATCGCTGGCTGCTCTGCATGCCGCTCTGCCACGTCGGGGGCCTCTCGATCGTGACGCGCTGCCTGCTCGCGCGGCGCGCCGTCGTCCTCGTGCCCCGCTTCGATCCCGCCGCGGTGCTCGCCTCGATCGCGCGCGACCGCGCGACGCTGCTCTCCGTCGTGCCGACGATGCTGCTCGCGCTGCTGGACGCCGACAGCGACAACGTCCTCGCCCGGCTGCGCGCGGTGCTCGTCGGCGGCGCGGGCGCCCCGGAGCGGGCGCTCGGCGAGTGCGCGCGCCGCGGCGTCCCCGCGCTCACCACGTACGGCCTAACCGAGGCGTGCTCGCAGGTCACCGTCCAGCGCCCGCGCGATCCGCGCACCCGCGAGCCGGGCTCCGGCGCGCCGATTTCCGGCGTCGAGCTGCGCATCGCGGGCGCCGGCAGCGATGGCGTGGGCCGCATCGAGATCCGCGGCCCCGTGCTGTTCCGCGGCTACCACCGCGGCCCGGAGCGCGCGCCGGAGCTCGTCGTCGACGGCGCCGGGTGGTTCAGCACCGGGGATCTCGGCGCGGTCGACGCCGCCGGGCGGCTGCACGTCGCGGCGCGCCGGAGCGATCTCATCGTGACCGGCGGCGAGAACGTCTACCCCGCCGAGGTGGAGCAGGTCCTCGCGTCCTGCGCGGGCGTCGTGGGCGCGGTCGTGTTCGGCGTGCAGGACGAGCGCTGGGGCCAGGTGGTCGCCGCGGTGATCGTCCCCGACCACGGGGCGCCCGGCGCGATGGACGGGGCCGCGCTCCCGCCCGCGTTGCTCGACGACCTCGCGGCCGCCGTCGCGGCGCGCCTCGCCCCGCAC
>NZ_JEMA01000994.1 GCF_001589285.1 Sorangium cellulosum | reverse complement strand
CGGCGGCGGCGAGGCCGGCGGCGCTGGCGGAGCCGCCGGCGGCGCTGGTGGCGAGGGCGGCGGCGACGAGCCTGCCGACGGGCGCTCCCTCAGGTACGAGTGGAGCAACCTGGAAGTGTATGTGACGGCCGCAAACCTCGGAAACATGTTCCAGGCCGACCTCACGTACACCGAGGGCTCCTGCACCGCGAAGTACAGGGTCGTCGGGCTCTGGCCCGAGGTGCACTGCGGACTCGCCGTCGAGGAGCCGGTGTTGGATCCCGAGACCGGAGAGCAGGCGGTGGATCCCGAGACCGGAGAGCCGAAGACCGAGGTCGTCGAGGTCCCCGATGACAAGCTCTGCGACAACATCCCGGACCCGGAGCCGCCTTATTTCCTTCCGTACGCCTCCGGCATCTCCGCGGATCTCAAGGTGAAGTGCGATCCCAAGATGCTCGTCTGCGTGCTCGACTCGGACAAGATCCCCGCCTTCAAGTAGACGCCCCCACGGCCCCCCGGGCGCGGCGCGTCGCGCGGCGCCCGGGGTAGGCCTCTCCGACGATCGGCGGCGCGGCCCGAGCCGCGGGCCGCTCTCGCTCAGCCGACCCACCCCAGATCGCTCGCGCTCCCCGCGCTCGCGCCGCTCGCGAGGCCCGTCGCTGCGCGCCCTGCGCCGCGCGCCGGCGATCCCGGTCAGCGATCGCCGATGCGCGGCGTCCCGTCAGCGATCGCTGAGGTGCGTCGCTAGGGCGACGGCTTGACGTTCAGCCTCGCCAGGGCCCCGCAGGCGGGGCCGCTCGCGATCTCGAGCGCTGTCGTGAGCGCGCACAGGCGCGACGCACGCTCGAGCGCGGCCGGATCACCCGAGACGATGGCGCGCTTGGTCTCGTGCGCGGTGCGGACCGAGAGCATCGTGCGAGCGCGCGGCGGCAGCTCCGCGCGGCGCGCCGCGAGCAGCTCGCCGAGCCTCGGGCCGGGATCGGCGGACGGCACCCACGCCCACGCCGAGGCGATCAGCGCTTCAACGAACGCCGCGCGGAGCTCGTCGCCGCCGCGCGCGCCGTCGCACGGCAAGGCGGGGCCGCTCGGCCCGACGTCGGCGGCGGTGAGCCGCCGCCCCGCGATCCGCCGGAGCAGATCGCCCTGCACGCCGGCGAGCTTGCCGTCCTCGTCGGAGAACGCCCCGGCCTTGAACCGCACGGCGAGCGCGGCGCACCGATCGTCGCGCTCCGCGCGCTGCCGCTGCTCTTCGCGCGCCTTCTCCTCGGCGCGCTGCCGCTCCTCGCGCTCGCGCGCCTCGCGCGCCTCGACCGCGGCGCACTCCTCGGCCCGCGCGGCCGCGCGCCGCTGCTGCTCGCCCGTCGCCCGGCCGAGATCGTCCTGCGCGATGGCGCGGACGGCGCACACCTCGGGGCGCGCGAGCGCCGCATCGACGCGCGCGCGCGCGGTCTGCACGCGCACGATCACCGACAGCGCCGCGACGATGACGAGGGCCGAGGCCGCGATCGTGCCGATCTTGCGGAGCTGCCGCCGGCGATACGCCTTGGCGAGCGCGCCGCCGCCGCTCTCGTCGAGCAGCTTGCGGCAGCGGCCGATCATCGCCTGCCAGTGCGCGACGTCGTCGGCGAGCATCTGGAGCGGCTCCGCGAACGGGGGGTCGCGCCGGACCTTGTTCGCGAGCCGCTCGAGGCACAGGCTCACGTCGGGGGCCTGCCCGTGGTTGGTCACCTCCGCGACGCCCTCGAGCAGCCCGCCGATGCGCCCCGCGTACACGTCCCAGGCGACGACGGCCTCCGTCTGGCTCTCGCCGAGCCGCTCGATCGCCTCGCGCACGTCGCTCATCGGGAGCAGGCGCTCGACGTCCTCCCTGCGGACGCCGGCGAGCTTCGCCGCCTGATCGACGCCGCGCTGGAAGCCGCCGAGGAGCCCCCCGGGCGCGAGCTCGCGGAGCCCCTCCGGCACCCTCCTGCCCTGGATGCATGTGCCGGCGTGGTGCAGCGGCCCCATCGCGCAGGTCACGAAGGTGCCCCCGAGCTTCACTTCCATCGAACCGTCGCTCACCTCTACCCCGGACGGCTCGGCGCGGAAAGACTCGCGCGCCGCCCTCGACGCATCATTCGCTGCTGCGCTGGGCGCAGCGCTCGAGATCCCAGAGCGCGTACATCACGTCGACGTCGTACTCGTCCTGTCGCCAGCCCGCGTGGAGCCGATAGCTGTGCGGGAGCAGGCCCGCGCGCTGGATGGCGTCCGTCTGCTCGGCGAAGGTGTAAAGATACATGCTCACGCCGGGGAGCTCGACGGAGAGCGGGCGCGCGGCGCGCTTGTGCATCCTGACGTGCGGCCTCCGCTCGACGATGCTCACCAGCATCCTGCCTCCGGGCCGCATCGCGCCGGCGAGGTTCGCGAGGACGAGCGCGAGGTCGTCGCAGAACTCCAGCGTGCCGAGCCCGAGGGCGGCGTCGAAGCGCCCCCACGAGCGCGGGATCGGCAGGTGGTAGTCGTGCCGGTGGTAGGCGCCGTGGGGCCGCTTCTTGCGGGCGATCTCGAGCATGCCCTCGGCGATGTCGAAGCCCACGACATCGACCGACGGCGGGAGATCGCGGGTCAGGTGGCCCGGGCCGCAGCCGGCGTCGAGCACGCGCGCCCCCTCGGCGACGACCTCGCGCAGGAAGGCGCGGACGGGCTTCTCGTAGCGCTGGATCTCCTTCCAGGTGGAGACGTACTCGGGCGCGAAGTCCTCGTAGTAGTCGGCGAGCCGCGCGATCCGCGTTGTTCGCTTCATGACGCGCGCCTCAGGTGATGTCGTCGACCGCCTGCACGGTCTCCTGGATGTCGTGCCCGTGCGTGTAGCCGAGGATCTCGCGCGCCCGCCGGTCGTCGACCATGCACACGTAGCGGATGTGATCGAGCTCGGGGGCCGGGAACGACGTCGCCCTGAAGCGCCACAGCCGCGGGATGATCGTCTGCATGACGAAGTGGGGGATCGTCGCGCGCGTCCGCCCCGTGATCTCGATGACGCGCGAGAGCGGCAGCGGCGGCGGCCCCGCGAGGTTGAAGATCCCGCGCACGCCGGGCCGGAGCGCCGCGACGATCGCGGAGACGACGTCGTCCTGGTGGATGACCTGCACCATCGGATCGAAGCCGAGGAGCGTCGGGATCACGTTGAGCCGGAGGTAGTTCGACGGCGCGTTCCGCACGGAGCCGAGGATGTGGACCGGCCGGAGGATGACCGTCTCGGTCTGCGGGTGCTTCCAGAAGAACGACTGCGCCAGCATGTCGACCTCGATGAGGTCGCGGATCTCGCTGAACGACGCGCCGCCGAGCAGCGGCGCGTCCTCGGTGAGGAACTGCGCGTTGTCGGGGCGCGGGCCGTAGGCGTTGGCGCTCGACAGCACGATGAGCTTGGGCACGTCGTACTGCGCGACGAACTCGAGCAGCCGCTGGAAGCCCGCGAGGTTCCAGCTGTGGTGCTCCATCTGGCTCACCCGCGGATCGTGCATGACCCCGAGGTGGACGACCGCGGCGAGCTGCTCCTGGCGGAAGATGTCCTGGGTCTTCTTGCGGCGGATGTCGATCTGGTGATGCTCGATGTCCTTGGGACGCCCGTCGAAGCCGCGCCTGTCGACGCCGATCACGCGCTGGTCGCGGTGCAGTCGCCGCGCGAGACGCCGTCCGAGGCGGCCGCAGATGCCGGTGATGAGGATGGGCCGGAGGGACGGATCGGAGTCTGCGCCGGGGCGGCGGCCTCGACCGGGCGTTCGTTCGCTCATCGGGTCGACGGTCGCTTCGAGGCGGCCGATGGTCAAGCCCTTCCTGCGGTGCAGGCGCACGCGAGTTTTGCTATCGTCCCGCGCTCATGGCCGGCAAAACCACGCTCGCCAGGCTGAGCCACTTCGCCACGCACACAGCGCTGCCGCTCGCGCGCCTCGGGGTCGACGGCGTGCGCGGCACGCTCGACGACGCCACGATCCGGCTGCTCGGTCAGGACTTCGAGGACCGGCTGCGCCGGGTCGCGCTCCCGCAGGCGGCCGACGGGGTCGACCCGTTCGGGCTCGACAGGGAGTGGGCGAAGTACGCGATCGGGGTCGCCGCGTTCTTTCATCGCTTCTATTTCCGGACCGAGGTGTTCGGCATCGATCGGGTCCCGACCGGCCGGGTGCTGCTGGTCGCCAACCACTCCGGCCAGCTCCCGTTCGACGGCATGCTCATCGCGGCCTCGCTGTTCCTCGACGCGGAGCCGCCGCGCGTGATGCGGAGCATGGTCGAGAAGTGGACGCAGACGCTGCCGTTCGTGGCGACGTTCTTCTCGCGCGTGGGCCAGGTGGTCGGCGTGCCCGAGAACGCGCGGCGCCTGCTCGACATGGGCGCCGCGATCCTGGTGTTCCCGGAAGGGACGCGCGGGATCTCGAAGGGGTTCTCTAGCCGCTACCAGCTCCTGGATTTCGGGCTCGGGTTCATGCGGCTCGCGCTCGAGACCGACACGCCGATCGTGCCGATCGCCGTCATCGGGGGCGAGGAGCAGTACATCTCGCTCGGCAACCTCGAGTCGGTCTCGAAGGCGCTCGGGATGCCGACGTTCCCCGTCATCCCGCAGCTCCTGCTCCCCGGCGGTCAGCTCCCGCTGCCGACCAAATACCGGATCTATTTCGGCGAGCCGATGACCTTCCGCGGGGACCCGGACGACGACGACGCGGTGATCCAGGAGAAGGTGTCCCTCGTGAAGGGTCGGATCCAGTCGATGCTGAACCGCGGGCTGAAGGAGCGAAGAGGCATCTTCTGGTGATCGCGTGACAGCGCGACCGCGTGACCGTGGTGACCGCGCGGCGCGGGCGCGGTGACCGGGTGCTCAGGCGCCAGCGAGCGTGACAACGGCGTCGGGGCCGCGCGAGAGGACGCGCGCGAAGCCGCCGAGGATGGCGGGCTCGTTGCGGAGGCCGTGGCCGATCGGCAGCCCCGCGACGACGGGGACGCCCAGCGGGAGCAGCCTGTCGCGGAGGACCTCGTCCACCGTGACGCCGTCGGGGCCCGGGTCGCATTGCTCGAAATCGCCGAGGACCACGGCCGCGGCCGGGGCGAGGTGGCCGCCGACCTCGAGCGTCGAGAGCATGCGATCGATGCGGTAGGGCCGCTCGGTGACGTCCTCGAGCAGGAGGACGCACCCCTCCGGCACCCGGAGGCGGCCGGCCGCGGCGCAGGCGTGGAGCAGGGCCAGGTTGCCGCCGAAGAGCGGCCCCTCGGCGGCGCCGGCGCGCAGCGTGGTCAGGCCGCCGAAGCTGCGCTCGCCGAGCGGATCCTCGAGGGCGCGGATCAGCGCGGCGCGGGCGCGAGTGTCGCCGCGGCCGAGCGCGGTGACGTGGACGCCGTGGAGCGACGCGACGCCGGCGCGCGCGGCCTCGACGTGGAGGGCGGTGATGTCGGAGAAGCCGACGATCCAGCGGGGGTGCCTCGCGAGGACTGTCCAGTCCAGCCGGTGGACGAACCGGTTCGCGCCGTAGCCGCCGCGGGCCGCAAAGATGGCGCGCACGTCGGGATGCGAGAGCGCGTGGACGAGCTCGTCCCTCCTGCGCGCGTCGTTGCCGGCCAGATAGCCCGTCCGCGCGAACAGCCCACGGCTGGAAGGCGCCGACAGCGACGGCGCCCCGCCGCCGCGGGAGTCGCCGGCGAGCGGAGGACCGCCGCCCGTGTCGAAGAGCACGCGGTAGCGCTGGGCGAACCAGCCGAGCCCGACCCACGCGAGGACAGGCTCGAACGGGCTGGAAGGCGCGATGACGGCGATGGTGTCGCCCGGGCGGAGCGCCGGGGGGAGGATCAGAGAGGGCATGTCTCCTCCGTGCCTCCGCGACTCACGATCTCCCCGGCGCGCGGCGTCTCCGCCGGGTCGATGCGACTAGGGAGCACCGGGTTCGTCGTCGAGGAACTCCACCTCTTCCGCGTCGACGTCGACCTCGTCGGAGAGAGGCAGCGGCGGCACCTCAGGCGGGTTGGCCGTCGGCGAAAGCGCGAAGTCCCCGGCAACTGCCTGCTGCGGCGCGTGGCCATCGAGGTCCGACGGCTGCGCGGGGGCGGCCTCCTCACCGGCGAGCTCGGCCGGCGGAACGAGCCCGGCGCCGTCGGGAGCGAGCTCCTGCCCGGATTCCAGCGCCACACCGACAGCGCCGACGCTCGCGTCGACCCCGCTCGCGTCGACCCCGGCGGCCTCGTACGACGCATCGCCGTGGGTTGCCTCGGCCTGCTGCGGATCGAGCTGCGGAGCCTGCGCCTCGGTGAGCCCGGCGGGCTCCTCCGGCAGCGCCTCGGCGGCGTGGATCCCGGGGTCCACGTGGCCGTTCGCCGCCACGGCGACAGCGGCCCCAGCGGCCGCCGTCACGGCGGCCTCGGCGCCGATCGACTCGAGGTTGGGCACCCGGGGCGCGAGCGGCGGCTCGGTCAGCGACGGGCCCGGCGGCCTGGTCGGCAGCACCGGCGGCGGCGGGGTGCGCTTGAGGTTGCCGGACTTCGCCCGCTCGAGCCCCGCGGTCGCGTCCGGATCCCCCGCCTTCACGCGGAGGACGCGGCGCCAGGCGTCCGCCGCCTCGCGCGCCTCGCCGAGCTCCTCCTCCCAGATGCGCGCCACCTTGCGCGCGAGCTCCGCCCGCTGCGCCGGATCGCGGCCGCGCAGGATCTGGTCCTCGTAGAGCTGGATCATGCCGCGGTGATCGCCGAGCTCCAGCAGGAGGCTGGAGAGCTCGTTCATCACGTCCTGGTCCGACGGCGACAGATCGTGGAGCTTCTTCAGATCCACCGCGGCGCCCAGCCGGTCGCCGAGCACGTCGCGCCGCAGCCTGGACCGTCGCTGGAGGAGCTTGCGCACGAGCGGGCCGTCGAACACCTCGTCCAGCGCGCGGTTCAACGTCGCGCCCACGCGGTGCGGATCGCCCACCTCGCGCCCGAGGGCCTCGAGCGCGTCGAGCGACGCGTCGTCCACGTGCGCGAGCACGGCGTCCCCGAGCCAGCTGAAGGCGCGGTCGACGTCGCCGAGATCCTGGTGGACGATCGTGGCCGCGCGGCGGAGCAGCGCCGCCCGGGTGCGGCCGCCGTCACGCGAGCCGTGGCCGCCGGCCGCGAGCGCCTCGGCGAGGATCGAGCGCAGCGCGGTCGACCGGGATCGCTCGTCGCCGTCCCTCGCCACCCGCTCGAGGATGGCGATCGTGTCCTCCTGGACGCCGCCGCCGAGCGCCTGCTCGAAGAAGCTCCGCGCCCTGTCGATGGCGCCGCGCTCGCAGGCGATCTCGGCGGCGCGGGCGAGCGCCGCGAGGCGATCGGCCGGGGTGCGGCACCGGCCCACCTGGCGCTCGAACAGGTCGATGATGAGGCTCGGGGCGTCGGCCAGCGCCGCGAGGCGCACGAGCAGCGGCTCGACCTCGGCGGTCGGCACGCTCGCCAGCGCGCCCTCGCCGTGGTGGACGGCCTCCAGGGCATCGGCGCCCATGGAGACCCGGACCTCGGCCTGCCGCACGAGCTCGACAGCGCGCGCCGGGCCCGTGAGATCCCGCGCGAGGAGGTCGTGCGCGACGGAGAGGGCCTCGCGGTCCTGGAGCTCCACCGCGATCGCCTCGAGCTTCTCCCCGAGGGCGGCGTCGGCGGTGCGCGAGCGCGCGAGCTCCATCGCGACGCGCGCCGCGTCGCGGTGGTGGCCGACCTCCACGAAGCGCTCGAACGCGCCGCGCAGGGCGACGTCGCGCCCGGCGCGCGCGATCGACTCGTTCCAGGCGACCAGCTTGGTCGCGACGACGCCCTTCCAGCCGAGCCGGTCGCCGAGCGCGACGTACGCTTCCCGGCACGCCTCGTCGCCCTGATCGGCGAGCTTCTCCAGGAGGGCCATCGCCTCGTCGCTCCTGCCGAGCGCCTGGTCCAGGATCTCGGCGAGGCGGCGGGTCATCGTCGACGCCTCGTCCTCGTCGCCCTCCACCTCGATCAGGAGCGCCATGAGGCGCGCGACCTTCGGCCAGTCGTTCAGGCGCTCGGCGAGCCGCTCGAGCCGGGCGACCGCGTCGAGATCGTCGGGCTCGGCGGCGTGGACGACCTCGAGCGCCCTGACGGCGCCGTGCGGGTCGTCGAGCGGCCCCTCGTAGAGCCCCGCGAGCCGCTGCGCGATGTCGAGCTGCTCGGGGCCTTCCACGAGCGCGAGCTCGCGCTCGAGCGCGCCGGCGGCGCCCCTCAGGTTGCCGCGCTGCTCCTCGAGCGCGGCGATCGCCCGGAGCGCGTTCCGGTTCTGCGGATCGAGGTCGGCCACGATCGCCTCGTAGCGGGCGATCGCCGCGTCGATGTCGCCGGAGCCCTCCGCGAGCATGCGCGCCTCGCGCATGGCGATCGAGATCTTGCCGGGGTTGCTGTCGGTGAGCGCGCTGAGCCGCCGCAGGAGCTCCGCGCCCAGCTGGTGATCGCCGCGCTCGCTGGCGTCCTCGGCGAGCCGCGTGAGCGCCTCGGCGTCGTCGCCGTCGGAGAGCAGGAGCGAGAGCGTCGCGCGCTCGCCGTCGCGATCGCCGAGCTCGCGCTGCACCGCGGCCGCCGCCCGCCGCGCCGCGACGCGCTCCGCGCGGTCGCCGAGCAGCTCGGCGCGGGCCAGCAGGAACCGCGCGAGCTCGGGCAGCCGGTGGGTGCGCCGGTAGAGCTCCTCGATCGCGGGGGCGGCGGCGTCGCCCGCCGGATCGAGCTCGATCGCGCGCGCGACCCGGTCGAGCGCGCCCTCGACGTCGCCCGTGCTGAGGAGCAGCTCCGCGGCCTGGACGAAGAGCGCAGGGCGCGCCTTGCGGTCCACGAGCAGCGCCCGCTCGCAGAGCGCCCTCGCCGCCTCGACGAGCCGCCCCGCGGCGACGTAGGCGTTCTCCGCGAGCTCCCACAGCTTCGGCTGCCGCACGAGCTCTGCCACCTGGCTGAACGCGTCGCCCGCGGCGCCCGGCTCGCCGAGCCGCATCCGGAGCTCGCCGAGCTTCTGGAGGAGCGGCGCGCGGGTGAGATTGTCCTGGAAGCGAGAGGCCGCGTCGGCGAGGACCTGCGCCGCGAGGTCGAACCGCTCGCCCCGCTCGAAGAGCTTGACGGCGGCCTGGATCGCCGTGCCGTCCTCGGGCGACAGGCCCGCGACGCGGACCCACGCCTCCGCGGCCGCGATCGGATCGCGGCGCTGCTGCTCGTGGAGCGAGACGAGCTTCTTCTCGATCTCGATCTTCTGCGCGACGTCGGGCGTGGCCACGGCCTCCTGCTCGAGCAGCGCGGCGAGATCGTCCCAGCGCGCGCTCCGCTCGAGCAGCCGCCGCAGCTCGGCCTGGGCCTGCGCGTCGGCGGGATCGAGCTCGGAGAGCAGCCTCCAGGCCTGCACCGCCGTGTCGACGTCGCGGAGCTGCGACTCGCACAGCCCGGCGACGTCGCGGAGCTGCGCCATCCTGCGCTCGACGGGCGCCGTGGGGACGCGCGCGGCCGCGAGCAGGACGTCCCGCAGCTCGGCGAAGCTGCGCTTCTGGCGGAGCTGCTCCTCGACCTGCGCGAGCGCGTCCGGGTCGGCCGGATCGGCCTTGAGCATCTCGCGGAGCCTCGCGAGCGGCTGCGGACGGCGGAGCTCGGCCTGCTGCTCCTCGTTCAGGGGCTGGGGAGCGTCTGCCAGGGCCGAGCCGCCGAGGGCCCCGGGGGCCGGCGTGGAGCCGGGCGCGCCCGGCGCCGGGCGGGAGCTCGGCGCTGCGGCGCTGGAG
>NZ_JEMA01000993.1 GCF_001589285.1 Sorangium cellulosum | reverse complement strand
CCCCTCTCTCTCCCCCACCCCCCTTCACGCCCCCCCTCTGCGGCCTCAGAGCGGGGGGCTNCCCCCCTTCACGCCCCCCCTCTGCGGCCTCAGAGCGGGGGGCTCCCGCACAGGAGACGGGCCCAGATCGGCGTTTTCGGCGCGCAGGCGTACTCCTGTACGCCGAGCACCGAAAACGTCGAGATGGGCCCGTATCCGAAGCGGGAACCCCCCGCTCTAGCGGGTGAAGGCTTGGAGGCGAGAGACGTGGGGGCTTGAGGGGTAGGCGAGGAGGAATGCCGATGCGCGCTGCGCGGCTGCGGCGCGCTGGCCGCTGTCCCAGAGCGCCTCGATGGTGAGCGCCTCGCGTTCCTGCGCGAGCGCGCCGCCAGGGAAGCGGAGCCGCGCTTGTTCGACGATCACCAGCGCGCCGGCGGCGTCGCCGCGCCGGAGGGCCGCGCGCGCGTCGCCGAGGAGCGTCAGCTCCTCGCGCAGCCGGCTCTCCCGCAGCGCCGCCGGGGTGGACGCGCC
>NZ_JEMA01000992.1 GCF_001589285.1 Sorangium cellulosum | reverse complement strand
CGCGTGCGCGTGCGCGTGCGCGCGCTCGTCCTCGTCCTCGTCCTCGCTCCGATCCTCTCCAGCAGCGCGCCCCTCCCCCTCAGACAAAGCACCCCTCAAGTCGCGGGTCGGTCCGGAGTATCGCCTCGACCTCCACCACACAATCGCGCGCCGAGAGGACCGTGTAGTACCCGGGCTTGATCTCCGGCGCGAAGCGGACCGCCTCCCGCCATTCGTCGAGCGAGAACGGGTCCGCCCGGATCGCATCCCAGAACCGCGTCGCGTCGAGCACGCCCGCGATCGGGCCCGTGTCTCGCCCCTGGAGCCGGCTGACGACGTACGCGGCCGTGCCTACCTGCAGGCCGTGGAGCCGCGGCCGCGCGGACGTCTGGTCGAGCGCGTGCGAGATGAGGTGCTCGCTGCCGCTCGCCGGCCGGGACGAGCCGGCGATCTCCATGGCGATGCCGTTCAGCATCAGCGCCGTCGCGAGCAGGCGCATGCCCTCGAGATCGCGCTCTGGGCGCGCCATGAACTGGAACACTGTCGCGTCCGAGAGCAGGGCGGCGAAGTCGTTGACCGGCTCGCCGCGCGCGTGGAACGCGAGCTTCCAGTCGTGCACCGCCGTCACCTTGGCCACGAGATCGCCCACGCCGGAGAGCCACAGGACCTCGGGCGCGCGCAGGCAGACCTCGGTGTCCACGACGACGCCGAACGGGACGGCGCACGGGAGCGAGCGGCGCCTGCCGCCGACGGTCAGGCTGGCCGAGGGGCTGCAGAAGCCGTCGTTCGAGAGCGACGTGGGCACGGCCAGGAACGGCAGCCGGGCGAGGAACGCGAGGTACTTCGCCGTGTCGAGGGCGCGGCCGCCGCCGAGCCCGACGATGGCGTCGCAGCGCGTGGGCAGCGCGGGCAGCAGCGCGGCGGCCTCCTCGAAGCTGGCCGTGGCGACCTCGCGCCGCGCCACGACCTCGATCGCCTGCCCCGCGAGGCCCTCGAGCATCGCCGCCTCGATGGCCGGGGGCGTCCCCGCGCTGGAGAGCAGCAGGACGTGCCGGCGCGCCGCGCGCGCGAGGTAGAGGCCGCTGCGCGCGAGCGCCCCGGGCTTGATGCGCACCAGCGTGGGGATTCCGATCTGGGTCGTGCCGAGCATGCGGTGTTCTTACGCGCGATTGNCCGAGCATGCGGTGTTCTTACGCGCGATTGCGCCGGATCACGCTCGATTACGCCGGATTACGCCGGATCACGCTCGATTACGCCGGATCACGCTCGATCACGCCCGCCTCCTCGCCGCGGCGCGCCTCCGGCTGACCTCCAGGCCGCGGCCCAGGCTGCGCAGGACGAGCAGGTCCTCGCCGAGGTCGACGTCGACAAGCGCGCGGGCGACCTCGGGGCGGACGCCGGTGAGGATCGGCCGGGAGCCGAGGAGCTGGATCGCGCGCGCGAGCTGCTCCAGGGCGGCGGCGCCGTCCGGATCGAGCGCGTCCGCGCCGGTCACGTCGAGGACGACGTGGGACGCCCTGTGCGCGACGATGGCGGGCAGGAGCCGCTCGCCGAGCTCGCCGCCGCGCTCGGCGTCGAGGCGCCCGATGAGCGGCACGGCGAGGGTGCCCCGGCCGACGTCGAGGATCGGCGCCGAGAGCTTCAGGATCTGCCGCCGCTGCTCCTCCACGAGGGCGAGCGAGCGGTTGAGCTGGTCGATGAGCCGGCCCTGCTCCTCGATCTGCCCCTCGGCGCGGCGCTGCGCGGTGACGTCGAGCTGCTGGATGAGCACGGCGGGCGCGCCGGTCACCGGATCGGTCGTGCGGCGCGCCTCCACCTGGTGCCACCGCTCGCCGTCGGCCGTCACGACCCGCACCTCCCCTGCCCAGGGCGCGTCGGCGTCGATCGCGCCGCGGATGGCGGCGCCCACGCCCTCGTCCGGGAACGCCGCGTCGATCTGCGGCGCGTCGCCGAGGGCGCGCAGGGCCGCGGGGTTGTGGAAGAGCACCGCGCCTTCCCTGTCGACGACGCTGACCAGCACCGTCGAGTGGCGGACCGCCTCCACGCCGCGCACCATCGAGGCGTCGACGCCGGGCCGGCGCGGGAGCGCCTGGAACAGGATGGCGAGCCGCCCGTCGTCGAGGCGGATCCCCTGGCCGTGGAGGGTGACGGTCTCGGGCGTCCCGCGCGGGTAGAGCGTCCAGTCCTCCACGACCGTGCCGCCGTCCGCGAGCACGCGGAAGTAGCCGTCGAGCCGCGCGCGGACGGCCGGGGACAGGTCCGAGAGGTCGCGGGCGAGCAGCTCGGCGCGCTCCGTCGCGCGCCAGAACGGGACGGCCTTGGCGTTGGCCCAGGGGAAGCGGTAGCGGTCGTGGTCGTAGACCCAGGTCGGCAGGATCGACAGTTCGAAGGCCGACAGGCGCTGGTCGAGGGACGTCATTCGGGGCGGCACGTCATACGATGCCCTCGGCCGCCCTGCACGCTCCTATCGTCCCTGGTTCACTCGTGCGGCTGGTTCACGTACGGGTCGCGCCCCGCCTCCGCGTAGCCCGCCACGGACTGGGGGCTCGAATCGACGGCGAGCTTGCAAGCGCTCCTGAGGGTCACGTTCGAGTTGTAGAACTGCACCGCCTTGATGTCGGGATACTGCTTGAGTGCGTCGACGACGCCGCGCATCCACGCGCCCTTGCGGTTTGGGTCGGCCGGGTCCTCGTGGCTGGAGAACTCGCTCAGGATGTACGGTTTTTCGCCGTGCCATGCCCTCTGCGCGGGCTCGTGCATCCACTGGTAGTGACTCCCGAACGTTGTCGCGGGGTCCTTCCATCCCCCGCCGTTGCACACGTAGAAATTGTAGGGGTCGTACCCGAGCCAGTCGATGTAGCTGTCTCCGGGGTAGAGGGCGGGGAGCCGGGCGCGCGTGCCGCTCCAGCCCATCGGGGTCCATACCCACACGACGTTTGTCGCGCCCGCCTCGCGGAACATGTCGACGATGCGCCGGTAGGCACGGACGTAGTCGGCGTCCGGGCCGTCCGCGGCGTGGACATCGACGTTGTCCATCTCGTGATCGAAGGAGATCATCAGCTTGCCGGGCGCGTTCCTGGCGCGCTCCGCGGCCGCCCGGATCACGGCGTCCTGCGAGCCGTTCGCGATCTCGGTCCACGTGACGTTCGTGCCCCCCGAGTAGCGGCGCGACTCCCACGACAGGTGGAGGATGTATCCCTCCCTCATCTGCGCCGTCTCGTACCTGTCCGGGAAGACCCCGTTATCGGCGGTGCCCCAGTCGTGGTAGCGGTACACGATGTCGAGCTTGCGGCCGGCCTTCCCCTCGAAGTCCTTGATCGCGGCGCCCCAGTCCCAGCCATGGTTCTTCGCCGAGTTGTACGCGCCCCACCAGGCGCCGTTCCTCGGCACGAGCTTGTCCGACACGGCGGGCTCGCCGTCGGTGGACGCGCCGCCG
The DNA here is from genome assembly GCF_001589285.1 of Sorangium cellulosum. GTDB lineage: Bacteria > Myxococcota_A > Polyangia > Polyangiales > Polyangiaceae > Sorangium > Sorangium cellulosum_G. The sequence goes on along the minus strand of NZ_JEMA01000992.1, from coordinate 6,613 downwards.
TCGGTGGACGCGCCGCCGTCCCCGGGCGGCGCGCCGGCGTCCGCTGTCGTGCCGGCGTCCGCGGGCGTGACGTCGATCCACACGATCGAGGACACGAGCGACCCCTGGCCTGCCGTGTTCTCGAAGACGAGCTCGGTCCGGAGCTGGTCGCCGTTCCTCACCTTGAGGCCGCTGAACGCGTCTCTCAGGTTCTGCTGCATCGCGCGGAGCGTGCGCGCCGGGCCGGAGCCGATCAGGGTGTCGCCGTCGTAGAGGTTGACGCGCACGGTCCCGGCGCCCCCGTCGATCGTCCACGCCTGGTAATTGACGACGACCTGGGTCGTGCCGCCCGCCGGAGCGCCCGAGTAGCCGAGCGTCAGCGACGCCCTCGCCGACCCGGGTGAGCTCCGCGCGAACGTGCTGCCGCCGTCGCTCTCCACGAACGAGGTGCCGTCGTCGACCAGCGCGTAGATGGGCGCCGTGCCGCCGCCACCCCAGATCTTGGTCAGCGCGACGTCGCTCGTCGGCTTCAGGCTCACCGCCGCCGCGGCGGCGGAAGCGTGCTGATCCATGGGCTCCGAGCCGGCGAGCTCCCCCGAGCCACAGGCGGCGAGGAAGGCGGGGACCGCGCACAGGAAGAGTCGGTGACCGGTCAAGGCGAAGCGAGAACGAGAAGTCATCATGAGGCGACAAAAAGCACACATGAATCGAAGATCAAGCGTTTGAGCGAATTTCGAGGCTTCTGCAGCGACGCTGCACGCACGAGCCTCGACATGACACCTTGTGAGACGTCGCGCTCAGCGCCCATCACCGCGCATCTGCCGCGCATCTGCCGCGCATACAGGCGATTCCGCGCGGCGCGCCGCGCGACACGCACACTGGACTGTTAAATAATGTGATGTTCCGGAGAAGAGTTGTGGCCCGCCGCCTGTGCCCGGCGGGCGCACAGGGCCTCTGCTCGCCCGTCGCCCGTCGCCCGCGGTCCGTCGCCAGGCGTCGTGTCGTGATCGCCCGATCAGCGGGTGATCTGCCAGAGCAGATCGAGCAGCTCTTCCACCACCAGGCGCCGGTTTTCCCAGGTCGACGCGGGCGCGACGGCGCTCGCGCGCCTCGCCGCGTCCCTGGCGAGCTCTGCCTGGCGGCGCGAGCGCTCCGCCTCGTCGTTCTGCTGCTGCCGCGCCCTCGCGGCGCCGCCCGACGCGACGAACGAGAGGAGCTGCGGGAGCTCGCCCCTGTCGAACCAGGTGCCGTGTTCCCTGCAGATGTCGACGATGATGCCGCTCTTGCCGGCGAAGTTCTTGCGGTTCATCGGCTGGCGGCAGGCCGGGCAGCGGACGTAGCGCACGCGGACATTGACGTGCTCCTGGCGCCGCGGCGGCCTCGGCGCGCTCCTGCCGTAGCTCTCACGGCGCTCCAGGAGGTCGCGCAGGAGCGCGTGGTCGACGAGCTGTCCGCCGCATCGCCCGCAGTCGCGCAGCAGGCCAGTCGCGGCGTGGAAGGCTGAAAAGGGCTCGTCGCAGTCGGAGCAGCGGAGCGCGTCGGGCTCCGCGATCGGCTCCAGGCCGAGCTCGTGCCCGCAGCCGTCGCAGCGCTCCGCGTCGGGGAAGTTGAGCTGGTAGCAGCCGCCGCAGCGCAGGGTGGCGAGCGGGCCAGCGCACCCGGGATAACAGCGCCCCTGCGCGTCGATGAGGAGACCGCAGCGCGGACACGTGGGGCGGCCGGCGTCCATCTGGTGATTCTAGAGGAACGCCGCGCGTCCGAGAAGCGGCGCGGCGGGCGCGCTCGAGCAGGGCGCCGGCGCCGCCTCCGGGTCGTCGGCGCGGCGCGGCGTCAGCGCGGCGTCAGCGCACCCGCGCGGGGCGCGCCGCGGGGTTGGAGCTCCGGGAGCGGGCGACCGGCGGCGCGCTGGAGCGGCGCCCGAGCTTGCGCAGCTCGCCGCGGAGGTAGCCCACCGCGACCTCCTCGTCGTGGAACACGAGGACGTTGTCGTTGTGCTCCTCACGCAGGAGCCGGTTCACCTGCAGGGCGCCGACAGCGGTCCGCACCACGATGGCGACGCAGGCGAACTCCTGGACGAGCATGCTGCGGGTGCGCATCGTCGCGGCCTCGAACCCCGGGTCGTTGTTCATGGGAGGCTGGCGGAGATCGATCAGGTGGCCGAGGCCCGCGCGGTCGAGCGACTCGTAGACCTTGAGCGCCTCGGTGTGAACCCGGATGAAATCGTCGGGCGACGGATACGGGACTTCGGACCGCGTGCTCCGGACGATCGCCTGGTCCTCATGGAGGGTGACCGTCAGGTGATCGTTCTGCAGCAGGACCGACATGCCCAAGACAGGATAGCGAGCCGGCGGCGAGCTGGCACTGAAAAGCGCTGCGATCTCGAATACGTGGCGGGGTTGTCGTGTCGGGAGTGACCGGAGCGGACCCCGGCGCTCCCCGACCGGCGGAGTGGCCTTGCGAAGGCGTTCTCGTGGCCCGCCGGCGGTGCCGCGGACTACGCTGCCTCACCGTGGTCGAGCTGAAGCGCCTCACGATCCACCGCTACCGCAACATGGAGCATGCGAGCTCATCTTTAGCGACAGCCGGAACGTCCTGCTCGGCCAAGCATCCTCGCAATCCATTTTCCCGGGCTTGCGACAACCCAGGTTCACCCTGCACGTGGGTTGTACCTGTTGGGATTCTTGAAGGACCGAAGATCGGCCTGCCCGAGGGCACGACCGACGACTCCATGAAGGACGAGCAACTCGCCTTCTTGTCCGAGGTGGTCCGTCTGCTCGACCTACGCTCGGCGACCGCCCTCGCCGCCGCCCGGCCAGCCTGACGCGGCCCCCCCCCGGGGCCGCCCAGCTCACTCGAACCGCAGCGCCTCCACCGGATCGAGCCGCGCCGCGCGCCGCGCCGGGCCCACGCCGAACGTGATCCCGATGAGGATCGACACCCCGAGCGCCAGCCCGACGGCGTACGGCGGCACGATGGTCGCCCACTCCCCGAACCGCGACAGCAGCACCGCCGCCGCGTACCCGAGGCCCACGCCGGCCACGCCGCCCGCGAGCGACACAACCACGGCCTCGACGAGGAACTGCCGCAGGATGTCCCGGCGGCGCGCCCCCACCGCCATGCGCACGCCGATCTCGCGGGTGCGCTCCCGGACCGAGACCAGCATGATGTTCATGATCCCGATGCCGCCGACGATCAGCGACACCGCCGCCACGCTGCCGAGCAGCGTCGTGAAGGTGCCCGTGATCTGCCCCATCGTCGCGAGCATCTCGGCCTGAGACCGCACCTCGAAGTCGCTCGGCTGATCCGGCCGCAGCCGGTGGCGCAGGCGCAGGAGCTGCTCGAGCTGCGCGATCACCGCGTCGGACCGGTCCTCGCTCGCGAGCTGCAGCGAGATCGTCGACAGGTGGTCCTGCCCGAATAGCGCCGACCGGTGCGTCGACAGCGGCACGAACACCCCGTCGTCCGGCGAGCCCATGCCAGAGCCCTTCTCGGCGAGCACCCCGACCACCCGGAACGCGCTCCCGTTGATCTGGAGCCGCGTGCCGAGCGGCGATGCCCCGGGGTAGAGCTGCCGCGCGATGTTCGCGCCGAGGATGACAACGCGCGAGCGCTGCTGCTCGTCGAGGTCGGAGAACGGGATGCCGCTCCCCATCGCGAGCGAGCGGACCTCGAGGTACGCCGGCGTGATCCCCGTCACCGAGGCGTTCAGGTTGCTCGTCATGTACCGGAGCTGCGCGCTGCCGCTCCGCTCCGGCGCGACGGCGGCCACGCCGTCGAGCCCCCGCAGCGCCTCGGCGTCGTCCTCGGTCAGCGTCTTCACCGTTCCAGAGCGGACCCCGCTCGCGGACGCCGATCCCGGGCGCACCATGAGCAGGTTCGCGCCGAGCGACCGGATCCGCCCCTCGACGCTGCTGCGCGCGCCCTCCCCGATGCCGAGCACCGCGACAACCGCGGCCGTCCCGATGATCATGCCGAGCATCGTGAGCAGCGTGCGCAGGCGGTTCGAGGCGAGCGAGCGCCACGCGCTCTTCGCGGTCTCCTTGATCAGCATGTCCCCTCCATCTCGCTCGCGTGGAACGCCGCCACCACGGCGCCCGCCGGGCCGTCGGCCACGATGCGCCCGTCCTTCATGTGGATCGCGCGCGCGAGCGACCGCGCCACGCCGAGATCGTGGGTCACCATCACGAGCGTCGTCCCGTCCGCGTTCAGCGAGAGCAGGAGCTCCAGCACGTCGCGCCCCGTCCGGCTGTCGAGCGCGCCCGTGGGCTCGTCGCACAGGAGGATCGACGGCCGCGTCACGATCGCCCGCGCGATCGCGACGCGCTGCCGCTGCCCGCCCGAGAGCTCGGTCGGCAGGTGCCGCGCGCGCGCGGCGAGCCCCACGCGCGCGAGCGCGCTCTCCGCCAGGGCGCGGCTGTCCTTCACCGCCCCGTAGAGGAGCGGCAGCTCGACGTTCTCCGCCGCCGTCATCCGCGGCAGCAGGTTGAAGCTCTGGAACACGAACCCGATGTGCTTGTTCCTGAGCCCCGCGAGGTCGTCGTCGTCGAGATCCGCGACGTCGCGCCCCCCGAGCCGGTACGTGCCCTCCGTCGGCCGATCGAGGCAGCCGAGGATGTTCAGGAGGCTCGACTTCCCGCACCCCGACGGCCCGATGATCGCCACCGACTCGCCGCGGCGCACCTCGAAGCCGATCCGGTCGACCGCCCGCACGGCGAGGTCCGCGCGGTCGGCGTGGTACACCTTGGAGAGGCCCTCGACGAGGACGGGGACGTCCATCTCAGCGGCCTCCCTGGCGGCCCATGCCCATCCCGCGCATCGGGTTCTGGCCGCCGCCCTGCCGCTGCCCCTGCCCCTGCCCCTGCGCGGGGGTCTGGGCGGGCGCGCTCGCGAGGACGTCGTCGCCCTCGGCCAGCCCCTCGACCACGACCATCTGCGTGCCGTCCGTCGCCCCGGTCTTGATGGGCCGCTCCTCCCCGTTCGCGAGCCGCACGAACCGCCGCTTGCCGGCCGACTGCACGGCCAGGAGCGGCACGAGCAGCACGTCCTTCTGCTCCGCGGTCACGATCTCCACGTCCGCGCTCATCCCCGACCGGAGCAGCGACGCCTCCTTGTCCTTGATGACGATCTCGACGTCGAACGTCACGACGCTCGAGGTCTCCTTGCCGAGCGGGCTCACGCGGTCGACGACGCCCTGGAACACCCGGTCCCCGTAGGCGTCGACGCGGATGTCGACCCGCTGCCCCGGGGCCACGCGGCCGATCTGCGCCTCGTCGATCGCGCCGACGATGCGCAGGTTCGACAGGTCGGCGAGCGTCATCACGGCGCTGCCGCCGCTCACGTTGGTGAGCGCCGACGAGACGAGCGTCCCCACCTCCACGGCCACGTCGAGCACCGTGCCGGCGATCGGCGCGTAGATCTGCATCTCCTTCAGGCGCGTCTCGGCGTCCTGCACCGCGATCTCGGCCGTCTTGAGCTGCGCCTGCGCCGCGGTCACCTGCGCGCGCCGCAGCGTCATGTTCGCGCTCGCGACCTTCGTCGAGTGCGCCGCCGACCGGGCGGCGTCGGTCGACCCGAGGCCGAGATCGGCGCTCTTCTCGGCGATCCCCTGGCTCACCTCGTTGTTCTTGCGCTCGAGGTCGGCGACCGCGAGCGACGCCTGCGCCGCCGCGAGGTCGGCCTTCACGCGGTCGCGCGCCACGCGCGCCGCGGAGAGATCGCGCTCCGCGTCCGTCGGATCGAGCTTGACGAGGAGCTGACCGACCTCGACGTTGTCGCCCTCCTTCACGAGCACCTCGATGACCTGGCCGGCGGCGCGCGACTTCACCTCGACCTGGACGTCGGGCTCGATCTTCCCGGACGCCGCGGCGGTCTCGGTCAGGCTCCCCTTGCGGATCTCGACGGTGGGGCCGGCCGGCGCCTGCGAGGGCCTCTGATACCAGGCGTACCCGCCGATCGCGAACGTCGCGATGGCCGCCGCGGCGACGCCGGACATCAGGTAGCGCTTCTTGTTCCTGTTCATGACGACCTCCTGGAGAGCACCGAGGCGAAGCGATCGAGGAGCGCGCCCGTGGCGTGCTCGAGCTGGAACCGCGACGTGAGCTCTGTCACGGCGGCCCGCAGCTTGCGGAGCTCCGCCTCGCGCAGCGTCTGCTCCGCCTTCACCACGTCCGCCGACGTCGACGTCCCGAGCAGGAGCCGCTGCCGCTCCGCCTCGGCCAGCTCGTTGGCGAGGCGGGCCGTCTCCGTCGCGATGGCGATCTGGTCGACGGCGGCCTCCAGCGTCACCCGCAGCGAGGTGATCTCGGCCGTGATCGCGTCGGCGCGCGCCCTGTAGCGGGCCTCCGCGGCGGCGAGCTGCGTGCGCGCGCGCGCCGCGTCGGCCGACGCCCGGCCCCCGCCGAACGGCAGCTCGAGGTCGAGCCCGCCCAGCACGCTGAACGCCGGCCGCCCGCCCGGGAGCGCGAGCCCCGACAGGCCGTCGTCCGCCCACAGGGTGCCCACCGACGCGGTCGTGAACACGTCGAGGCGGGCCTGGTCCGCGTCCTCCGCGGCGCCCACGCGCGCGCGCAGCGCCTCGAGATCGGCGCGCAGGGCGGCGAGCTCCTGGGACCGCGCGCTGGCCGCCTTCACGAGC
>NZ_JEMA01000991.1 GCF_001589285.1 Sorangium cellulosum | reverse complement strand
CGCGCACGAGGCTCAGCACGACGACGACGCGGCTCCCCGGCGCCGCGAAGAGGCTTCGCCGCGCCTCGCGGTAGCCCGGCGCGCTCGCGGCGACCGTGTGGCTCCCCGGGTTGAGCGGCCGCGGTCGATCGAGCGCCGCCGCGGGCACGACGCCGCCGTCGATCTTGACCTCGAGCCCGGCGACGTCGGCCGGGGACAGCCTGAGCTCCAGCGCCGCGACCTGGAGCTCGAGGTCGTGCACCGCCTGCCGCGCGAGCGGCTCGTACTCCTTCGTCGCGGGCGCGGACGGCTCGATCAGGAAGGCGCGGAAGCTCTCCAGCGCCTCGACGAGCTGCCCCGTCTGCTGCTGCGCCACCCCGAGGCTGTAGAGGGTGATCGGCGCGCGCTTGATCGCGAGGGAGCGCTCGTACCGCTCCCGCGCCTGCTCCCAGCGGCCCTGCCCCGCGAGCTCGGAGCCCTCGATGAAGATCTCGCGCGCGATCGCGACGTCGGCCGCGCTCTGCGCGGCGGCCGGCGCCGGCGCGCAGAGGACCCCCGCCGCCGCGACGAGGAGGGCGAGGGCGCCCGCGAGCGCGCGGCGATGTCGACGCTGCGTCACGGCCTGAACCGCTCCCCGTCGGGCGTGAGCGCGGGCCCGTTCAGCCCGGACCAGAGGATGAGCTCCGTCCCCGTCCAGACCCCCACGCCGTAGCTGTGCGTCCGAGCGGCGGCCGGCATGTCCGCGGCCCACCCGCCGCCCAGCGGGTCGTACAGCTTCCCGTCTCTCCTTGTCATCGCGCTGCTCCACCCGCCCGCGATGAGCGCGCGCGTCCCGGTCCAGCCCGTCCAGCCTGTGCGCCGCTCGATGCGGCTGCGCTCCGAGGGGGGCTTTGCGTTGGCGATCGGGCTCCACGCGCCGGTCGCCGGGTCGTAGCTCGCGCCGTCGTCGAGGGTGTCGCCGCGCTCGTTCAGGCCGCCCCAGACGAGGAGCTGGTTGCCCATCCACACAGCGAACGCGTCGCGCCGCGCGCTCGGCGCGCCCGCGCCGGGCAGCGTCCGCCACGCGTCGGTCGTGGGGTTGTAGGCGTGCCCCTCGCTCGTCGGAGCGCGGCCCGTCTGCCCGCCGAAGAGGTAGAGCTCCGTGCCCGACCAGGCCCACGCGACGCCGTCGCGCGCAGGGGCGGCGCCGGCGCTCGCGGTCGGCGTCCACGCGTCGGCGACCGGGTCGTAGAGCGCGCCGCCGGCCATGGGGACGCCGCCCGCGTGCCCTCCCCAGATCAGCAGGCGCGTCCCGGTCCACACGGCGATCGGCGCCCGCCGCGGGGTGGGGGCGTTCGCGGTGCTCATCGCGCGCCAGGCGCCCGACGCCGGGTCGTAGGCGCCGCCGGTGGACAGGCCGGACGCGCTCACGAACGAGCCGCCGCCCCACACGAGCACCCGGGAGCCTGTCCACGCAGCGGAGGCGAGCACGCGCGGCGTGGGGGCGCCGTCGCGGCCGAGCGACGACCACCTGTCGTGCGCCGGATCGTAGATCGCCCCGTCGTCCACGTCGCCGGTCGCCGTGCGGCCGCCCCACACGAAGAGCGCGCTCCCGACCCAGGTCGCGGCGGCCAGCTGTCGCGGCGCGGGCGCGCTGGTCTTCGTCATGGGCACCCACTGGGGCGTGCACGCGCCGTCCTTGCAGGTGCGCCCGCTCAGGCACGCGTTCCCGCACGCGCCGCAGTGGTCGGTCGAGCCCAGGCTGACGCACGCCCCGTCGCAGGCCACGAGGCCGGTGGCGCAGGGCGGGATGCACGCGCCGCCGGAGCAGATCTCGCCGTCGCCGCAGTCGGCGCTGGTGCAGCACTGGCGGCACGCGACCAGGCTGCAGCACTGCTCGCCGGCGGCGCAGCCCGCGCTCCGGCACGCCGCGCCGCCCTCGACGCACACGTCCGTCGTGCAGCCGTCGCCGTCCGAGCAGTCCGCGTCCGAGCAGCAGGCGCGGCAGGCGTCGCCGCAGTCGTGCGGCGTGAACCCCTCGCACGCGCACGCGCCCTCGACGCACGCGGCGCCCGGCTTGCAGGCGACGCCGCAGGCGCCGCAGTGCAGCGGATCGCGGGCGATCTCGGTCTCGCAACCCGGGGCGGCCGGGTCGCAGTCGGCGAAGCCCGCGTCGCAGGCCAGCGCGCCGCCCTCGCAGTGCTGGTGCGGCCCCGCCGCGACGCCGCACGCGCCGCAGTGGCTCGCGCTGCGTTGCGTGTCGACGCACGACAAGCCACACGTCGTGAGGTGCTCGGCGCACGCGACGGCGCACGTCGCCCCGTCGCAGTACGGCGTCGCCGGATCGCAAGGCGCTTCGCAGGCGCCGCAGGTCGCCGGGTCGGTGCCGCTGGACTCGCAGCCGGGCACGCCGTCGCAGTCGAGGAGCCCGTCCGCGCAGGCGCAGCCGCCGGGCAGATCGCAGGTCATACCGGTCGCGCAGGCGTCATCGCAGCCCTTGCAGTGCGCGCTCGTGCCGAGCGGGGCCTCGCAGCCGTCGTCGGGCGAGCCGTTGCAGTCGCCGTACCCCGGCTTGCACCCGCACGCGCCCGCCTGGCACTCCATGTTGGGCCCGCAGGTGACGCCGCAGGCGCCGCAGTGCGCCGCGTTCGAGGAGCCGTCGATCTCGCACCCCGTGTCGTCGCGGTCGTCGCAGTCGAGCAGCGGCGGCGCGCAGGCGCACTGGCCCGCGTCGCAGACGGCGCCCGAGGGGCACCGGAGGGAGCAGCCGCCGCAGCGCTCGGGATCGCTGGTGAGGTCGACCTCGCAGCCGTTCGTCACGATGTTCCCGTCGCAGTTGTCGAAGCCGAAGACGCACTCGGACGAGCAGTGGCCGCCAACGCAGAGCGTGTTCGGGCACGGCGCGCCGCACGCGCCGCAGTGCGACGGGTCGTTCAGCACGCTGGTGCACGACCCGCCGCAGCACGCCTCGCCGGCGCCGCAGGCGTTGCCGCAGGCGCCGCAGTGCGCCGCGTCGACGCTCGGGTCGACGCACGCGCCGCCGCAGCAGGCGCCCGCCGGGCAGTCCGGCGCGCAGCCGCCGCCGGGGCCGGCGGTCTCGGACGGCTTGTCGGAGAGGGCGCTGTCCGCGAGCAGCGAGCAGGCGCCGGTGAGCACGGCGAGCGCGAGCAGCAGCGGCCAGCGCGCGGCGAGCGTGGCCTCGCGATGTCGCTTCCCGCGCGTGGAGCTCTCCTGGGCGGGCATCGACTTCAGAAGTTGGGCCGGGCCGGGACCGGCAGGGCGGCGCCAGACGTCTTCGGGCTCGTCCGCGGGGTCGCGGCGCGCCGCGAGCCGGTGGGCCGCGGGGGCGTCGCGGCCTCCTTGTCGCCGGCGTCCGCGCCGCCGCCGACCGCCGGCTCGCTGCGCGGCTCGCTGG
>NZ_JEMA01000990.1 GCF_001589285.1 Sorangium cellulosum | reverse complement strand
ACGCCGCCGCGTGCCGCGCCAGGTGCGCGAGGCCCCGCCGGTCCGGCGCGCGCGGCTCCACGCGCGCCTGCCACCACGCGAACGCGTGCGCGTGGATCGCCTGGCGCTGCGCGGGCGCGAGCCCGTCGTAGACAGCGTCCCGGAACGTCGCGCTCTCGAACGCGTAGATCCCGCGCTCGCCGCGCACGAGCAGGCCCAGCCCGCACAGCGCGCCCAGGCCGACCCCGGCGTCCATCGGCGTGCTCGCCCCGCCCGCCTGCTCGATCGCGTCCTGGATCTCCTCCACCTCCTCGCGCGTGAAGTCGGGCCCGAGCGCGGAGCAGAGCCGCACGCACGCCGAGAGCTCGGGCGAGAGCGCGTCGAGCCGGCGCGCGGCGAGCCACTGCCACACCGGCAGCGGCGGGAGCTGATCGAGCGCGGCGGTCGCCACGTAGAAGGCCCCGGTCGGGCGCTGCTGGACCACGCCCGTGCGCTTCAGCGCGCGGACGAGCTCCGCCAGGCTGGACGGGTTGTGCCCGGACCAGCGCGCGAGCTGCCGGAGCGCGGCCTCGGGCGGGTACTCCGCGGGCAAGAGCAGCGCGGCGGCGAGCCGCATCGCGTCCTGCTCCGACAGCCGCCCGAGCGCCGCGCGATCGTGCCGCTCGGCGCGCGCGCCCCAGCTCCGGCGCATGTCCTCGAACCTCGGGTGCGCCGCCACGAGCACCCAGAGAGCGCAGCCCGGCGCGTCGAGCGTCGCGAACTCGAGCGCGTCGAGCGCCGCGTCGTCGGCCCAGTGCGCGGCGTCGAGGAGGACCGCGACCGGCGCCTCGCGCGCGCGGCGCCGCAGCCCCTCGGCGATCGCGCGCATCGTGCTCTGCCGCAGCGACCACGGGGACGCGCCGGTCTGCTCCGGCGGCATCCACCCGAGCGCCGCGGCCACCGCCTTCCACGCCTCCTCGGCGAGCTCCTCGCCGAGCCGCTCCGCGCAGAACGCCCGCGGGTCCGCGGGCGGCGCGCCGACGTCCGCGTCGAGCACGCGGGCGAGCAGCTCGCTCGACGCCCGCGCGCCCGCGAGCGGCTGCGCCGCGCGCAGCGCGATGAGCTGCGCCCGCTCCTGCAAGCGCAGGACGAGCAGCGCCGCCTCGTCCATCAGGCGCGATTTGCCGAGGCCCGCCTCGCCGATCAGCGTGAACAGGCCAGGGCTCGCGCTGGACATGCTCGCCTCCATGCTCACCGCCAGCGCGCCGATGATCTCGTCGCGGCCGATGAGCGGCGCGGCGCTCGCCGGGGTCGGCGGGTGCTGCGACCGCGGGGCGAGCCGGTAGAACCCCGCGCCGGTCGCGTGCGAGAGCGCCGGGTCGCGCGAGGCGCCGCGGAGCTCGCCCTCGGGCAGCGCCCGCACGAGATCCGCGGTGAGCACGACGCCGCCCCAGCCGCCGAGGGGCATCCAGGCTTCCGGCTGCTCGACAGGCGCTCCGTAGACCGCCGGCGGCCCCTGCTCCTTGCGGCGCACGATCAGCCCGGCGATGTGCACGGCCGCGCGCCCCGCGTGCCGCTCCTCGATCTCGCGCGCGACCGCGATCGCGGCGCTCACCGGATCGTCCGCGTCGACGCCCGAGAACACGCACACGAGCCGGCCCCCGCGCTGCCGCGCCACGAAGCCCTTGCGCGCCGCGACGGCGCCCATCACGACGGCGGACGCGCTCTTCGCCTCCGCCACGAGCACGACGGCGGGCTGACGCCCCTCGGTGAGCAGCGCGCCCCGCGCGGGCTGCGCGTTCGGCGCGGGCTGCGCGTCGGCCGGGCAAGCCCGCGCGAGCGCGCCCCGCAGCGCGGCGACGTCGCGCGGGCGGCGCTCGGGCTCCTTCGCGAGGCACGAGAGGACGAGCCTCTCGATCTCCTCGGGCACCGCCGCGAACTCGTGGGGTCGAGGGGGGCGCAGCGTGAGGTGGCCGTGCTCGATCTCGCCCCGGTCGCCGGCGAACGGGAGCCGCAGCGTCAGCAGCTCGTAGAGGATCACGCCGAACGCGTAGATGTCCGTGCGCTCGTCCTGCACCGGATCGCCGCGGATCTGCTCCGGGGCCATGTACTCCGGGGTGCCGACGATCGTCCCGCGGGCCGTGAGGCCCTCTTCACCGCGCGCTTCCAGCGCGCGCGCGTGCTTCGTCAGGCCGAAGTCGAGGAGCGCGAGGCGCTGTCCCCCCTCGGCGACGAGGAGGTTCTCCGGCTTCAGGTCGCGGTGGATCACGCTCTTCGCGTGCGCCGCCTCGAGCGCATCGAGGATGGCCGCGGCCGTGGCCACGACGTCGGCGGCGACCGGCGGGGCCTCGAGGTCCGCGAGCACGTCGGCGAGCGTCCTGCCGCGGAGGAGCTCCATCGCGATGAACGGCCGCCCGTCGGCGAGCGTCCCGTGCTCGTGCATCCGGGGCACGTAAGGCGGCCCCACCCGCTCGAGCGCCTCCGCGTCCCGCCGGAACCGCTCCGCCATGGTCGGGCTCGCCCACCGTCCCACCTTGAGCGCCACCGGCTCGCCGCCGCCCGTCCGCGCCGCCTCCCACACGGTCGCGAAGCCGCCGGCGCCGAGGACCTTCAGCGGCGTCAGGCCGGGCAGCGACGGCGCGGGATCCTGCGCCGTGTCGGGGGCGGGGCTCGGCGGGCGCCAGGCGTCGCGCGGGCAGGGCTTCGTGCCGGCAACGCGGCGATGGCAGACAGGACAGCGGGGCAAGCTGCCTCCTTGGGCAAGAGCTTAGCCCGTCCGACGCGGTGGATGAGCACCTCATCCACCCGGACCACCTCGATGGAACGGGGTGTGCTTATTCCGCGAGGGTGTGGCAAGAGACCGTTCGTTCGTTGGTCCTGACGCAAGGCGGCGCGCCTCCGCGAGCCTCGTCGGACAGGAGCGCCGGGCTCAGCACGGCGTGTGACGACGCCGCCGGTGGGGCGTTGCTCTGCGTGGAGACCTGTGGGGCGCCCGCCTCGTCGGGGCGCCCGCAGATGCTCCCCCCCGGCAGCCGGGTAGGCGACTACCTCGTCGAGCAGAGCATCGCTCACGGCAGCTTCGGCGTCGTTTACCGGGCAGCGCACGCGGAGAGCGGCCAGCGCGCGGCGGTCAAGGTGCTCCACCCGGAGCTCGTGTTCACCCGCGAGGCGGTCGTGCGGTTCGAGCGCGAGATCCAGGCGATCCGGCGGATCGATCATCCCAACGTGATCCGGATCCTCGATTGCGGCGAGATCGACGGAGGACGGCCGTTCTTCGCGATGGAGCTCCTCAGCGGGGTCGATCTCCAGTCGTACATCATCTCTCGCGGGAGGCTCTCCCCGGAGGACGCGCTCGAGATCCTCGAGCCTGTCTGCGAGGCGTTGTCGGCGGTCCACAAGAGCGCGATCGTCCACCGCGATCTCAAGGCGTCGAACGTCTTCATCGCCGAGGACGGCGGGGCGCCTCGCGTGATCCTCCTCGATTTCGGCGTGGCCAAGGTCCTCGACGACGCCGGGCCGGGCATCACGACGCCGACCCACCTGCTCGGCACCCCCGCGTGCATGGCGCCGGAGCAGATCCGGGGACAGCTCGCGGACGCGAGGACGGACGTGTACGCGCTCGGCGCGCTCGCCTATTACATGCTGACAGGCAAGCTCCCGTTCCTCGACTCCACGCTCTCGACGCTCCTGCACATGCACCTCTGGGTGCACCCGCCGAGCCCGAGCCGCGAGGCGCCCGTGGGCCCCGAGCTCGACGCGGTGGTGCTCCGCGCGATGGCGAAGGATCCCGCCATGCGGCACCAGACAGCGGCGGAGTTCATCGACGAGCTCCGCGACGCCGTGGCCGCGGGGCGGAAGAGCGTCCTGCCGCTGCCCGGGAGCCCGGAGGAGCGCCGGATCGGCGCGATCCACGTCGAGGTGTTCGCCGATCGCGGCGCGATGGAGGACCCGGACGACGCGCTGCTCGCCGACATGGATGACGTCCTGCCGCTCGCGTCGCGCTTCCTGTCCGCGAGGGGCTTCCGTGCGGCGCTGGAGACGGGAAACACCCTGCTGTTCTTCCGGGAGCTCGACGCCCCGGAGCCCGCGGACCGGCCGTCGCGGCGGGACATCGTCGAGGCGGCCTTGCTGCTGGAGCGCGAGCTCTGCCATCGCAAGGGGCGCGACGCGAGGGTGCACGTGAACCTCTGTCTGCACGCGGGCCAGGTGCTGATGCGCGCGTCGGAGGTCGTCGGCGGAGAGCTCATGGACGTCGCGGCGTGGGCGGCGGAGGTCAAGCTGCCCGGCGTCACCGCGACGCACGCGATGCTCGACGGCCTGGAGCTCGACGCGGATCTGCTGGAGTGCGCGCCGGCGCTCCGCCGCGTGGCGCGCCGCTACCCCGGGAAGGGGAGCGCGATATAGGGCTCCGTGACCCTGCCGATGACGATATCGCGCACCTGCTTCGCGTAGTACGTCGAGCCCGATTGAGCGCTCCAGGAATATCCCACGATCGAGCCGTTGATAGTCGCATAAAGGCGCATGACGCCCCTCCCGACGCCAGCGTGCCAGGTGCCGTCGGCCTTTCGCCGGGTGTCCGTGAGCCCGTGGCCCGTGGTGCTCGCATCGAGGATGGCGAGATCGTGCTGGATCGTCCCGGCGATGAACGGATAGGTCGCCGGGCGCGGCACCGCGGCGCCCGCCGCGATGGCGACGTGCCCGGTGGCCGAGCTCCCCGCCGGATACTCGATCGCGATGATGTCGCCCGCCTCGATCTGGCCCACCGTCAGGATCTGCTCGAAGCCGACCTCCTCGATGATCCTGTCGTGGTACCGGATCGCGTTGGGGCTCATGCTGCCGAACCACGTGTTGATGTCGTACACGGAGAGCTCATAGGCCTGCCTGAGGACGTGCGTCACGAAGGACGCGCAGAAGCTGCGGCTCCGGTACTCCGTGGCTCCTTCGATTCCGGCCCAGCTCACGTACGTCGTGCCGCCGCCATATTCGTTGTCTTCCGGCGCGATGTTGTCCACGAGGGTGTCGGCCCAGTAGAAATGGTCGGGCTCCTCGTACGACTGGCCCTGCGCCGGGCGCGGCGCGAGCAGGGCGAGCCCTGCCACGATGACGGCCGTGAGCGCGTGAACAACGGATCGTGGGCTCATGCGCTTCATTGCATTCATGTTTTCCTCCCGTGTGGAGTCGATGGTTCCGCGAGGGATGGTCACACCGTCAGCCGATGGCTCCGCGGGCGTCGCGGCGGAGCTACGGCGAAGCGAAGTCGCGCACCAAGCTGCCGAACATACGCCGGTCGTGCGAGCTCTACAATCGCCCTCTGACAGCGATACTCGATTTTTGCACGATTCTATTGGGGCATGATTCCATCCATTTCCTCAGGCTGTCTCCTCCGGGCGACATGCGATCACGCCGTCCTAGAGCCGCACGCCCGCGCCCACCGCGGTCGCATGGCTCGGCGGCGAGCGAGGTGATCACGGACGGCACGGCCGCGGCGCGGCGGCCGTGATTCACGCGGTGCCCTGTCGTCGGCCGTGGGCGCGGCGGTGTGGTGCGCTCGCCGGATGTCGGAAGAGCGCGGTGGGCAGAAGCACCTCTCCCCGGAGGGCAGGGGGTAAGGCTCCGCGTCTGCCGGCCGCGCCGGCCGGCGGCGGCTCGCCGGGGCGGAGCTCCGCCGTTTTGTTGACAGATCCGCGCAATTCGATTGGATGGCCGCGTGCCCCCCGTGAAGCGCGCATCGACCGACCTCCACCCCGTCCTGACGCTGGGCGACTCGCTGGAGCACTATGCCTCCTGGCCGAGGCCCACGGTCATCGTCTCCGACGGCGCCTACGGCGTCTCCGGGTTTCCCGGCGATCCGCCGACGCACGAGGGGCTCGCCGCGTGGTACGCGCCCCACGTCGCCGCCTGGTCGGAGCGCGCCTTGCCGTCGGCCACCCTCTGGTTCTGGGGGACGGAGATCGGCTGGGCGACGGTGCACCCGCTGCTGGAACAGCACGGCTGGGACTACCGGAGCTGCCATGTCTGGGACAAGGGGATCGCCCACGTGGCGGGCAACGCGAACACGCGGACCCTGCGCAAGTTCCCGGTGGTGAGCGAGGTGTGCGTGCAGTACGTGCGCAAGGTCCTCCTGGAGTCCGGCGGCGCGCGGCTGCCCCTCAAGGCCTGGCTGCGGCGCGAGTGGGAGCGCTCGGGCCTCCCGCTGCGCCACACGAACGAGGCGTGCGGCGTGAAGAACGCCGCCACGAGGAAGTACTTCACGCAGTGCCACCTCTGGTATTACCCGCCGGCCTCGGCGTTCGAGGGGCTCGTCGCGTTCGCGAACGCGCACGGCCGCCCCGAGGGGCGACCCTACTTCTCGATCGACGGCAAGCGGCCGCTGACCGGCCATGAATGGGCGAGCCTGCGGGCGAAGTTCCATTGCGATGTCGGGGTGACCAACGTGTGGCAGGAGCCCGCGGTCCGTGGGCCGGAGCGCTTCAAGGAGGAGACCCGCTCGGTCCATGGCAACCAGAAGCCGCTCAAGCTGCTCGATCGAATCATCCGCGCGTCCTCCGATCCGGGCGACGTCGTCTGGGAGCCGTTCGGCGGGCTGTGCTCGGTCGCGGTGGCCGCCTTCGGCGCGGGGAGACGCTGCTACAGCGCCGAGATCGCGCCCGGCTACCACGCGGTCGCGTCGAGCCGCCTCGCGAAGTGCGCGCCGCGCCCGCCTGCCGAGATCTCGGCCGCGTGACGGCCGGTGTCGGCGCCGCTGCTCCGCATGGTAGCCTGCTCCACCATGGCGACGCCGAAGATCGTGACCGTGGGAGGGGGGACGGGCCATTACACCCTCCTCACGGGCCTGCGCGACCTGAGCGCCCGGATCACGGCGATCGTGACCATGATGGACTCGGGCGGGAGCTCCGGCAGGCTCCGCGACGAGTACGGGCTGCTGCCGCCCGGTGACTTCACGCGTTGCCTCGTCGCCCTGTCCGAGCACCCGGACGCGCTGAAGGAGCTGCTCAGCCACCGCTTCCGCTCGGGGAGCCTCGGGGGGCACACGCTGCGCAACCTGATCTTCACCGCGGTGCAGGAGATCACCGGCTCGCTCCCGCTCACGGTCGAGCGGCTGCACGAGATCTTCTCGGTCAAGAACCGCGTCCTCCCGGTCACGATGGACCAGGTCGATCTCGTCATGCACCTCGAGAACGACCGGACCATCCGGGGGGAAGCGTCGATTGACAACCTCTCCGACATGCTCGATGCGCCGGTGCTCTCGGTCTATCTGGATCCGGAGGCGGTTGCGTATCCAGCGGCGCTCGAGGCGATCGCGGACGCCGATCTCATCATCGTGGGGCCGGGCGATCTCTACACGAGCCTCGTGCCGAACCTCCTCGTCAAAGGGGTGCGCGAGGCGATCGCGGCGAGCCGCGCGCGCGCGCTGTTCGTGTGCAACCTGATGACGAAGGCCAACGAGACGCCCGGCTACACGGTCGAGGAATTCGTGGGGACCATCGCGATGTACCTCGGCGAGGCCCGCCTCGACGCGGTGCTGTTCAACGACGTCTGGCCCTCCGCGAGCCTCCGGGAGTACGCGTCGACCGGCTCCGAGCCTGTCGTTACCTCGCCGGACAGGCCGCTGCGGTCCGACCTCCTCGTCCCGGCGGATCTGCTGTCCGGCGGGAAGCTCATCCGCCACGATCCTCACAAGCTCTCGGCGGCGATCGTGTCGCTCGCCCGGGAGCGGTCGTGGTGGTGAGGCGCTGAGGGGCCGCGCGCGGCTCGCCGCGCGCGCCGCCGAGGTCGGCTGCGCCACGGGCGCGCTCTACCTGGAGCTCGAGAGCAAGGAGGCGTCCTCCCCGAGCGCTCCGGCGCCGGGGGAGCTTTCACGACCAGGCTCGATGCTCAGGCCGCCTTCGGCGAATCGTCCAGATGGAAGGGGGTATTGACGATCACGATGCCTTTCCCGCCCCGGAACAGCAGGAGCCATTTGAGGATCGACGCCGTGTGGTTGTGGAGCAGGTAATGGTACCAGCGTGACTCGACAACCTCCGGCACGACGACCGCCACCTGCCGGTCGGGGTGAGCGCGCGCAAGGGTGGTGACAAAGCGGAGCAGCGGCCTGAAGAGCCGTCGGTAGCGAGATCGGACCACGACCAGCCGCGGCGCCGCGACTCCCTTCTTGGTTGCAGGCTCCTCCACGAGATCGCGCCATTCGCCGCTCAGATCCTCGACGCGAGGATCGTCGAGGAGCACCTGGAGCGCATAGACCTCGGGCGAGAGCTGGAGCGCGAAGC
This sequence comes from Sorangium cellulosum, assembly GCF_001589285.1. Lineage (GTDB taxonomy): Bacteria > Myxococcota_A > Polyangia > Polyangiales > Polyangiaceae > Sorangium > Sorangium cellulosum_G. The sequence continues at coordinate 5,183 of NZ_JEMA01000990.1, read as the reverse complement.
GGAGCCCCTTCTGCGACACGAGGTCCCAGCGCCGGATCGGGATCACCACGATCGGCGGCGGAGGCGGGGTGAGGTCGAGCGGCTCGTGGGCGCGCACCGCCTGATCGAGCTGCGCGTAGTGCCCCCTCACGCCGCGGAAGGTCAAGAAGGCCGCGATCACGAGCAGGGTCGAGACCCACGCCCCCTCGGTGAACTTCGAGAAGATGATGACGACGAGCGTGGCGGCCGTGGCCGCGGCGCCCGTGGCGTTGACGGCGAGGTGGAGCCGGAAGTGCTTGCCGCGGACCCGGTGCCAGTGCGCGATCATCCCCGACTGCGACATCGTGAAGGCGAGGAAGGCCCCCACCGCGAAGAGCGGGATGAGGGCGTCGGTGATCCCCTGGAAGACGACGAGCAGGATCGCCGAGAGCCCGGCGAGCACGGCGATGCCGTACGAGAAGGCGAGGCGCCGGCCGCGGTGAATGAAGGGCTCCGGCAGGAAGCGGTCGATCGCGAGCAGCTGACAGAGGCGGGGGAAGTCGGCGAAGCTCGTGTTCGCGGAGAGCATCAGCACCGCGACGACGGCGGTCAGGGTCACGTAGTAGAACGGGCCGCGCCCCACGACCGCGCCCACCACCTGCGAGAGGATGCTCTGATAGCCGGCTTTGCCCGGCTCCGTGGCGGTGACGCCGTAGGCTTTCGCGAGGATCGCGATCCCGGCGAGCAGGATGCCGAGGGAGGCGACGATGTACGAGAGCGTCCGGCGCGCCTGCGCGCTGCTCGGCTTGCGGAAGGCGGGGACGCCGTTGCTCACCGCCTCCACGCCGGTCATCGCGGTGCACCCGCTCGCGAACGCGTGGCAGAGCAGCCCGAGGCTCGCGATGCCCAGCGAGCCCGGGAGCGAGGGCGGCGGGACAACGGGCGCCGGGTGACCTCCTTGCAGGATCGTCTTCCCGATGCCGATCGCGATCACCGTGAACAGGCAGCCGAGGAACGCGTACGTCGGTGCCATGAACACGAGGCCCGCGGTGCGGAGCCCGCGAAGGTTGGCCGCGGTGAGCAGGATGAGGACGCCGAGGCAGAGGCCGAGCGTATGGGGCAGGAGCGCGGGCACCGCGGAGACGAGCGCGCCCACGCCCGCGGAGACCGCGACCGCCACGTTGAGCACGTAATCAAGGAGCAGCGCCGCCGCGGCGACGAGGCCCGCGTTGGTGCCCAGGTTCTCCTTCGCGACGACGTACGAGCCCCCGCCGTTCGGGTACGCCTCGATCGTCTGGCGGTACGAGACGTAGACGATCACGAGCAGCGTGATGACGAGGGCGCTGAGCGGCACGATGTAGCGGAGGCCGAGCGCGCCGAGCGGGAGAAGCACTGTCAGCGCGGCCTCCGGCCCGTACGACGCGGAGGCGAGCGCATCGAGGCCGAGGACCGGGATCCCGGAGAACGGTCCTATCTGTTCTTTCTCCTCCTCGTCCGAAGCCAGCCGCCGACCGAACAGGATCGTCGTGAGGGACATGCGCCCCGCGGTTCAGCAAAGCATGTGCCGTGGCGAGCTCCCCTGCGCTCATGGGACGGAGGCACGGTGTGCACACCGCATCCGGATCGCGCGAGGAAATTTGTTCGACGTTGAAGCAATGTGGTCGAGCAGCGCGCTGCCGCATGCGAGCGGCCGACACCGACCGAATGCGAGGCAACCTCGACGACAGCTCCTCCGCCGCTCCGGGAGGATCGAAGCGCGCAGTCCAGGTGAGTCCACGAGCGCGGCGCGTGCACGAGCGCGATCCACTCGCAGGGACGACACGCGCTGTCGCGCTTGCGGTGTCTCGAGTCCACGGAGGCGGGAGAGGCTCGCTTGCGACAGTCGTCCGCCTCGCTCTCTGTTCCTCTTCGCAACCTCGCTGCCATCGCGGCCTGTCCCTCGGGCGCCGGCCGACCTCCACGTCCCTCTCACGGACTCCGGTCTGCTCCTTTCACGGACCCGGTCTCCACCTCTCACGGACTCCGGTGCGCTCCTCTCACGGACCCGGTCGCCACCTCTCATCGACCCCGGCGGTCCCGAGCGCGCAAACGTGGTTTTTCTTACATTTCTTGTGCGCGTCCCCGGGCATGGCCGCCCCGTCCTCCAGGCGCCGCGTTGTTCGCCCCCGCGCTCGCGGTGACGTCCCCTCCATCGCCGGCCCGCCGTGCTCGTCGAGCGCAGCGACGGCGGGCCCGGGCGCCTTGAGGCGGGATCATTTGCCACGGTTCGCCAAGTTGCCCCATCGCCGGCGCGTCCGTGCACGCGGTCGCCCGTGCTGTTGGAGCGAGCGGCGCAGGATGAGGCCGCTGCCGGGCGCCTGCCGCTGCGATATTCCAGATTGGTATGTGCTTCGCATGAGGCCGGGAGCTATCGCCATTTCAGAGGCCGACCACTTCAGGACGAGGTAGAGCGCTATGACCACCATCGGTAACGACCAGTACACTTCGGGCGAGTACAGGAACGGGATCTACGAGGGTGGCTCGCAGCCGTCCGGCTCGCAGGAGTCCGGCTCGCAGCAGGCGCAGGGCGGTGACGGCGGGGTGAGCCTCGACACGCTGCTGAAGTTCGCCAAGGACATCCAGGGCAAGGTCAAGGACGTCCCGTACATCGTTCCGATCGCGATCGGCGGAGCGGCGTTCGCGATCGGCGTGCTCGCGAGCTCGAGGATCCTGCGCCAGCTCACCCTCCTCGCCGGGGGCTATGTGGTCAAGTACGCGATCCAGAACGCGCCCAAGGATCAGATCATCGACTTCGCGAAGAAGGTCGTGACCGATTCGTTCCGGGCTTCGTCGAGGGCCTGATCACGCGGGGAACGGCGCGCACGCAGGGGCGATTGCCGGGAGTCGAGGGCTTCCGGCGGGGCAGCCTGACCCGGCCATGCGCTGACCCGCCTTCGCCGCGCCGACGGCGCACGCGTCTCCGTCCTCTGGCACAGAGACGGGGGCGCGCGCGCCGCCGGCGCACGGGTCAGGAGGCGCCATGATCATCGGGGAGAGCATCGAGGTCCGCTGGTTCCTGCCCGCCGACGACGCGCGGGCGCAGCGGCTCACGTCGTGGTTCGCGCGCGCGTCCTCGGAGCCGCCGCGGACCGACCGCTACCTGCGCCTCCAGCGCGCCGACCTCGGGGTCAAGGAGCGCGGCGCCAGCGGGGCGACCAGCCTGGAGACCAAGTTCCGGGTGTGCGCCTTCGGCCCCACCCATTTCTCTCCCACGATCCTGGGCGAGCTGGAGCGGTGGACGAAGGTCGCGCACGGGTCCACGGACGCCGACGACGGCGGGCGCGGGTGGACGATCCTCAGAAAAGAGCGCCGGGTGAGGGTGTTCGAGCTGGTCGGCGGCCGCGTCGCCGAGGTGACGCACGGGACGCACGCCAGGGCCGGGGGTGCCGTGGAGCTGACCCGCGTCGAGCTCGTGGACGGCGACGGGCGCGCCGCGCCGGCCGCGTTGACGCTGGGGATCGAGGCGTTCGGTCCGCCCGAGACCCTCCTCGAGGCGCTCTACGGCGCGGGCCGGGCGGTGTTCGCGGAGCAGCCCGATCTCCGGCTGGAGGCCGCCGCCTCGAAGGGATATCCGGCGTGGCTCGCCGAGCGGTCTACGGCGATCTGAGGCGCGCGCCGCAGCTCACCCGGCCGCCCGGGCAGAGACCGGCGCGGCGGTGAGCCGCCGGGCCGCCGCGCCCGCCGCCCACGAGGCCGCCGCGCAGGCCACCATGACGGCCGCCATCGGCCGCGGGGTGCCGTCGTTCAGGAGGCCGACCAGCGACGACGCGCCGGCCGCGATCGCGAACTGGGTCGACCCGAGCGCCGCCGAGGCGAGCCCCGCCCGCGCGCCCTGGTCCTCCATCGCCAGCGCCGTCGCGTTGGAGCCGACGAACCCGAGGCACGCGATGAACGCGAACAGCGACGCGAGCACGGCCGCGAGCCCTCCCCAGCCGCTGACCGCGACCGCGAGGAGCACCGCGCCCACCGCGGTCGTCGCGGCGGTCGCCCGCGCGAGCAGCCACGCCGGCGACCGGCGCCCGAGCAGCCGGTGGTTCACCTGGGCGCCGGCGATGAGGCCGAACGCGTTCGCGCCGAAGATCCAGCCGTAGTGCTGCGGCGAGACGTGGAACAGCTCGATGAGCACGAACGGCGAGCCCGAGATGTACGCGAACATGCCCGCCTGACCGAAGGCGCCCGCGAGCGTGTACGCGACGAAGCCGTGATCCCGCGCGAGCTCGCGCAGGTGCGCGCCGATCACCCGGAGATCGAGGCGCGGCGTCCGCTCGACCGCCGTCTCGGGGAGCGCGACGGCCATGAGCGCAAGGCAGCCGAGGCCGAGCGCGGCGAGCAGCGCGAAGATGAACCGCCAGCCCGCGACGAGGAGCAGCCAGCCGCCGAGGGTCGGCGCCAGGATGGGCGCGGCCCCCATGACGAGCATGAGCAGCGACAGCAGCCGCGCGGCCGCGGCCCCGCCGTAGAGGTCGCGGACCACGGCGCGCGTCACGACCTGCCCCGCGGCGCCGCCCACAGCCTGCAGGAAGCGGAGCGCGATGAGCGACCGCACGTTCGGCGCGAGCGCGCACCCGATCGACGCGACCACGTAGAGCGCGAGGCCGACGTACAGCGGGCGCTTGCGGCCGAACCGGTCGGTCAGCGGGCCGTAGGCGAGCTGACCCAGCCCGAGCCCCGCGAAGTACACCGCGAGCGTGAGCTGCACCGCGGACGCGGTGGTGCCGAGCTCCCGCTGCAGCGTCGGCAGGCTCGGCAGGTACATGTCGATCGAGAGCGGACCGAGCGCCGTGAGCGCGCCGAGGATGAGGGCGAGGAAGCCGGGGCTCTTGCGCGTGGCGGGCGGGCTCGACGTCATGACAGAGCGGGTGATCTGGGGCCTGCGGCGTCCCTCGGCCAGTCGCGCCCCCTCGAGCGCGCCGGGGCCTCACGACCCGCGCCGGAGGCGCCGCCTGCCGACGAAAGGAACGAACCGCCCCGGATCGACGCGCGCCCGCCTGGCGCGGCGCTCGTCATGCCAGGTCGTCCCCGCCGCAGAGCAGCGCGGCGATCGCGCCGGCCCGCTCCGGGGTCGTCAGGTCGTCGGCGGCGACCGTGATCGCGCGGATCTCCTCCGCCCGCCAGCCGCGCCGGTCACGCCCGCGCCCCGGGCCGGCCCCGATCCGGACGCGCAGGAGCTCCCCGGACGCGACGAC
>NZ_JEMA01000989.1 GCF_001589285.1 Sorangium cellulosum | reverse complement strand
CCGTCAGCGGGCCCGGTAGAGCTCCCGCGCGAGCCCCGCGCCCCAGCGGCCGATGGCCCGGAGCGGCAGCGCGCTCACCACCTCGCGGTACACCTCGGGCCGCCGCGCCGCCGTCTCCCTCAGGAACCTCACGAAATCGGCCGGCTGCATCTCGTCGCGCAGCAGCGCCGCGTAGGCGTCGTTGCCCATCGCGTGGAGCACGGCGAACGCCGTGTTGAGCAGCGCGTTCATCTCCCCTGCCCTCGCCCCGCCCGCGGGCCTCGCCATGAGCGCCGCGAGCGCGCCCGTGCCCGAGTGCACCGGCGCGTCGTGCGCCGTGCTCGGCGCGCCCGGGTCCTCGACCGCCCGCGCCAGATCCGCGGCCGTCGCCGCGAGCTCGCGCACGCTCGCGCCGAAGCCGCAGAACGTCAGCGGCGAGTGACGCGCCGCCGCGTCCCCCACGAGCCGCACCCGCCGCCCCGGCGCGCGCGGCGCCGCCGACAGCCGCGACCAGCCCGGGATGAACCCGAACGTCGGCCGGACGAGCCGCGCGTCGCCCTCCTTGTACCGCGAGAGCAGCCGGAAGAACCGCGCGTACAGCGACAGGAGCGCGCCCGGCCCGACGTCCCCGGAGCGCGCGTAATAGAAGAGGTAGACCGTCGTCTCGCCCCGCCGCCCCGGGAACGCCTCCCAGAGGTGCTGCCTGCCCTCCTCGACGTCCTCCGTTGTCGCGAGGATCTCGCCCACGTCGGGCCGGATCTGCCGCTCGCCGTCGCCCTCCTCGAGCCCCGCGAGCACGCCGCCGACCGTGGGGCAGACAAGGTCCGCTGTCGCGTACGGGCTCGCCGCGCCCCGCGCGTCGACGAGGATCCGCGCGGAAAGCGCGCGCGGCGCCGCGCCCGGCCGCGCCTCGGCCACGGCGAGCCCCACAGCGTCCGGCCCCTCCGCGTGCCCGACGAGCGCGTGCCCGTCGAGCAGCGCGACCCCGANGCGTGCCCGTCGAGCAGCGCGACCCCGAGCGCCTCGGCCCGCGCCCGCGCCGCCTCGAGCAGCGCGCCCGCGTCGATCGCGTGATCGAGCACGCCGCGCACCGGGTACGTCCCGCCGCCGTGCCAGCGGCACAGCCCCTCGGCGTAGCGGGCGACGACGAGCCGCTCGACCTCGGCCCGCGCGAAGAGCCCCGACGCCGACAGCGCGTCCACCTCGGCCGTCCCGGCGTTCCACTCGCGGTGCGCCGCGCCGATCCGCGCCCGGTCGAGCACCGCGACGCGCAGCCCCGCCGACGCGAGCAGCGGCGCGAGCAGCAGCGACAGCCCGCCGCCCGCGATCACCACGTCGTGGTCGACGGCCGCGCCCCGATCGGGC
>NZ_JEMA01000988.1 GCF_001589285.1 Sorangium cellulosum | reverse complement strand
CCGTGCGCGGGGTAGCCCGCGGCAGGCGCGGCGTGCGCGGGGTAGCCCGCGGGCGCCGCATACGCTGCGGGCGCCGGATACGCTGCGGGCGCGGGGTAGCCGGGGGACGCCGGGTACGCCGCGGGCGGCGCGGGATGGGCGGCGGCGTGCGCGGAGTGCGCCGGCGACGCGTGCGTCTGCGGAGGGGCCGGCGCGCGGCGCTCGACCAGCTCGATCCGCACCCGCGGCCCCTTCGCGCCGAACGTGATCTCGTCGCCCGAGGCGATCGGGTGTCGCTTGATCCGCTGCCCGCCCGCGTAGGTCCCGTTGCGGCTGTCGAGGTCGTAGAGCACCCAGCCCGCCGCCTCGAGGCGCGCCTCCGCGTGGTGGCTGCTCGCGTCGCGATCGTGGTTCGGGTCGAACACGACGTCGTTGTCCGGCGCGCGACCGAAGCGCACCACGCGCCTGTCATGGAGCGCCACGGATCCGGCGTGGGTCCCGAATGTGTGCACGACGCGCAGCATCACGGCGCGGGGACCCCCTGGAGCAGATCGATGCGCATCCCGATCCGGAACGGTGAGCTCTGCGTCACCTTCGTCTTGCGCCCGTCGATCGTGACGTCGTCCTCGTCGTCGATGTGCGCGGCGTGGATGCCGATCACGTGCCCGTACTGGTTGAAGATGGGGCTCCCGCTGTTGCCCCCGCGCGTCACCGCGTCGTGCTGGATGAGCGCCGCGCGATCCGGCGTCGTCGCCTCGCCGTCGAGGCCGGTCACCCGCCCGATGCGGCCCTCCAGGAACGTCGCCGAGGGGCTCAGCGGATCCATCAGGCGGCCGGGGAAGCCGATGACGTACGCGTCGTCGCCCGGCCCGATCGCGCGCAGCTCGGCGTCGTTCGCGAGCGTCACCGCGCGCGGCGCCCTGCCGTCGATGCGCAGCAGGGCGACGTCCGGCGTGCCGGCGCCGCCCTCGCCGGACCTGTATGCCGGGTGGGCCGACATCGCGACGATGCGGAAGCGCGTCTTCCCCATGGAGTCGTTCTGCGTGGCGATCGAGGTGCCGCCGCGCGCGCGGCAGTCGCGGACGCAGTGGGCGTTCGTGGCGAGCAGATCGGGCGCGACGGCGAACGCCGAGCAGCAACCGCCGATGCGGTTGTCCACCATGTAGCCCATCACGTAGAGCGCGTTCCTGTTCTGCTCGAAGATGGCGCGGCCCGAGANTTCCTGTTCTGCTCGAAGATGGCGCGGCCCGAGAGCACCTGCTCGGGGATCGCGCCCGACGGCCGCGCCGCGGGCGCGCGCCCGAGGCCGACCTCGGCCGCCAGCGCGTCCGCCGCCCGGCGCGACCGGTACGCGACCACGCCCGCCACCGCCACCGCCACGAGCGCCGCCGCGACGCCGAGCCCGAGGAGCAGGTTGTGGCGCGCCACCCGGCGCCGCGCCTCGTCCGCCTTGGCGCGCACGAGCGCGACCGCCTTCTCCTCGCGCTGCATCGCCTGCACCACCGCATCCCTGACGATGCGCTGCGCTGTCTCGACGTCGACGCGGCCGTGCGCGTCCGGGCGGCGCGGCGGCGCCCCTTCCTGCTCGACGGCCGGGATCTGCGGACCCCGCTTGTCGTTGCTGCGCGGCATGACGATGGAAGGCGCGCGTGTGCGCCGGGCGCGCCCTAGCGAAGCAGGTAGTAGCCGGCGATGGTAACGCACGCGACGGCGCTCACGATCATCAAGATCACGAGCCACTGCGGCGCGCCGTCGGTCGGGATCAGGATCGGCTCGTCGCCCTGGACGGGCGCGCGGGCGCTCCGCTCGTCCAGGCCGTCGTCCGGCGTCAGGACCGACACGACGCGGTCGTACTCGCCGCCGTCCTCGTCCATGTCGCTGTCCGCGTTGCTCATCCACGACTTCGGCGAGGGGGGGCGCTGCGAGATCTTCTTCTCGTCGAGCTCCTTCACCTTGCGCGCCGGCTCGGACGCGGCGGCGTTCTGCGCCAGGAGGTGCTCGGGCAGCTGGTACTTCTGGTAGCGGAGATCCTCGATGTCCTCGATCTCCGCCGCGGCGAGCCCGTCGCCGTCGAACTTCGCGACCACCACGGTGATGTTGTCGTGGCCGCCGGCCTGGTTGGCCCGGTCCGTCAGCACCTTGCAGGCCTCGATCGGATCGTCGACGGTCCGCAGCACCTCGCGGATCTCCTCGTTCCGCACCATGCCGGAGAGCCCGTCGGAGCAGAGCATCAGCGTGTCGCCGCGCTTGAGCTCCACGTACGTGAGGTCGACCTGCACCGAGTCCGCCGTGCCGAGCGCCTGGAGGATGATGTTGTTGTGCTCGAACGTCTCGGCCTCCTCCTCCGTGAGCTGGCCGGCCTCGATGAGCTGGTTCACGAGCGACTGGTCGCGCGTCACCTGCACGAGCCGATCGCCGCGCAGGATGTACGCGCGGCTGTCGCCGACCTGGCCGAGGAACAGGTGGTCGTCCATGAGCGCGGCGATCGTCGACGTGGTCCCCATCCCGCGCCGCGTCCGGTCGAGCTTCGCCTCGCTGAAGATCCTGAGCCCGGCGGCCTCGATCGACTGCACGAGCCGCGCCGCGAGCTCGTCGTGGTCCAGCGGGGGGCCGCCGGCGCTCATCCGCTGGTAGATGATGTCGACCGCGAGCTGGCTCGCGACCTCGCCGGCCGCGGCACCGCCCATGCCGTCGCACACGCCGAGCAGCGCGCCCCGCTCGCCGACGACCTGGTAGCGGTCCATCTCCATCAGGCCGCGGCTCGCCTTCGTGAGGTCCGCGACGATGAAGTTGTCCTCGTTGTGCTCGCGGACCTGGCCCACGTCGGTGCGGCCGAACAGCTGCAGCACGACCTCGGGGCGACGCGGCTCATCCGGCGCTGCAGCCTCGCTGTCCATGTCCTCGGGGCGCAGCGCGCCCTCCGCTGGCTCGTCACCCGCGGCCGAGCCGCCGCCGCCGCGGGCGGCCTTCGCGGCGGGCGTCTCGTCGAGCGCGCCGCCGTCGTGCGAGGACGCGGTCGCCGCCCTGGCGCCGCGCGCCGGCGCGAACGCGGCCGGCGCGTCGGGCGTCACGGCGTCCGCGAGGTCGTCCGACCTCGCCGCGATTCCGTCCGCGTCCTCACCGCGCATCCCGCCCGCGGTGAGCCGCACCTGCGGCGGCGGAGGGAGCTTCCTCCCGACCTTGTCGGGGCCCTGGGCGCTTGGCGCCTTCATGGATTTCACAGCGATGCCAGCCTTCTGCTCGCGCGCGGCGCTCGTGGCCGGACGCATCTTGGGCGGCGGGGGCGGCTTCCAGTTCACGGGCTTGCCTGCTTCCACAGACCCCGCCTTGCCGGACTCGAGCGACGCGGCGCCGAGCGGGGAGTCACCAAGGGCCTTGCCCGCGTTGCCGCTCGAGTCGGCCCCCACCGACGCCGCGCCGGGGAGCCCCTCGACTTCCAGCGCCTCGGTAGGCGTTTCGCGCGTTTCGCGGACGGTGTGGTCGCTCATCGGGTGAGATCCACGCGGAACAGGTGCTGCCCGATGCGCACGAAATCGCGATCCACGAGGCTGACTTCCTCCCGGATCGCGACGTAGGTCCCGTTCGACGACTCCAGGTCCGTGAGCGTGAACTCGCCGGTGGCCGGGTTCCTCCGGATGGCTGCGTGGCGTCGCGAGAGGAACGGATCGGCCGTGAACACGATGTCTCCCGTCTCCCGTCCGATCACCGTTTCATCCCGGTAGAGGTGGTACACGTCCCGCGTCACGCCCTCCACCGTCCGCTGGCAGAGTCGCGCCCGCCGGTGGATGGCGGGCGAGCCAAACAGCAACGTTCCATGCTGGATCGCATGGCCGAGGCCTCGCTCCCCGTCGTTCACGGTCTGAAACTGTAACACCTCGAGCCCCAGGAGAAGCAAGTCGCCATCTCGGAGGGGGTGCGTCTTCCTGATGCGCAGGTAAATGCGGTTGACGCTGCCCAGGTCACGGAGAACCCAGGAACCGCCCTGCGGAACGATCCGCGCGTGCCGCGGCGAGACGTACAGGTCGTCCTCGAGGAGGATGTCCCCCTCGTTGCGGCCGATGTCGATCTGCGGGCCCGCGAGCGGGAAGCTCTTCCCCTCGGTCCCGTCTTCGACGATCACGATGAGCTTGCCCTCGGGCGCCCGGGTCGGCCGGGTGTCGGCCGGGACCCACGCGGGCGGCCGGACCGAGTAGGATGCCCGCAGGGGCGCGAGCGGTATCTGGGAGGGCGGCGGCGTGCTGCCCGTCTCGGTCGAGCCCGGCCTCGGGCCGTCCGGCGGCATCCGCGGCGGCTCACGCCCCGCCTCCGGGACGCTCGACGGCGCGGACGGGCGGTCGACGAGGGCCCTTGCGGGGCGCTCCGAGGTCGACCGCTCGGCGTCGAGCGGCGCCCCGCAGTACTTGCAGAACCGCGTGCCCGCCAGGCACTGTCCGTGGCAGCGCGCGCACTCGACGGGCGGGGCGGGCGCCTGGCGCGACGAGGCGATGTCGACCACCGGCGAGCCGACGATCTTGTCGGGGGGTCCCCCGCCGGTCGCGAGAGGGGGCGGCCGCGGGGGAGGCAAGGCGACGGGCGGCAGCGGAGGAGGGGGCGGCTTGCCCGCCGGAGAGCCGCCGGCGCCCTGCCGCTGCGCATCCCCGGCGCCGGAGCGATCGTCGCGCGGCGGCGGCGCGGCGGCCGGCGAGGGCGCGAGTCGGGGCGCTGTGTCCTGGAGCTCTCGCGCTGTCGTCCCGGGCTGCTCGAACGGCGGGGGCGCGGGACGCAGCGCGGCGTCCGGCGGGGGCGCGGGCCGGGGCGCTGTGTCCTGGAGCCCTCGCGCTGTCGTCCCGAGCTGCTCGAGGGGCGGGGGCGCCACGTACGGCGCGCCGGCGGAGAGCGCGGCGTCCGGCTCGCTGCCCCTGGCCTTCCCGGGCGCCGGGTCGGTCGACTGCGGGGGGCCCGACGGGGCGGCGCCGTCCTTCTTGTGGAGCGGCGCGCCGCACGTCACGCAGAAGCGGTAGCCCGGCGGGTTGTCCGCCTCGCAGCTCGCGCAGGGCATTCCCACCAGCGCGTCGGTGATCGTCGGTGTGGCGGGGGGCACGGGCGCGGCGACCCGGTCCGTGACGACACGCGGATCTTGCAGGGCCGGCGCCATCTGGATGGCGCTGCCCAGCGCGCCCGTGGCCGAGCCGTCGCGCGCAGGGCGGGAGGTCACCTCCGCGCGGCCGTGCACCGCCTGCATCGCGGGCTCCGTCCTGGCCGAGCTGATCGGGCTGAACGAGAACACCGGCGCCTCCGGGCGCAGCCGCCCCGGGGCGTTGCGCGCGCCCGGCGCCCGGCTGGCCACGCGGGCGTCGTTCGCCGGCGGCTCCTCGGTTTGCGCACGCGCCGACACGGCCGGGAGCGACACCTGCGGCAAGCCGCTCGGAGGCGTCGGCGGGGCGACGCGCGCCTCGCGAGCCTTGAGCCTCCGGCCGCAATCCTGACAGAACGTCAGATCGCCAGCGTTGTCGCGACCGCACACATCGCAGATCACGCTGCCGAGGGGACCGCGGAGCGACGGTCGAGTCAAGTAGCCGGTGCGTTCTCTCGAGCAGGCGGGGGAGCCGCTCAGCGCCTTCCGAGCTCGGTCCGCACCTCGAGCAGGAGCTCGAACCCGACGAACTGCGCGATGGCGGTGGCCCGCTCGTAGTTGGCCGTGTCCTTCCAGCCCGCGAGCAGCACCGGCCGGTACACGCAGCTCACGCCGAGCACCGCGCGGCGCGACACCTCCAGCTCGACGCCGACGCCGCCGAAGATGAGCGCGCCCCCCGTCTCGGCGCCCCACTCGTTACCGTAGATGACGCCGCCGATCCCGGCGGAAAAGTACGGGGCCGCTCGGTAGCCGATGTCCGGCAGGTACCTCATCTCGGCCCGGAGCTGCTGGAAGATTCCAAGCCGGTAGAGGTTGCTCGAGTCCATCTTGGTGAACTGGTACGCCCCGCCGAAGTACCAGGGGCCCGGCGAGCGGTAGCCGCTGCGGATCGCGAGCCCGCCGCCGCTGCCCAGGATGCACGAGTACAGGGGGCCCGACCGCGGGCAGGCGGCGCCGGCGTCGAGGCTGATCTCCGCCGCGAGCGCAACGCCATACTGCGCGTACTCGACGTGCAGCGGCGGCGGCCGGGCGGCGAGCTCGACGCGCGGCCTGACAGGCGGCAGCGGCGGCGCGGAGACGGCCTCCTCGTCCTGCGCTTCCAGCGCGGCGCCCGGCGTGGTCGAGGCGGCCTCGCCGTCGGTCGCGCGAGCCGCGGCGGCGTCGGTGGAGGAGCCGTCGGGAGCGCGCGGCGCGGCGGAGCGGAGGGTGCCCTCGACCTTGTCATCGCCGTCGGGCGGCGCGGCCGCGGCTGTCGTCGAGGACAGCAGGGCGCCGGCCGCGATGGCCGCGACCGCGAGCGCGCCGGGCGGAGGTCGTAAACGCACGAGTTGCTTGAGATACGCGAGAGATCTGCCGCGGGCAACGCTCCTCGGCGGCGCGGGCGGCGGGCTCAGGGCGCGGCCGTCCGGGTCTCCTCGGCGCCGTCGGGAAGGCCCTTGGAAAAGAGGGGGTGAGGAGGGGGGCGTCGAGGGCGGCGAGCGATCTCTTGAAGCTCGACCCCATACGCCGCTTGACGGCAGATGCGAGGGTCGCCTAAACGAAGCCACCTTCATGGAGATTCACCTCGACAAGCGTGCCGTAAAGCAGATCCGCCTCTCTGCGGCGGATGCCGTTGAGGAAGGCGACACCGAAGCGCTGCGCGAGGACGTCCTCGAGGCGTTCTCGGAAGAGCAGGTCGAAGAGATCGAGCGTCGCCTGGACAGCGGTGATTTTTTTGAGTTCTTGACCGACGTGCTCGACGAGTGGGGGGGCGACGACGTGGACGAGCTCTTCGAGCTCCTCGAGACGCAGCTCGGCGACATCGGCATCGACCTCAAGTACGAGCCGCGCGAGGACGACGACGAGCTCGACGAGGCCGACGATGACGACCTCGCCGACGACGACGACGAGGAGGGCGACGACGACGACGCCGAGCTCGAGCCCGCGGCCGACGAGGACGACTGAGCGTGTGCGGTCCGCCGCGGCGGCGACGCGCCGCCACGGCGGCGCGTGCGCGACGCTCCGGCGTCAGGGATCTTTCCCGCCGTCGAGCTCGCGAAGGATGTAGTCGGCGCACGGGCGCTTCGCTTCCGGCTCGGGGAGCGACGGGCAGATGGCGCGCGCGCAGCGCGCGTAGCGCGAGTCGGGGAGCTCCCGGGTGATCAGGGCCGCGGTGGCGCACGCCTCCTCGGTCCGGCCGTCCTCGCGCCACAGCTTCGCCTCGGCCCAGAGCGCGTCGTCGCGCAGGATGGACGCGGGGTGGTCGGTGTAGAGCTTGCGCAGCTCGCGGCGCGCGGCCGCGCGATCGCCGAGCGCGTCGCGGTAGAGGCGCGCGATCTCGAGCTGCGCGTCGTCGAACTTGCCGCGGTCGTAGCTGCCGGTGACGGCGGACTCGCGCGCCGCGAGCATCTCCCGCAGGTAGCCGATCGCCTCCCCGGGGCGGCCGAGCGCGGCCGCGAGCTCCGCCGCGCGGAAGAGCGCGTCGTCCGTCAGGTTGCCCGCGGGGTACGGGTGCGCGCGCGCGGCGGCGACGAGCGCGCGCAGCGCGCCCTCGCGATCGCCGCTCCGCTCGAGCAGGAGCGCGGTGTGGTAGGCGACGTCCTGATCGAGCGCCGTGCCGCGGAGCGCAGGGCCGTGCTGCCGTAGCCACGCGAGCGCGCCGCCCGCGCCGGCGCGCTCCTCCTCGCGGCGGATGAGCCGCTTCAGCGCGTTGCGCGCGAGCCCGTGCGACGGGTGGCGCCGCGTCGCAGCGAGCAGCTTCGCGTGGCCCGCGTCCGGGTCCCCGTGCTCGATCTCGAGGTCGGCGAGCTCGAACTCCGCGCGCTCGGAGCGCGGCCCGGCCGGCGAGTCGGCGAGCAGCCGCTCGTACGACGCGCGCGCCTCGCTCCAGGCCTCCGCCCGCTCGAAGGAGCGCGCCTCCAGGAGCCGCGCCTCGTCGCGATCCTTCACGCGAGCGGCGCGCGACGCGGCGCCGTCG
>NZ_JEMA01000987.1 GCF_001589285.1 Sorangium cellulosum | reverse complement strand
CTGCGTCCCGCGCCGCGCCCGGCGCCTCCGCCGCCGGACCGGAACCCGAGCGCGCGCGCCTGGGCGGGGCCGGTATGGCCACGGCGCCACACCACCGCGTCGAGCATGTAATGCGTCGCCTGCGGGAGCGCGAGCAGCGGCACGAGCAGCGCCCGCGCGCGGGGGCCGAGGAGCGGCCCGTCCACCGCGCCGCCGAAGAGCTCCGGCCGGTCGTGCCAGACGAGGCGGTCCCAGAGCATCTCCTCGACGAACGCGAGCGCGAGCGCGATCCCGAGGAAGGCGAGGAGCCCGCCGGCGAGCAGCCGCGCCAGCAGCGACCGGGGCGCCTCGACGGCGCGCTCCCGCGCGTAGGCGAACACGAGCGCCATGTACGGCACCCCGTGGACGATCACGTTGGTGACCGTGAACTGGAAGTCGCTGTCGGTCGCGACGATGCCGACGTACCACGTCGCCGCGGTCGTCGCGACGACCACGTGCTTGCCGAGGTTGAGCGGCGCGCGGGCGGCGCGCGCGCTGTGGAACGCGCGGGCGACGTAGGCGACGGCGAGCGCGGCATACACGGCGCCGAGCGGGCCCACCGCGGCCGCGAGCCAGGGGGCGCTCACGAAGTCGCCGTCCACGAACCACTGGAACGCGCGCGGCGGGTGCGCGTGCCAGTAGAGGAGCGGCCAGCCCGTCGCCGCGTAGATCAGCGCGCCGTCGAGGACGCGATCGACGCGCGAGCGCTCGCCGGCGAGCGCTCGGTAGATCGCGACCCACCCGACCTGCTGGCGGACGAAGTGGATCACGGCGGCGTAGGCGAGCGCGCGCCAGAAGGTCAGCTCGGAGGCGAGGTGCAGCGCGACGCCGATGGCGTAGCAGGCGAGCGGCACGGCGGCGTAGAGCGCGGGGTGGCGGCGGAGCTCCTCGCGATCGAGGTACGTGCGGAAGAGCGTCGTGTGCACGTGGGCCACGTCGACGCCGACAACGAACAGCAGGAAGCCCCACGCCGGGAGCGCGCCGCCCGCCGAGAGCGCCGCGAGGGCGAGCGCGACGGCCGCGGAGCCGCCGAAGACAGCGAGGTCGACGCCGCGGCCCCACAGGAAGGCGCCGCGGGCGCCGCCGCCCTGCCCGGCCGGCAGCGCGCCGAGGAGGTCGGGCCCGGCCGTGGCCACGCCGAGACCCGCGCGTCAGCCGTGGATGGCCGCGGAGATGATCCAGGCGAGGCCCAGGATCACCGAGCCGATCACGATAGCGAGCGCCGTGTTCTGGTCCTCCTCGATCTCCTTGCGGATGGAGAAGGGGGTGAGCTTCGTGATGATCACGAACGCCAGCAGGAAGACGATGAGCCCCAGGATGACGAAGACGAGCGTTCCGACAACGGCTCTCATCAGGTTTTGAACGTCGGGCATCGGCGGTTCTCTCTGCGCTCGGGGCCACGCTCCGCGCGCGCTCGCGGCCTCTCGCGGCTGCGGGGCGTGAGCCTACGCGAGTCGGCCGGCAGCGTGAAGCCGCGTGACGCATCGCGCGCACCGCGCCGCGCCGCGCCGCCGCGCCTCGCCGCGCGCGCCCGGCCGGCGACGTGCTATCGCCTTGCCGTGTCGACGATCGTGATCCGAACCTCG
>NZ_JEMA01000986.1 GCF_001589285.1 Sorangium cellulosum | reverse complement strand
GGACGACAGCCCCGTCGACAGGGCGCTCGCGCACGTCATGGCGGAGCACGCGCTGCCGCGCGCGTTCATCGACGCGTTGCTCGAGGGGTTCGCGTGGGACGCGGAGGGGCGCCGCTACGAGACGCTCTCCGAGCTGAACGCCTACGCGGCGCGCGTCGCGGGCGCCGTGGGCGCGACGATGTCGGCGCTCATGGGGGCGCGGGGGCCCGACGCGCTCGCGCGGGCGTGCGACCTGGGCGTCGCCATGCAGCTCACGAACATCGCGCGCGACATCGGGGAGGACGCGCGGCGCGGGCGCGTCTACCTGCCGCTCGCGTGGATGCGCGAGGCCGGGATCGATCCGGACCGCTGGCTCGAGCGGCCGGCGTTCGACGACCGGCTGGGGCGGGTCGTGGCGCGGCTGCTCGCCGAGGCGGAGGTGCTCTACCGCCGCGCGGGCGCCGGCATCCCGATGCTGCCGCGCGACTGCCGCGCCGCGATCCAGGCGGCGCGGCTCATCTACGCGGACATCGGGCGCGAGATCGCGCGCCGCGGCTTCGACTCCGTGTCGACGCGCGCGGTGGTGTCGCCCGGCCGCAAGGGGTGGCTCGTGCTGCGGGCGCTCGTCGGCAGGCCCGCGGCGCCGGCGGAGGAGCGCGAGCACGGCGCGGCGCCGCCGCTCGACGAGGTCCGCTTCCTCCTGGAGGCGGCGCGATGAGGGCCGGGGCCGTCAGCCCGCAGGCCGCCTCGGCGCGGGAGCTCGACGCGGCGCGCGGGNCGCAGGCCGCCTCGGCGCGGGAGCTCGACGCGGCGCGCGGGCGCGTGCGCGAGGCGGGCGGCGAGGCGCTGCTCGCGCGGCTGGAGC
>NZ_JEMA01000985.1:18842-19368 GCF_001589285.1 Sorangium cellulosum | reverse complement strand
GGCTGTCGTGTTCCGGGCGCGCCCCCTCCCCGACGCCGCCGCGCAGGTGACGGCGCTCCAGGGCGCTGTCGAGATCGCGGCCGGGGACGCGACGCGCTCGCCGCCGTCGCTCGCCCTCGTGCCGCTCACGAGCGGCGAGGAGCTGCGGACAGGCGAGGGCGCGATGGCGAGGGCGTCGCTCGCGACGGGGGCCACCGTCGAGGTCGGGCCGTCGACGCGCGTGAGGTTCACGCCGTCCGGGGCCGGGCGCGACCGCTTCGACGACGTCGTCGCCCTCGATCGGGGGCGGATCTCGGTCGACGTGCCGCCGCTGCCGGCGGGCGTGACCCTGTCGGTGCGCACAGCGGACGCGGTGGTCACGGTCCACGGGACGCGGTTCTCGGTCGAGCGGCGGCCCGGCGCGGCGGGAGAGGCGGCCGAGACGCGCGTGTCGGTCGTCGAGGGGCGCGTCGCCGTGCGCCGCGGCGAGGTCGAGCGCTTCCTGAGCCCGGGCGAGGCGTGGTCGTCGCGCGACGACGAGCCGGCC
>NZ_JEMA01000985.1:0-18833 GCF_001589285.1 Sorangium cellulosum | reverse complement strand
GTGGTCGTCGCGCTACGACGAGCCGGCCCGCCGGCAGGACCCGCCCGCCGAGGAGCAGCGCGGCGACGCGCAGGCGCCGCCGCGGGAGCAGGACGGCGCGGCGCGAGAGGGCGACGAGGGCGGGGCCGGCGAGCCGCGCGGGGCGCGCGGAGGGCCGGCGCGCGCGTCGCTGGCGGCCGAGAACGAGCTGCTCCAGGGCGCGATGGAGGCCCGGAGGCAGGGGCAGCCCAGGCGGGCGATCGAGCGGCTCGACCGCCTCCTCGGACGCTACCCGGACTCGCCGCTCGCCGAGATCGCCCGCGTGGAGCGGCTGCGGGCGATCGGGATGCTCGGCGACAAGGACCGGACCGCGGCCGAGGCGCGCCGGTACCTCAAGGACTACCCGCGGGGCTTCGGGCACGAGGAGGCCACGTCCGCGTCCCGCGCCGGCGGGGCGCGCCCGTGATCGCCCGCGGCTGACGGCCGGCGGACGGCCCTCGCCACTTTCTGACGAACGGCTGCCTGCTCTCGGCGCCTCCGGTTACTTCCAATGCATCGAGGAGATCATCGCGCCCGCGATCGGCATCGCCGGGCGCGCTCCAAGTCGTGCTCGTCTTCGAGCAGGGAGGACTTCCATGCGTTCGTTCGCGTTCACAGGATCGGTGGGTGGTGGGCTGCTGTTTCTCTCGGTCGTCGGCGCGGCCTGCACCGGGCCGAGCACAGGGACCGCCGGCGGCGGCGTCGTCGCCGGGGAAGAGTGCGTCTCCTCGGACGAGGGCGGGAGCACGCCCGCCCCGACCTTCCCGGGATCGGGCCTGTCCGGCGCCGGCGATCCCATCACCTCGGCCCTCGATCCGCTGTCGTGCGGCGGGCGCGGCCGGTTCACCCCGGTGGAGGAGACCGCCGAGATCGACTGTTATTACGCCAACGGCGATCAGACCACCCCGATGGCCTTCGTCGAGCGCGTCGTCGAGATCGCCGAGGGCGAGGAGCTCGTGCACGTGCGGCTGACGCTGAACCCTGCGTTCGTCGACAACACGTACGGCGAGACCGCCATCGGCTGGGGCGGCGGCGAGCAGCTCGGCGACGCGCCGAAGCCCGGCGATGCGCCGAAGCCCGGCGATGCGCCGAAGCCCGGCGATGCGCCGAAGCCGAAGGGGCACAAGGGGCACACGTTCAAGGATCTCGTGGGCAGCGACAAGGCCCAGTTCCAGATCACGGACGGGACAGGCGCGCTCGTGCTCGACTTCTTCGTCGACTATCTCTCGGCCGATGAGGCGAAGCCCTCCGGCTACGGGTCGCTCGGCGTGCTCGGCGGAGAGGGCAAGATGCTCCTCGGGGACGCGAGCGCCATCGTCGCTGCCACCACGTCGCTCGACCGCGATCTCAACGCGTGCGGCTATGGCGGGTACACGGTCGACTCGCCGGCCACGGACGAGAATTACACCCCCAATGCAGAGTCGCCGGACTGGGATTACCGCGTCGTGTACGACGTGTGGCTGAGCGCCTCGGCGTTCGGCGCGGCGGGCTTCGGCGACGCGACGATCAGCTACGTGCACGCGTCGCCGAGCAAGTACCCGTCGGACACGCTCACCGTGACGCCGGGGCCGTGCCAGTCGACGTGCGAGGACGACGACCCGCCCGGGGGCGACGAGGGCGAGGATCCGGGCGAGGATCCGGGCGAGGATCCGGGCGAAGGCGAGACCTGCAGCGAGTCAGGTGCGGAGTGCGCGGCCAACTCGGACTGCTGCTGGGCCAGCGACGTGTGCTCGAACGGCGTGTGTCAGCCGTTCGATATCCCGCGGTGAACCGCGGCCCCCGGAGCACGGCGAACGCGCTCCGGGGCCCAGCGCGGTGCGGGGGGCGGCCGTTCAGATCGTGTCTCGACGGTTCAGCACGGCGTTGAAGACGGTCGCCGGCACCCGCAGGCGCTCGTCGCCCTCATAGGCAGCGCGCAGCTCGGCGAAGCGCGCGTCGGGGGAGCGCGTGAGCGCGGCGAGCCGGTCGAGCTGCGCGAGCTGGTCGTCCCGCAGCGGCTCGTCGGGGCCGACCATCGCGCTCCAGTCGTCCCAGGGCAGCATCTCCATGCCGTTGAGCGCCGCGAGATCGCGCGCGACGTTCCCGGCGATGAACCAGAGCCCGCCCTCGTCGAGGAAGCCGAACTTCACCGGATCCGCCTCCCCGGCGCGGCCCTTCGCCCAGGCGTCGCCCGCGACAACGAAGCGGTCGCGCGGCACGTCGAGCAGGTCGAAGTCGGGCTGCAGCGCCGCCCGCTGCGCGTCGTCGATCTGCGCGTCGACGAGCACCCAGCGCGCCTCGGCTGCGTTCCAGTGCTCGCAGACCCAGTGGTCCACGAAGGTGCCGGGGTTGAAATACCCGGCGAAGCCGCAGCGAGCCCGCGCAGGGACCCCTCTGGCGCGCAGCAGGGCGGTGAGGAGCACCGTGAAGTGGCGGCAGACGCCGACGAGGCGCGTCTCCAGCGGCCGGGCGGCGGAGAGCGGCCGATCGTCGAGGGCGAGCAGGCGATCCAGCATCCGGTCCACCGGGCGGAGGTGGGACTCGTCGCGGCGCTCGTCCGAGAGCTCCACGCCGTAGGCCTGCGCCCAGTGCTGGTGCAGCAAGAGGCCCTGCACGACGCGGACGAGCGAGGGCACGTCGCGCGGGAGCCCGTCGAGCCGGGGCGCGTGCGCGCCGGCGGACGTCATCGCCGCGGGGCGCGTGTAGAAGTCGAGGATCTCCTGGGGTGCCTTCATCGTGCGTCCTCCACGAGCAGTGTCGCGCTATGTTGATCCGGGGGGCGCTGCCGCCTGCGCGGAAGAGCTTCGCATGAAGGCGGGAGCGCGGGAAGCGAGGTGGCGAGAGGGCGCGAAGAGACGCCCTGCCGCGCGCTGGAGACTCCCTGCCGCGCGCTGATGTCGCGCGACAGAAATCCCGCGGGCTTCAACGCAAAGACGCGAAAACGCAGGGGCGCGAGGGGAATGAATACCCTGAACTCTCGCCTCCTCTTGGCGCCAGCGGAGCTCGAGCCGACGATTGGGCGGGAAGGCCCTACGGTGTCCGTCCTGAGCCTCCGAACGACCGGGCCAGACAACCTACGGAGTTGGCACAGCATCTCCGGAAGACACGCCGGTCGCACTATGAATTTGCGCCGCAACGGTAAGGCGCAACACGTTCGCCTTGACATCGGTCAACCGTTTTGCTCTTCCTGGATCCCCTCAACCCACGCGGAGGATCCATGATCGGCGAGAGCACGAGTGTCGCTGTAACGGACGCGGCGTCTGTCATCAACCCGTCGACGCACCGGCCTTATCAGCCGACCAGTCCACAGTCCATCAGCCACGCCGATGAACACCGCGCGGTGCGCGCCCAGGTGCTCGAAGGCATCAGGCACGCCCTGGAGGAGATCCAGAGCACCATCGCCCCTGAAGACGTGCCGTCCGATGGGACCTCCGACAAGAAGCAGTTCGTCCGTCACTTCCGACGCATCAAGCTCAGGCCGGAGGCCTCCGCCGGGTTCTACGATCTGAACCTCCTCGACGGCTACATCGAGTTCGGTGAAGGCATGCTCGAGACCATGCGGCAGCTCGATGCCGCGACGCTCGAGCGCTTCGTCCAGATCATGGTCCTGCACGAGACCCTGCACCTCGATCAGGGCCTCTATACATCGAATCACTCCGGCGTCTCTCATGCCTCGGTCGTCCTGGAGGAGATCGACTACATCGCCGATGCCGTGTCGCTCGCCACCGCGATCGCATGGCGCGCGCGCGTGAAGCCGGAGAACCAGAGCCTCGAGCAGATCGCCCGGGACTACATCGATACCGCTGTCCGTGGCATGGAGATCTTCGATCGCGTCGAACAGGGGGACAGCATCAAGACGCTCGCGGAGAGCCGCCTGCGCCGCTACCTGATCTGGAATCTCCAGCATGTCCGTGCCGCCGAGGTGGAGACCGTCGACGACATGTTCGCGATGCTCCTGCCGCGCCTCGCCATCGAGATCGAGCCGCTCAGCGGCACGCTCGACGACAAGTTCGAGAAGATCGTCGGCACGGGCTCGGAGCGGACCCAGCTCTTCCTCTCGCTCGGCGGCAGCCTCGTGCGTCAGTCCTCCGATCTGCCGTCCTTCGATGTCGCGGGGATCCTCGACTCCGTTCGCGCCTACGACTGGCACAAGGTGCGCCGCACGATGCGCTACGTCGTGGACGTCCATCGCGACCTCCTCGCGCCGAAGCTCTGAAGCGTCGCTGGTAAGCGCCGTCGGGCGCGTGAGCGCTCGCCGGGACGGTCGCGGCGGTGCGCTGGCCCGGCTCCAGAACGTGCAAGGAACGGGGGCGAGCGGAGAACTTAATCGGTTCATAGTCCAGCGCGGACCGCGAACGGCCGGAGTCGCGCATCATGGCTGGCGTCGGGAAAGTGCTATGCACGCACTGCATGACGGCCATGCTGTTTACGACCTGGAGGGTGGCCGCCGGACGGACTAGACAGTGGGCGTCGGACCGATCACGACGTGATCCCGCGCGGGCAGTCCCCCTGGACTGCCGCGCTTCCTGAGCGCTCGACGTGGACCCCTGGAGGGGCACGCGACCCCCTGACATCCGCGCATCCGCGCCCCGAGGCCGCGCTCCTAGCGGGCGGCTCGCGGGGCGCGGGCGCCACAGGCGGGCTCGCGCGCCACCCCCGGGGGGACGCGCGTGAGGCAGGCGGCGGCGCGCGGGGCCATCGCGCATCGGGACGACAGGAGAAGCAACCCGTGCGCGCACCTGTCTATGCTTTGCTCTCATTGTGCTTGGCCGCCTGCAGCGTGGAGGGCTACGACGAGACCTCCGAGGAGATCGCCGCGGCGAACGACGAGCTGATCGGCGGGACGCCGGCGCTCGAAACGCAGTACCCCTCCACCGTCCTCGCAGGGGGCTGCACCGCGGCGAAGGTCGGACCGCGTCACTTCCTGACCGCCGCTCACTGCGTGGATGACCTGTACACCGCCACGGTGGAACCGTGGTTCGGGCCGGGCGGGTCCTACTCGGTCAGCGCCGACAACACGCCCCCGATCTCGCCCTACGTCAACCTGACGATCGAGCAGACGTACATCCACCCGCAGTGGATCGCGGACTGCACAGCCGCGCGGGCGGGGGGAGCGCCCGATTGCGGGGTCAACGTCCTGAACCCGGGACACACGCCCGACCTCGCGGTGGTCGTCGTCAACGAGCTCTCGCCGACGATCCCGGCGGCCTCGGTGGACGGGGCGGCGGTGGCGGTGGGGGATCCCGTCGTCGCGACCGGCTACGGCTGCGAGACGCCCGGCGCAGGGATGTCCAACATCTTCAAGCTCCAGAACCTCACCGCGGCGGCTTCCTCGATCCTGAATCACCCCGGCTCCTACGTCTCCGGCACCGCCATCAACGACGTCGCGGCGTCGTACGTGCTCACGCCGGGCTACTACGCCAGCACCTCCAACGCCAGCCTGTGCCCCGGCGACTCGGGCGGCCCGCTCTACCGCCAGAGCGCGACCGATCTCATCGTCGTGGGCGTCAACGCCTACTACACGTTCCCTTCCGCGCCCGGCTCGAACCCGTCGCAGACCAACTGGCACACGCGGCTCGACACCTCGGCGCGCTACACGGTGACCTCGTGGCTCCAGGCCCTCGGGGTGAGCGTGATCAACGGCGGCACCGCGCCGACCTGCACGGACGGCGTGCAGAACGGCACCGAGACCGACGTCGACTGCGGCGGCACCTGCACGGCCGACTGCGCGAACGGCGATACATGCAGCGTCAACGCGGACTGCACAAGCGCGAACTGCGTGGCCGGGGTCTGCCAGGCCGGCGGCGGGACGGCGTGCAGCGGCCTTTGCACGAGCCCCACCCTGTTCTCGGGCCCGAGCTACAACTCGGGCAACCTCGGCACCAGCGCGGTCTGCTTCGAGACAACGGCGAACCTGACCGGCGCCAACTGCGGCAACTTCGCGAGCGGCCGCACGTTCGAGGTCAACGGCACGACCGTGACATGCAACGGCGGCAACATCACGCTGCCCGCCAAGCGCAACGGCGGCTACTGCTTCGAGGCGTCCGCCGGCAACCAGGCGTGGGCCTACTTCAGCACCTGGTAGCCCGGGACCTGTGAAGACCTGGTGATCGAGGCGCGCCGACCGAGGCGCGCCTCGACGGGGCCGCGGCCGCACGCCTGACCGGGCGCGCGGCCCGCGGCCGCTCTCGTCACCGGGGCGCCCCCTCTCCCTTCGCCGGCGGGAAGTCGAGCCCGAGCTGCGCGAAGAGGAACGAGAACACGTCGGTCTGCTCCTCGATCTGCTCGGAGAGCGGCGTCCCGATCCCGTGGCCCGTCGAGCCGCTCGCCCTGAGCAGGATGGGCGCCGCGCCCGACGTGGCCGCCTGCATCCTCGCCGCCATCTTCCGCGAATGGAACGGATCCACCCGCGCGTCGTTCGCGCCCGTCAGGAACAGGGTCGCCGGATACGCGGTCCCGTCCTTGACATGGTGGTACGGCGAGTAGCCGTGGAGCGCCTTGAACTGCGCGGGATCCTTCACCGTGCCGAACTCGGTCACGTTGAAGGCGCCGTTCGGGGTGAGCTCGACCCGGAGCATGTCGTAGATGCCGACGTGCGAGACGACCGCCTTGTACATCTCCGGGTGCTGGGTGAGCTGCGCGCCCATGAGCAGGCCGCCGTTCGAGCCGCCGAGGATGGCGAGCCGATCCGGGCTCGTGAAGCGCCTGTCGACGAGGTGCCTCGCGCACCCGGCGAAGTCGTCGAAGACGTTCTGCTTGTTGAGCAGGTTGCCGCCGCGGTGCCATGCCTCGCCGAACTCGCCGCCTCCGCGCAGGTTGGCGACGGCCAGCACCCCTCCCTCGTCGAACCAGAGCCGCCAGAGCGGGTTGAACCCGGGAGACAGGCTGACCCCGTACCCCCCGTACCCCGTGAGCAGCGCCGGCGCAATCCCGTCGAGCGCCGTCCCCTTGCGGCGCAGGACGCTGACTGGCACCTTGGTCCCGTCCTTCGAGGTGCACACCTCGCGGGTGACCTCCACGTCGGCATACGAGACAGGGGCCGTCATCGCGAGCGCCGTCTTCGTCACCTTGCCGTCCCTGGCCGAGTACGCGTACCAGGCGGCCGGCTCGGTGTAGCTCACGCCGCGAAAGAGCACGTCGTCGCCTGCCGCGCGCACGAGCTGGCGCACCGAGGAGATCGGCGGGATCGGCACCTCCCCGAGCGCCTTGCCCTTCAGGTCGAAGACGCGGACCTGGGACGGGCCGCCGAGGAGGTCCAGGACGTGGAGCCGGGTCTTCGTGGGCAGGAAGTCCTGGATCACCGCCTCGCCCTCGGGCACCACGAGCTCCGCCTGCGCGAGGTCGAGCTTGCCCGGGGCGAGGCGCACCACCTTGCCGCGCGGCGCGTCCTTGCGCGACAGGAGATAGAGGCGGTCGTCGACGCCGAACCTGACCCGGAGGATCTTGTCCGGCAGGTCGGCGAAGCGGGTCCATTTGCCCGAGGCGTCGAGGAGGTAGTGCCAGTACTCGCCTCCATCGCCGTTCTGCACGCTGGCGTGCACGAGCTTGCCGCTCTCGCTCGTCGTGAGCTCGACCTCGGCGATGCGGGGGAACTCCTTGCCGAGCGCGTACTGGTCTTCCTTCTCCGGCGTGCCGAGCTTGTGGAAGTAGATCTGCTGGAAGAACCCCATGTCCTCCTGCGGGCGCTCGCCGGGGTGCGGGTGCCGGGTGAAGTAGAACCCCTTGCCGTCGCCGCTCCACGCGAGGCTGCCGCCCGCGGTGCCGCTGCTCGCGTGAGGGACTGTGTCGCCCGTCTCCTTGCCCGTCGCGACGTCGTAGACACGCACGGTGCCGTTCTCGGTGCCGCCTTCGGACATGGACACAGCGACCTTCTTGCCGTCGCGCGAGGGGACGAACCAGTCGATCGTCGTGTGCCCTTTCGGGTCGACGACCTCGGGGTCGACGAGGATCCGCTCGGCCGCAGGGTCGCTCGCGGACTTCAGGACGACGAGGGAGGGCTGCTGCTTCGGCGGCTGCGCCTTGAGCGCGAAGAGCTGTCCGCCGGCCTCGTCGAGCGCGAAGTAGTTCGCGGACGTCGCCGACAGGATCTCCTGGACGCGCGCCCGGACGGCGGCGCGCAGGGGCAGCGCGTCGAGGTAGCCGCGCGTGAGCCGGTTCTGGTCGGCGATCCAGCGCTGGACCTCGGGGGAGCTTCCGCTCTCGAGCCACTGGTACTCGTCGACGACGCGGGTGCCGTGGTACTCGTTCGTGACCGGCCGCTTCGCGGTCTCCGGATACGGCAGGCGCGCGCCGCTTCCGGGGGCGGCGGGCGCGGCGGACGGCGACGAGGCCGCGGCGGGCGGGGCCGCGGCGGGCTGCTCCGGCGGCCGGGGCGAGGGCGCGCTGCACGCCGCGAGCAGCGGCAGCGCCAGGGTGACGGCTGTGGTCGTGTGCGGGCGGCTCATGCCTGCGAAGCTAGCCGCCGCCGCAGGCGCCGCGAGGAAGAAAGAATCGGCCCGGGGGCGGGGGCGCGATCCTGCAGCCGTGCAAGCCCCTGCCTCGCAGGATCGCAAGGCGTCGGGCATGCCCTGGACAGAATCTCGGGGATTTCGGGGGTCTGCGCCTGGTACGAAGGGTGCTTATCCGACAGCCAGCACCGCCGGCGGCCTCCGCTACCCCCCGAGGCGCCCGGCGGCGCTGCTATTTTGTTTCTTGATCTCGGACGGCTGTTGACGTCCCTGCGCCGGAAGATGAGCTCGTCAGGCGACGAGGTGAGCGCGCGAGGCGCGGAGCTCTTCGTGCTAGCGTGCGCCGCATGGCGATCGACGAGAAGGAAGAAGCGCTCGGGACCGGGGACATCGAGGTCCGCGAGGTGGATGAGAGCGTCCTGAAGGATCTCGAGTCGAGGTACGCGGACGTTGCGTGTCCGATGCACGGCGGGCCGCCGAGCTTCGAGCTCGCGCCCGACGGGTCCGTCGTCGAGCGCTTCTGCTGCCCGGCGCTGCTCTCGATCGTCCGGGAGCTCCAGGTTGCGGCGGGCGAGCGGCCGGCTCCTCCTGCGGAGGACGACGGCGAAGAGGGCGAGAGGTAGCTTCGCGGCGGGTCGGGGTCAGCCCGAGTTGCCCGGCCGCCTCTCCTCAAGGCTGGCCCAGGTAGTCCATCTTGCCGATATCCAGGCCGTTGTGGCGCAGGATGGCGTAGGTGGTCATCACGTGGAAATAGAAGTTGGGCAGGGCGAAGTTCAGCAGGTAAGGCAGGGCCTTGAACTGCAACGGCTGGCCGCGCGTGGGGATCGAGACGTCGCGATCCTCGGAGCCGTCGATCTGCTCGGGCCGCAGGCCGTTCAGGAACGCCACCGTCTTCGCGATGCGGGCCTGTAGCTCGTCGAAGCTGGCCTCGTTGTCCTCGTACTTCGGCACATCGACCCCGGCGAGACGCGCCCCACAGCCCTTGGCCGTGTCCGAGGCGATCTGCACCTGACGCGTGAGAGGCAGCATGTCCGGGGCGAGGCGCGCGTCGAGCAGGACGCGCGGCTCGATCTTCTTCGCCTCGGCATACGCAGCGGCCTTGGTGAGGATCGCCGAGAGGTTGCCAAACATCCTCACGAGCACAGGAATCGAGGCCTGATACATCGAGATCGCCATGTTCATCTCCTTGTTACCGCACGGGACGAGCCGCGCGGCCCCGCACGACAAATGCAGCGCGGCGCAGGGGCGCCGCCGGCGGGGAAGCGCGGGGCGCGAACATAGAGACGCCATCCCCCTCGCGCAAGCGCGATGTCGCGCCAGCACCGCCCGCCGCCTTGCCATGCTCCAGCACAGCCCGCGCGCGCCGCGCCCGCGGACTCCACCACGCAGGCGCACAGATCAGGGCACGCAGGGCGCCCCTCGAGGCGCGCCTGTGAAGTAGTGTGAACCATCTCGACTGCGCATGCGCCCGCCCCCACGTGCAGGGCGCAGCGCCGGGCGCGCGCCCGGCTCCTCGCGGGAGCGCCGTGATGCGACTCGACGTCGGCGTCGGCGGCAGGATATAGG
Organism: Sorangium cellulosum; assembly: GCF_001589285.1. Lineage (GTDB taxonomy): Bacteria > Myxococcota_A > Polyangia > Polyangiales > Polyangiaceae > Sorangium > Sorangium cellulosum_G. The sequence goes on along the minus strand of NZ_JEMA01000985.1, from coordinate 8,823 downwards.
GTGTGACCATGCGAGACATCCTCTCTCTCTGCCTGGTCACGGCTGCGCTCTCGGTCGCGTGCGGCTCCACGACGACCGACCCGGATCCGACCGGGAGCGGCGGGTCGACCGCCACCTCGACAAGCGAAAGCTCGGCCACCGGGGCGGCCTGCGCGCCGGGAACGACCATGTCGTGCACCTGCCACGCCGTCCGGGAGCCGGGCGTCGCCACGTGCCTCGCCGACGGCAGCGGCTACGGGCCGTGCATGGAACAGGACGGCAGCGACTGCTCCTGCCCCACGGGGCGCGGCGACGGGTGCTGTCAGGGCGACGGCATCTGCTGCGCCTGCGTGCCAGGCTGCGATCCGAGCACGGCGTTCAACCAAGACCCCGAGACGGACGCGCTCATCGCGTGCGTGTGCGCGGCAGACGTCTGCGCCGACGCGTGCGCGTCGGAGTGCGCCGGCAGGGGGTTGACGGCAGACTGCGGGCCTTGCGTGGAACAGGCGGCGATGGACGCGTGCAAGTCGCAGTACGAGGCCTGCGGCGGTAGCTGAGCGCCGGGGATCCCGGGAGATGAACAGCGCCGCGGCGGCCAGCGCGCCGGGATCGCTGTCCATTGCAGGGACCGATTTCACGGAATCGTACGCTGTCGGTCGATCTCTTCATCCGGGGTGCCGGCCAACCGCGGAAGCCGGCCCGCCCCGGGCTCCAGGGCGGCCCGCGTCAGGCCCGCGCCGCCGCCTCGCGCTCCTCGCGCCGGCTGACCTTGTCGCCCAGCGAGCCGGCGCTCCGTCGCCGAGAACGTGACGAGGTGGCGCGCGATGTGACACAAGGTGTGGCATTTTGTCACGGCTCGGACGGCCGCCCGCTGCCCGAGATCCGGGAAGTTCGGCCCCGTGGACGCTCTCCCGAGCGGACACAGCCTGGGCACGTTTGCTGCCGTTGAGCTCGGGATGCCGACCGAACGCGAGATGCGCGACGCGACCAACGCAAGACCCCGCGCGGCCCCGCCGGCGGCCGGGCCTTACGTGGTGGGGATCGGCGCATCGGCGGGGGGGCTCGAGGCGCTCGAGCACTTCTTCAACAACCTCCCGAAGGAGAGCGGGATGGCGTTCGTCGTCGTCCAGCACCTGTCGCCGGACTTCAGGAGCCTGATGGACGAGATCCTCGGGCGCCGCACCGAGCTGCCCATTCACCTCGTCGAGGACGGGATGCTTGTCGAGCCCGACCACGTGTACCTGATCCCGCCGAAGAAGGAGATGATCATCTCCGGGGGTCACCTGCTCCTCAGCGAGAGGGATCCCGACCAGGAGCTCACGCTGCCCATCGACGTGTTCTTCCGATCCCTCGCGCAGGACTGCGGCACGCGGGCGGTCGCCGTGGTCCTCTCCGGGGGCGGGAGCGACGGCTCGCGCGGGATCCGCGCGGTCCACGAGGCGGGCGGCCTCGTCGTCGTGCAGGACGTCGACAGCGCGCAGTTCGACGGGATGCCGAAGACCGCGCGCGACGCCGGCGTCGCCGACTGCGTCTTGCCTCCGCAGGACATGCCGCGCGTCCTCCTCGAGCACGTGAGGTCCGAGGGGCGCCGGCCGGAGCGGCACGTGGCCGGCGTCGATCAAGCGATGACCGGTGTCTACCAGATGCTCGAGGAGCAGTTCGGCATCGACTTCACCCACTACAAACCGAGCACCATCACCCGGCGCATCGAGCGGCGGATCCAGCTCGCGCACACGGACGATCTCGACCAGTACATCAGGCGCCTGAAGAGCGAGTCGACAGAGCTCGACGTGCTCTACCGCGACCTCCTCATCGGCGTGACGCGCTTCTTCCGGAACGAGGAGGCGTTCGGCATCCTCGAGGAGGAGGTGCTCCCCGCGCTCCTGCGGGAGGGGCCGCGCGACGCGCCGTTCCGCGTGTGGGTCGCCGGCTGCGCGACGGGCGAAGAGGTCTATTCGCTCGCCATCCTCCTCCACGAGCTCACGTCCCGGAGCGGCCAGCGCCCGTTCAAGATCTTCGCGACCGACGTGCACCACGGCTCGCTCGAGCTCGCGACGCGCGGGATCTACGAGGAAGAGGCGGTGGGGAACGTCTCGCCCGAGCGCCTCGAGCGGTATTTCATCCGGCGCGGACGCAGCTACCAGATCGTCCCCGATCTGCGCCAGGCGGTCGTCTTCGCGCACCACAACGTGATCAAGGACGCGCCGTTCACGCGCGTCGACTTCATCAGCTGCCGCAACATGCTCATCTATCTCCAGCCGGCGGCGCAGCAGAAGGTCCTGAGCCTCTTTCACTTCGCGCTCAACCGCGGGGGCGTGGTCCTCCTCGGGCCCAGCGAGACCCCGGGGCACCTCGCGCACGACTTCGAGGTCGTCAACAAACAGTGGCGGATCTACCGGAAGTACAGCGACCGCCGGATGCAGGTCGATCCGCGCTTCCAGCCGGCGTCGCCGAAGGGCCAGGGCGCCCCGCGCTCCGGGATCACCGCGCCCGTCGCGCGCCACCCGGTGACGCATCTCCTCGGGACCTACGACGCGCTGCTCGACGAGTTCATGCCCCCGAGCCTCCTCGTCAACGACGCGGGCGAGCTCGTCCACGCGTTCGGCGGGGCGAGCCGCTTCCTGAAGGTCAAGGATGGCAGACAGGGGCTCAACGCGTTCGAGATGCTGGACTGCGATCTCAAGATGATGCTGACGGGGGGCCTCCAGCGCGCCCTCAAGGAGCCCTCGGCGATCGTGTTCAAGGGGGTGCGCGCGGAGGGCGGCGTGTACAAGGTCACGATCCGCCGGGTCGAGAGCCGGCGAGGCACCTTGCCCCACGTCCTCATCACCTTCGACGCGATCGAGGGGGCGCCGCGGCGGGCGGCGATGCCGGAGAAGGAGATCAACCTCGACGACGTCTCGCGCGAGCAGCTCAGCGCGCTCGAGGCGGAGCTCGTGTACACGAGGCAGAGCCTGCAGGCGACGACCGAGCAGCTCGAGGCGAGCAACGAGGAGCTGCAGGCGGCGAACGAGGAGCTCCTCGCCTCCAACGAGGAGCTGCAGAGCACGAACGAGGAGCTCCAGAGCGTCAACGAGGAGCTCTACTCGGTGAACGCGGAGTACCAGCGGAAGATCGCCGATCTCACCGAGCTCGGAAACGACATGGAGAACCTCCTGTCGAGCACGGACATCGGAACGATCTTCCTCGACAAGGAGCTGAAGATCAGGAAGTTCACGCCGCAGATCGCGGAGAGCTTCAACCTGCTCTTGCAGGACGTCGGCCGGCCGATCGAGACGTTCACGTACGCGGTCGACCACCCGGAGCTCACCGAGGATCTCCGGCGCGTGCTCGCGACGGGGGAGCGCGTGGAGCGCGAGCTGCGCGATCGACACAATCGCTCGTTCTTCCTCCGCATCCTCCCCTACCGCGCCAAGGGCACCGTCGCGGGGGTCGTGCTCACGCTGATCGACGTGAGCGGCCTCAAGGCGGCGGAGGACGCGCTCTTCCACGAGCGCTATCTCCTGAACAGCCTGCTGCTCAGCGTGCCCGACGCGATCTATTTCAAGGACGCGCGCGGCCGGTTCATTCGCACCAACCACGCCATGGCGGAGCGCCTCGGCCTCTCCGACCCGCGCGAGGCCGCTGGCAAGACGGGCTTCGAGCTCCCGGGGCACCAGGCGGCGCTCGCCGTTCACCAGCAGGACGAGGTGGTGCTGCGGACCGGCGAGGCGCAGCACTACAAGCTCGAGAAGCGCCTGCGGCAGGACGGGGGCGTGGAGTGGGACCTCGTCACGCGGCTCCCGCTCATGGATGCCGCGCGCCACATCGTGGGCATCATCGGGATCTTCCGGAGCGTCACGGAGCAGAAGCGGTCGGAGGAGCAGATCAAGGACGCCGTGCGGCGGCGCGACGAGTTCCTCGCCATGCTGTCGCACGAGCTCCGCAATCCGCTCGGCGCGATCGTCCACGCCACGGCGCTGCTCAAGGAAGACAGCGCCGCGTCGAACGGCGCTTCCGGGGTCGACGAGAAGGTCTTGCAGATCCTCGAGCGTCAGTCCGCGCAGATGGCGCGCTTGCTCGACGATCTGCTGGAGGCGAGCCGCGTCACGCAGAACAAGATCGAGCTTCGTAAGCGCGTGCTCGACCTCGGCTCCGTGGTGAAGGACGCCACCGACGCGGCCAAGAACCTGATGGACAGGCGCGGCGTCAGGTTCTCGGCCGTTGTCGATCCCGAGCCGATCTGGGTCGAGGGCGACCCTGCGCGGCTCCAGCAGGTCCAGGTGAACCTGCTCAACAACGCTGCGAAGTACACCCCGCGGGGCGGTCACGTCACCCTCGAGGCCAGGCGCGTGGACGGACACGCCGTGATCCGCGTGAGGGACGATGGCGTCGGGATCCCGAAGGAGATGCTCGACACCGTGTTCGAGCTCTTCGTGCAATCGAGCCGCACGCTGGACCGGTCGGCGGGGGGGCTCGGCCTGGGGCTCACGCTCGTCCGTGGCCTCGTGGAGAAGCACGGCGGCACCGTGAGCGCGCGGAGCGACGGAGAGGGCAAAGGCAGCGAGTTCGAGGTGCGGCTGCCGATCACCCAGCGGGCGTACGAGAAGGAGACGGCAAGCGGGTCGCTCCTCAGGAGGTTTCCCAAGGGATCGCGGGTCGTCGTCGTGGAGGACAACGCCGACGGCCGCGAGGCGCTCTGCGCGCTCCTGACGCGCGCCGGGTTCGAGTGCCACTCTACCGACCACGGGATCTCGGGGATCGAGCTCATGGACGCGGTGCGCCCGCACATCGCCATCGTGGACATCGGGCTTCCGGGGATCGACGGCCTGGAGTTCGCGCGCCGCGTCCGCGAGAAGCGCCAGCACGACGACGTCTATCTGATCGCGCTCACCGGCTACGGGCAGCAGAACGACCGCGAGAAGGCGCGCGGAGCCGGGTTCGACGAGCACCTCGTGAAGCCCGTCGACCTCGCCACGCTCAAGCGGCTGCTCGCCGACGGCGAGCCGGCGGCCGGCGAGCGCTGCGCCTGACGCGCTCGCCCCGCGGGGCGCTCTGGCGCCGCGCCGCCCGGCCGCTACGCCGCCCCCGCCGCGTCGACAGCCCTCCCCGCGAGCAGCGCCTCCACCCGCTCCACGAGCTCCGCCGGCTCGATCGGCTTCGCCAGCACGCGCCCCCCGTGCGCCGCCAGGAACCGCCGGCTCACCTCGCTCGTCGCGCCCCCCGTCATGAACAGCACCCGCTCGGCGAGCGCCGGCAGCTCCGCCTCCATCCACTCGTGCAGCTCGATGCCCGTGCCCTCCTGCATCACGATATCGCAGAGCACCACATCGAAGCCCGCGTCCAGCAGGAGCGTGCGCTGCGCCTGCGCCCCCGAGCCCACGCCCACGACCTCGTGCGTCGTCCCGAGGATCCCCCGCAGCGCGCGCAAGATCAGCGGCTCGTCGTCCACGATCAGGATCCGGCCGCGCCGCGCCGCCCCCTCGTCGCGCGCCCGCGCGGGCAGCGCCGCCGGCTCCTCGCTCGCCCACACGGGCAGCCGGATGCGGACGCACGTGCCCACGCCGACCTTGCTGCTGATCCCGATGCTCCCGCCGCACGACTCGACGATGCTCCGGCAGATCGCGAGCCCGAGCCCCGTCCCCTCCCCCGCGCGCTTCGTCGTGAAGAACGGCTCGAACAGCCGGTGCATGTGCTCCTCGGCCACCCCGCAGCCCGAGTCGACGATCTCGGCGATGACCTCGCGGTCCTGCTCGCGGGTGCGCACCTCGACAAGGTTGTCGGCAACGCGCCCTTCTCCCATGGAGTGCGCCGCGTTGATGAGCAGGTTCACGAACACCTGCGTCAAGCGGCCCTCCGCCCCGCCAACGCGGGAGATCGGGGCGAGCTCGCGCACGACGCGCGCGCGGTGCTTCATCTGCGTGTGAACGATGTTGAGCGCGCTCTCGATCACCGCATTGACGTCCGTCGGCCCGATCGCCTCGTTGGCCTCCCCGCGCGCGAACACCCCGAGATCCCGCACGATGTGCATCACCCGCGCCGCGCCGTGACACGCGTCCGCGAGCGGCTGGCCGAGCCGCTCTGTGGGAGCGCCGGTGTCGGCCAGGCGCTTGATCTCGCGGGCGAGCAGCTCCAGGTTCGCCACCACGTACGCGAGCGGGTTGTTGATCTCGTGGGCGACGCCCGCCGCGAGCTGGCCCACCGCGGCGAGCCGCTCGCTGCGCTCGAGCCGGAGCCTCAGCTCCCGCGCCTCCGCCATGGTCCGCGCGAGCTGCGTCACGAGCTGCTGGCGGCTGACCGCGTGGCGGATCGCGCGCCACAGCGCGTCGGCGTCGAGCCGGCGCTTCACCAGGTAGTCCTGCACCGAGGCGCCGAGCGCGCGCTCGGCCAGGCCGACATCGTCATGGCCCGTGAGCACAACGATGGGCACACGAGGATCGACGTCCCGAACGCGCTCGACAACCTCGAGGCCCTCACCGTCCGGCAAACCGAGGTCCAGCAGGACGACGTCCCACCCCTCCTTCACGCGGGCGAGCCCCGCCGCGAGCGTCTCCGCGTGCGCGAGCTCGGCGCGCTGCCACGGCACCGCGTCGAGGTGGCTTTGCACGATCGAGGCCGCAATGGCGCTGTCCTCGATCAGCAAGAGGCGAAAGCACGGGGCCGGCGGAGCCCGGCCGGGTTCTGCGGACATGGATCACCCCCCCAAGGTCAAGGAGACCCAGAGGCTTTCCCTGAAGTCAAGCCTCCTCGGCATCTGACGACCGGCGGCGCCATCAGCGTTATAGTCGCCCGGAATGGATCTCCTCCCGTTCCCGAAGATGCCGTGCGTCGGCGCGAGCGACGCCGCCCGGGCCGCCCACGGCGCGGTGCGCGCCCTCTCGACCGAGGACGGCGAGGCGCCTGAGCGCGCCGTCAGGGCGGCCGTCGCGCGCCAGGCTCCGTAGTGGGCGTTCACGCGGACGTTCAAGCGGCTCAGGGTCCCGGAGCCGCTGTGTCGCGCCCTCCTGGCCGACGCGCGCGACGCGGTCCTCGAGGGAGATCCGCGGCGCGCCTCGCCATGGCCTCGGCGGTGCTCGCCGGCGGCGCTGTCGCGCGCGCGCAGCCGACCGCTGCGCCCTTGCAGCTCGAGTATCGCGCGGCGGCTGGATGCCCGACGGAGGCGGACTTTCGTGAGCGCGTCGTCGCGCGCCTCCGCCGGCCCCTCGGGGCGGCGGACGCGGCGACCGCGTACGTCGTGACCGTCGAGAAGCGCGATCGCCGGTTCACCGGGCGCCTCGGCGTCCGCGCGGCGGACGGGGCGGCGTCCGACCGCGATGTCTCGGGGGATACCTGCGACGATGTCGTCGCCGCGCTCGCGGTGGTGACCGCGCTCGCCATCGGCGCCCACGCCGCGGACGCGCCCACCACGGCCGCCGTACCGGTGGCTTCCGCCTCCGCGAGCGCCGCCGCCGCGCCGCCCGCGCCGGTCGGTGGTGAGCTGCCGCGACCGCCCGCGCCCGCGCCCCCGCCCCCGCCCGTGCCCGCAACGGACGCCGCGGCGCGCCTGACGCTGGGCGCGCAGCTCCTCTACGGCGCGATGCTCGGCCCGCGAGCCTTCGGCGCGCGCCTCTTCGCCGAGCCCCCTGTCGGCGCGACGGACCGCGACATCGGCCCGCTGCGCTTCCACGCCGACCTCGAGGTGTCCTCGGACATCCCCGCGGCGGGCGGCTCGGCGTCGTTCCGGCTCGCGGCCGTCGCCGCCGACGCGTGCCCGTTCGGCGCGGCGTACGGCGCCCTGCGCCTCGCCCCCTGCGCGCGCGTCGAGGGCGGCCTGCTCTCGGCGAGCCGTCGAGGCGGCGCCCCCGTGCGCAGCGCGGCGCGCGGGTGGCTCGCGATCGCCGTGCCGGTGCGCGCGCGGCTGCTGCTCTGGGGCCCGCTCGTGCTGGACGCCGAGGCCGGCATCCGCATGCCGCTGCTGCGCGGCGGCCTCCTCGTCGAGGGCGCCGAGGCGGTCGCTCCGCCGCCGATCGAGGGCGTCTCCGCGATCGGGCTCGGGTGGGCGATTCCGTGATCCCGGCCCCCGCCTCCGGACATGGCGCCGGTAGACGATGATCAGCGCGACCCGAGCCAGCCCCCCTGCCCGCGCGGAAGCGGCGCGCGACGCGGCCGTGACCGGGCCCGCAGAGGGCGCCGAGCGCGGCGCGCCCTCGCCCTCCGCCGAGCGCTACCGCGCGCTCGTCGACGCGTATTTCGACTTCATCTGGCGCTCGCTGCGCGGGCTCGGCGTGCCCGCCGCGACGGCCGACGACGCCGCGCAGCACGTCTTCCTGATCGCGCACCAGAAGCTCGGTGAGATCGCGCCCGGCCGCGAGCGCTCGTTCCTCTTCGGGACGGCGATGGGGGTCGCGGCGAACGCGCGCCGCGCCGGGGCGCGCCGGCGCGAGCGCTGCGACGACGACGCGATGGCGGCCGCGGCCGACGGCGCGCCGAACCCGGAGCAGCTCATGGAGATGAAGCAGGCGCGCGCGCTGCTCGACGAGGTGCTCGACGCGATGGAGGACGACCTCCGCGTCGTCTTCGTCCTCTTCGAGCTCGAGGGCGTCCCGACCGAGGAGATCGCCGCGATGCTCGGGCTCGCGAGGGGCACCGTGGCGTCTCGCCTCCGGCGGGCGCGCGAGGAGTTTCACGCCATCGTGAAGCGCGCCCAGGCGAGGGCGCTGCACAGGGGAGGCAAGCGATGACCGATCCGAAGCCGCTCGAAGAGCTCGGAGAGGAGGAGACGACCGAGCTCGAGCGCGCGCTCCTCCGCTCGTGGAAGCACGAGTCGCCTTCCTCGTCGGCGCGGGCGCGCGCGCTCGCCATCGCCGGGCTCGCCGCGGGGACGAG
>NZ_JEMA01000984.1 GCF_001589285.1 Sorangium cellulosum | reverse complement strand
GCATCGCCGAGGCGCCGGCGAAGCGGTGGTCGGGGTGCTTGGACAGGGCGCGCGCCAGCACCTCGTCGAGCACGCGCGGGACGTCACGGCGCTCGCGCCGGAGGGGCACGGGCGCGGAGCGCACGATCGCGACGAGCACGTCGAGGTCGCCCCGACCCCGGAAGGGGAGCTTGCCCGAGAGCGCATAGTAAATGAGCAGCGCGGCGGCGAACTGGTCGCTCCGCTCGGTGATCGCGCGGCTGCGCATCGCCTGCTCCGGCGACATGAACAGCAGGGTGCCCACGAGCGACCCGGGGCTGTCCGGCGTCACGCCGTCGCCCGTGTCGACGCCGGGCTCGTGCGCGAAGCCGAGATCGATGAGCTTGACCGTCGGCGCCCCCTCCCCTGCCCCGGCGCCCGGCGCCTCGTCGACGAGCAGGATGTTGCCCGGCTGGAGGTCGCGGTGGACGACCTTCGCCGCGTGCATGGCCGCGAGGCCGGCGAGGATCTGGTCCGCCAGGGCGAGCGCGCGGCCGACCGGCAGCGGGCCGCTGCGCCGCACCTCCTCGCCCAGCGTGACCCCCTTGAAGAGCGGCATCAGAAAGAACGGCCGCCNCGGCATCAGAAAGAACGGCCGCCCGTCGGAGAGGCGCCCCTCGCCGAGCACAGGGCAGACGTTCGGGTGATCGATGCGGCGGGCGAGCCGCACCTCGCGGGCGAACCGGCTCTCGATGCCGCGGTCCCCGGCGTGCGCGCGCCGGAGCACCTTGAGCGCCACGGCCTCCCCCGTCGCGACGCGACGGGCCGCGTAGACCGCGCCCATCCCCCCCTCGGCGATGAGCCGCTCGATGTGCAGTCCGTGCTCTGTACGGCCGACGAGCGGATCGACCGCGGCAGTCCCACACGCCGGCCGCCGCCCCGCGCCGGCCCGCGCCGCGGGGCGGGCCTTCTCC
>NZ_JEMA01000983.1 GCF_001589285.1 Sorangium cellulosum | reverse complement strand
CGAGTGAATTTCTCCTTGGCCATGGCGTATCTTTAACCTCGCTGCTTGGCGACGATCTCTTCCTGGATCGCTGCTGGAACCGGTGCGTAATGAGAGAACTGCATCGAATGGGTTGCGCGGCCCTGCGTCTTTGAACGGACGTCGGTCGCGTAACCGAACATGGTGGCGAGCGGGACCTCCGCTCTGATCACCCGGGTATTCGCGCGTTGCCCCATGTCGAGGATGCGGCCACGTCGCGAGTTGAGATCTCCGATGACGTCCCCGAGGTAGTTCTCGGGAGAGACGACCTCGACGGCCATCATCGGCTCGAGGAGCACGAGGCCCGCCCGCTTGGCGCCGTCCTGGAAGGCCATCGACGCGGCGACCTCGAACGCGGGGCCCGACGAGTCGACCTCGTGGTAGCTGCCGAAGTGGAGCCGCACCTTGATGTCGACGACGGGGTAGCCCGCGAGCACACCGCGGCCCATCGCATCCCGGATGCCCTTCTCGATCGAGGGGATGAACTCCTTCGGGATGATGCCGCCGACGATATCGTTCTCGAAGAGGAAGCCCGCGCCGCGCTCGGCCGGCTCGATGTCGATCCGGACGTGGCCGAACTGGCCGTGCCCGCCCGACTGCCGGACGAAGCGCCCCTCGACGTCCGTCGCCTTCTTCGCGATGGTCTCGCGGTAGGCGACCTCGGGCTTGCCGACGTTGGCGTCGACCTTGAACTCGCGCTTCAGGCGGTCGACGATGATCTCGAGGTGGAGCTCGCCCATCCCGGCGATGATCGTCTGCCCGGTGTCCTCGTTCGTGAAGGTGCGGAACGAGGGATCCTCGTAGGCGAGCTTCTGCAGGCTGACCCCGAGCTTGTCGAGATCGACCTTGGTCTTCGGCTCGATCGCGATCGAGATCACGGGATCGGGGAACTCCATCCGCTCCAGCACGATCGGGTGCTTCTCGTCACAGAGCGTGTCCCCGGTGCGGGTGTCGCGGAGCCCCACGGCAGCGTAGATATTGCCGGCGTAGCAGACGTCGATCTCCTCGCGCTTGTTCGCGTGCATCCGGAGGATGCGCCCGAACCGCTCGCGCTTGCCGCGCGTCGAGTTGAGCACGCTGACGCCGCTCTTCGTCGTGCCGGAGTAGACGCGGAAGAACGTGAGGTTGCCGAACTGGTCGTTCATGATCTTGAACGCCAGCGCCGCGAACGGCTCGTCGTCGCTCGCCTTGCGCGAGACGACCTTGTCCTTCTTGTCCGGCAGCGTCCCCTCGACGGCCTTGATGTCGACCGGCGACGGCAGGTAGTTCACCACGCTGTCGAGCAGGAGCTGGACCCCCTTGTTCTTGAACGCCGAGCCGCAAAGGACCGGGACCATCTTGAAGCTCAGGGTGCCCGCGCGGATCGCCGCGTGGATCTCCTCCTCGGTCACCTTGTCGAGCTCGCCGGTGATGAACTTCTCCATCACCTTGTCGCTCGAGTCGGCGCACGCCTCGAGGAGCTTCTCCCGGAGCTCCTTGCACCGGGGGAGGAGGTCGCCCGGGACCTCCTGCCACTCGTAACGCTGGCCCTTCGTCTCCTCGTCGAAGACGGCGGCCCGGAGGGTCACGAGGTCGATCACGCCGCGGAACGTGTCCTCGGAGCCGAGCGGGTAGTGGATCGCCACCGGGTTCGCGCCGAGGCGCTCGCGGATGGATTCGACGCACATGTCGAAGTCGGCGCCGACCTTGTCCATCTTGTTGATGAACGCGATGCGCGGGACCTCGTACTTGTCCGCCTGCCGCCACACGGTCTCGCTCTGCGGCTCGACGCCGTTGCCGCCGTCGAACACCGCCACGGCGCCGTCGAGCACCCGGAGGCTTCGCTCGACCTCGATGGTGAAGTCGACGTGGCCGGGGGTGTCGATGATGTTGATCCGGTGCGAGATGCCCTTGTGAGATCCCTGCTCCGGCGTCCAGAAGCAGTTCGTCGCGGCCGACGTGATCGTGATGCCGCGCTCCTGCTCCTGAACCATCCAGTCCATCGTGGCGGCGCCCTCGTGGACCTCGCCGATCTTGTAGTTGACACCCGAGTAGTAAAGGATGCGCTCGGTGACCGTGGTCTTGCCCGCATCGATGTGGGCCATGATCCCGATGTTGCGCGTCCGTTCCAGGCTGTACTCGCGTGCCACTGTTCCTTCTCCGTCGTGTTGATGCGTGGGGTGAGTGTTCCGGACTCAGGATGCAAAACACCCTCTCCAGCCCGGCCCGCCGCTGTTGTGGCGGGCACTTGAACCTGGAGAGGGTGTCGGGGTACAGCAGCAGCTTTTCTAGGTCTCGCGACGGTGAGCGCTGTCGCGCTCCCTCGAGAAGACCGGCTCTGTAACCCGATCCTTATGTCGACTGTGCCATCTCGCTCTACGCGTCTCCTCGCCTGGTCACCGGTACGTGAAGTACGTGAAATGGACGAACCAGCGCAGATCCATGATCTGCGCTGGCGGCGTCGTCACCTACCACCGATAGTGGGCGAACGCCTTGTTGGCCTCCGCCATCTTGTGCGTGTCGTCGCGCTTCTTGACCGCGTTGCCGCGGTTCTGCGCCGCGTCGACGAGCTCGGCGGCGAGCCGCTCGCGCATCGTCTTCTCGCCGCGGCCGCGCGAGTAGGTCACGAGCCAGCGCATCGCCAGCGCGACGCGGCGCTCGGGCCGGACCTCGACGGGGACCTGGTAGGTCGCGCCGCCGACGCGCCGGCTCTTCACCTCGAGCTTCGGCTTCACGTTGTCGAGCGCCTTGCGGAAGACGTCGATCGGCTCCTCCTTGAAGCGGTCGCGCACGATGTCGAACGCGCCGTAGAGGATCCCCTCGGCGGTCGCCTTCTTGCCCGACTGCATCAGGGAGTTCGTGAACTTGGCGACGAGCTTGTCCTTGTACTTCGGGTCCGGAATGATCTTCCGCTTCGGGACTTCGCGACGACGGGGCATCTTCGTTCCTCTGCTCGGCTATCGCCCGGTCAGGCCTTCGGGCGCTTCACGCCGTACTTCGAGCGCTTGCGGTTGCGGGTCGCTTTGTTGGTGGAGCTCGGCCCGGCGGCGCCGGACGCGTCGAGCGTGCCGCGGACGACGTGGTAGCGCACGCCCGGCAGGTCCTTCACACGGCCGCCACGGATGAGGACGACCGAGTGCTCCTGCAGGTTGTGGCCTTCACCCGGGATGTAGCTCGTCACTTCCATCTGGTTGCTCAGCCTGACGCGGCAGACCTTGCGGAGCGCCGAGTTGGGCTTCTTCGGCGTCGTGGTATAAACACGGACGCACACGCCTCGGCGCTGCGGGCAGGACTTGAGCGCAGGAGAGGCCGTCTTGTAGCGGGCGGCCTCGCGGCCTTGGCGAATGAGCTGGCTGATGGTCGGCATAGAGACGCGGATTTCCACCTGAGGGATGGGGACGCGCAGGATACCCAGCAGCAGAATCATGTCAAGGGTGACGTCACCCGTTCGTGCTGGATGCTTCCGCGCGCGGGGCTTCTGGGCGATCTTGCGCGACGCCGGGGGGCACGCGCGCTCGTGGACGATGCGCGGGGCGAGGTGCTGCCCGCGCAGCGGCGCGCTCGTGATGCGCGGCTGACCACGCGCTGCTGACCACGCGCTGCGGCCGCGCGCGGCACGAAGCGAACGCGGAGACGCGCGGGCGGCTCTTGGCGACCCGGCTGCTGTTCGGTACGGTCGCTGCGTGGCGAAGAAGCTTTCACGCGCCCAGCGTAGGGAAAGCCGGCGGAAGGCGCCGCAGCCCGGCGTCACGCCGGGGACTGCGTCCCGCGCGGACACGACGATCACGGCGCCCTCGTCACGGAGCGATCCGGGCGACAAGGCGACGGAACGACGATCCACCGAAGCGCGCCTCGAGCCGGAGACGAAGGGCCGTGGCGACGACGCGCTCCCTGCGCGAGCGCGCGACGCCGCGCCGAAGAGCGCGCAGGCCGCCGTGCCGAAGAGCGCGCAGGCCGCCGTGCCGAAGAGCGCGCAGGCCGCCGTGCCGAAGAGCGCGCAGGCCGCGCTGGCGCGCGACGCCGGTGCACCGAAGAGCGCGCAGGCCGCCCGAGCGCGCGGCGGGGGCGCGCGGACCAAGACGGGGAGAGAGCGCGTGCTCCTGGTCTTCCTCGGCATCGTGGCGCTCTCCGCGGTGATCGTCTTCGCCGCGCAGTCCCCCCGCGCCCCGGAGCGCCCGAGGGCCGAGCCCGCGAGCGCCGCTCCGTTGCCGCGGGAGCGCGCTGCCGAGGAGCCCGCGAGCGCGGGCCCCGCTGCACCGCCAACGTCAGGCGAGCTGTCGGCTCGACCTCCCGTCGATTCGTCGCCCCCCACGATCGTCACGGCGGAGGCGGCCGCGGGTACGCCCGCGAGCGCCGCTACGTCACAGCACACGGCCGCCAGCGCCGCCCCGCGGGGGACAGCGGCCAGCGCTGCCGCCGGGGCGGCAACCACCGCGACGCCGAAGCGACCTGCGGCGAAGCCGGGCGCCGCGCCGCCCGGAGCCACGCCGCCGGCCGGAGCCGCGCCGACGACCACAACAACGCCGGCGGCCGGGACCGCTCCGCCAGCTGGAGCCGCGCCGCCTGAAGCCACGCCCCCGGCCGGTGCCACGCCGACAGCCGCTCCGCCGCCTGAAGCCACGCCCCCGGCCGGCGCCACGCCGCCGGCCGCTGCGCCGCCTGGAGCCACGCCGCCGGCCGGTGCCACGCCCGCAATGCAGCCGGCGCAGCGGCCCGCCGAGACCCCGTAGGAACGATCGAAATCGCCGCGATGAAAGGACGCCCGAGATGCTTCGCTTGATTGCCTTGGCCAACGCCCGAACGCCGCGCCGCTCGCCGCTCTCCGGCGGACGGGCGCTCGCCCTGCCGCTCGGCGTCGCGCTGTCCGGCCTCCTCGCCGCGACGACGGCGGTCGCGCAGCCGGCGCCCCAACGACAGCC
>NZ_JEMA01000982.1 GCF_001589285.1 Sorangium cellulosum | reverse complement strand
CTTGCGGCGCGCCGCGGGGAGCGGGAGCCGCACCCGGGCGGGCACCTCGCCGCGCATCACGCGCCAGCCCGGCGGCGTGACGAGCGGGACGGGGAACTCGCCGGTGGTGAGATCGATCCAGGCGTTGGCGAGCAGGACGCGCAGGATCGACATCGCCTCGTCGTGGCTCTTCCCTTCGAGGACGCCGAACGTGGAGAGCCGGTCGAGCCCCATGCGGCGGACGCGCTCGTTCGACTCCCCGACGAGCATCGACGCGATCGCCTGCATCCCGGCGCCGCCCTTCACCCGCGCGACGCCGGCGAGCGCGCGGCGCACGAGGTCGTTGTCGCGGGCGATCGCGGCCGGGTCGCTCGCCTCGAGGGCGTCGACCTCGAGGCAGACATCGCAGTGACCGCAGCCGCCGAGCGACTCGGCCTCGTCGCCGAAGTAGCGGAGGATGAAGTCGTGCCGGCAGGTCGCGGCGTCGACGTAGCGGAGCAGCTCGCGGAAGAGCCCCCAGGCGCGCGCGGCGTCGTCCGCGTTCGCCTCGACGCCCCCCTCGCCGAGCTGGCACAGCCGCCGGCGCAGCGCGATGTCCGCGGGCGCGAAGAGCAGGAGGCCGCGCGCCGGATCGCCGTCGCGCCCGGCGCGCCCGACCTCCTGGTAGTAGGCCTCGATCGACGACGGCGGCTGGGCGTGCACGACCAGGCGGACGTCGGGGCGGTCGATGCCCATCCCGAAGGCGTTCGTGGCCACCACCACGGAGAGCGTGCGGTCGGCGAAGCCGGCCGACAGGCGCGCGCGCGACTCGGGGGCGAGGCCGGCGTGGTACGCCTCCGCGTTCCAGCCGNCGAGGCCGGCGTGGTACGCCTCCGCGTTCCAGCCGGCGTCGCGGAGCGCCTCGGCGAGCCGCTCCGCGCCCTTGCGGGTCGCGGCGTAGACGATGCCCGCGCCGCGGGGCCGCCCGGGGTCGCCGAGGGCGTCGGACAGCGCCCGCGCCGCGCGGCGCCCGGCCTCGCGCGGGCCGTCGACCGCGGAGACCTGCAGGTGGAGGTTGGGCCGGGCGAACCCGCGCAGGATCACCTTGGGCGGCGGCTCATCGGACCCGCGCGACCCGCGCCCGTCCTCCGTCTCGCCGTCTTCGTCGGAGGAGCGCAGCGGCCAGCCGAGCCGGCGGATGATCTCGTCGCGCGCATCGGGGGTCGCTGTCGCGGTGCAGGCGAGCACCCGGGGCGGGCGGAGCCGCGCGAGCGCGGCGCCGATGCGCAGGTAGTCGGGCCGGAAGTCGTGCCCCCACTGGACGATGCAGTGCGCCTCGTCGATCGCGACGAGCGAGAGCCGGCTCGCGGTGAGCGCCTCGAGGAAGCCGTCGAGCGCGAGGCGCTCGGGCGCCGCGTAGACGAGCTTGTACTCGCCCCGGCGGAGGGCGCCGAGGCGGCGGCCGTTCTCCTCGCGCGAGAGGCTGGAAGCGACGAACGTGGCGGGGATGCCCCGCGCCTCGAGCGCGCGCACCTGATCTTCCATCAGGGAGATGAGCGGGCTCAGGACGAGCGTCGTTCCGGGCAGGGCGACGGCCGGGAGCTGGTAGCAGAGCGACTTGCCGCCGCCGGTCGGCGCGACAACGAGGACGCGGCCCGCGCCCCCGAGCAGGGCGTCGATCGCCTCGCGCTGCCACGGCCGGAACGAGGCGATGCCGAACCGCTCCGCGAGCACGGCGTCGATCGACGGCGGCGGGCCTTCGGGGGGGCGCAGCAGGGAGGGGGCGAGGCGCTCGGTCAGGATGGACAAGGGGGGCTCCGCGAAGACCATGGCGGCGGCCTCCAGCGAGCGCCGTGCCCGCCGCGAGCCCTAGCATTTTCGCGCGCTTGCGTCGCGGCGGGGGTGGCGGCGCCATGGCGGCCGCGGGATCGCCTGCGGGCGCGGTAGGGTGGGTAGGGGAGCGGCGATCAGGCCTGGACGACGCCGATGCCCTTGGCGAGCGCTTCCATGTCGTCGAAGTGATAGACGTGGCGACCGGGGTTCCCCTGGAGCGCGGCGGCGACCATGGCGCCGGCGACGGTCCTCGCGTCGATCGGGCGGTACCTGCGCAGGCCTCCCTTCATCGTGAACCGGAGCGTCTGCGCCGCCGCGACGCCGATGGCCTCGCCCTTCCTGACCTCGCCCCGCTCCCCGAGCAGCAGGCTCGGGCGCATGACGTGCACCGACGCGAAGCTCGCGGCGGAGAGCTCCTGCTCGAGCTCTCCCTTCACGCGCAGGTAGAAGCTCGTCGAGCGCGGATCGGCGCCGACGGAGGAGACGAGGACGAGCTGCTTCACCCCCGCCTTCTCGGCGAGCCTGGCGACGGAGATCGGGTAACGATAGTCGATCTGATAGAAGGCCTCCTCGGAGCCGGCCTTGGCGATCGTGGTCCCGAGCGCGCAGAACACGTCGGTGACGCCGGCGAGCTCGGCGCCGTCGAGCCGGTCGAAGTCGACGATGCGCTGGGAGAGCCGCGGATCCTCAAACGGGGCGGGGCGCCGCAGCAGGGCGATGACCCGCGCGTACGCGGGCTGCTGCACGAGGAGGCGCAAGCAATGGCCGCCGACGAGGCCTGTTCCTCCCACGATGAGGGCTGTCTTGTCGACCGTCATGAGCTCCATGTCCCTGCAGAATCGCCTGCGGAGAGAGCGCCGCCGCGGGGATCCACAGCCGTACAGCGCAGCGTAACCGAAGCAGCGCTGGATCGATAGCGGTCGGCCGCCGCGCCGAGGGCGGCCAGGCTGGGCGATGGAGACCGACCTTGCGCGGCGCGGGCGGCCGGCCTGGGCCGGACTCCCACGCTTGCCTCCTTCGTGTGTGCGGGCTCTACAGTCCCCCGATCGCCGGGCAGGACCGCGGCGCGTGGCTCACGCGGGGGTGGGGCTGGCCTTCTGCGAGATCTTCGTCCGCCGGGCGTGGAGTGCCCTGACGGCCATCGGGATGACCTGCTCCCGGTGCTTGGGTATCATGTTGTTCGGGAGCTGCTCTATGGGCCACCAGGTGCCCGTGGCCGGGACCTCGGCGAGCTTCGCCTGATGGACCCGGGACAGCATCCAGCCGCGCGCGGCGGCCGAGAAGTAGTCGCCGATGAACGTGAAGTCGGAGATGGCCACCCCGACTCGATCGAGGACGTGCTCGGGCTGCTCGCCCGGCGAGAGGACGCTCCCGGGGCAGCCCCACGCGCCCGGCTCCGACTCCGACGCTCCACGCTGGGTCAGGAGCACCTCCAGGGCGCCGGAGTCGGCGTTCTTCCGGAGGCACACGGCGTCCGCGGCGAGGTGGATGGGGAGCCGCGAGATGGCGTTGATGAGCGAGCTGCCGATCGGTTCCCTGGGATCGACGCGCCCGAGCAGCCAGTCGGTCATGGACTTGAACAGCCTCATCGGGTCACCCTCCTCGACGGCGTGAGGTGGGGCCGCCGGCTCGTCGCCGCGGGGCGCGCGTTCGGGCGAGCGCGTCGGTGCTGCTCGGGGCTGGACGCCGCGCCGGAGCCGTTCGTCGCGCCGCTCCCCGAGCGGCGCGCTTGGGTCGATGGGATCTCGGTTCGAGTTGGATCTAGCATAGGGTGTTGCGCTGGGTTCGTTGTGCGTTGTCGCGTCACGTGGAACAGGCTCAGATCTTCATGTCGCTCCTCCTGAGTTGTCGGACCGCTCCGACGACGTTGAGGAGCCTACAATAGGCATTGTTTCTTTGTCGTTTCATTCATGCAGCCCGCGCGTGAATCATCGACTTGCGTTGTTGATGGCGCTGTTGCTTGCGTGTTTCGCGAGCTCCGGACGCGGGGTCCAGGCGCGGTGTGCAAGCAGGTGTGGGAGGAGCGTTGACGCCCCGGGGCCGGCGAGCGCGCATGGGCTCGCCAGCGCGTCGGTGACGCCGGGGTGTCAGCGGGGCAGTCGTCGCGTGGTCTGCTGTGCCGGCCCGCCGCGCGCGTCGTCGTCGGTCACCTCCGCCTCGACGTCGATGACCTGCCGTGGCGTCGCCTCTCGTCGCGGCCCGTCAGGGCGCTCGCCGAACGGCCCGCCGCCGCCGAAGTCGATGACCCTCATGCTGAAGAACGCGCCGGCGCCCGGGCCGGCTCCGCCGAAGCCTGCGGCGCTCGCCGCCGCCCGCCGCTCGAGCCGCTCGCGCACAAGCGCCGCGATCCGACGGCGCGTGGGCGGGAGCAGGAGCAGGATCCCCGCCACGTCGGTCAGCACGCCCGGCGTGATGAGCAGCGCCGCGCCGAGGAGCACGAGCAGCCCTCCGGTGAGCCCCTCGTCGGGGATGCGGCCCTCGGTCATCGCGCCCCGCCAGGCGGCGAGCACCTTGAGCCCCTCGCGCTTGCCGAGCGCCGCGCCGAGGACCGCCGTTCCGAGCGCGAGCGCGACGGTGGGCCAGAAGCCGATGAGGTCCCCGATCGAGAGAAGCAGCCAGAGCTCCACGATCGGGATCACCGTGAAGAGCAGGATGAGCTTGCCCATGACTCCCCCGTCTAGCGCCGTCCGCCGGGCGGCGCACGCGGCATGGAGCAAGCCGCTCGCCGAGGTGAACCGCGCGCCCGAGGGCCGCGGTCGTGGGCGAGCCGCGCGCGCGCCGCCGGGCCTCTCGCGGTCGGCCGCTCCGCCGCGGATCCCGCGCCGGAGTACCGGCCGCGGCGAGAGTGCGCTAAGACCGCCTGCCCCGGAGAAATCCATGACGACTGTCCCCGTGGAGCAGGAAAAGGTGGAGGCGTGCCGCGCATTTGCGGCCGACATCGCCGACGAGGTGCAGCGCTTCATCGACCGCCACACGACGGTCGGCGTCGAGCGCACAGTGGCCCGCGCCTACGGCGTGGTGGGCGCCGACGCCGAGGGGACGCCGCTCGTGAACGCGCTGGTCGACCGCATCCACAAGGCCGGGCAGGCCGGCCGCGGCGTCGCGTACCACCTCGGCCGGGCGCTCTGCGAGGGCGCCGCCTCGGTCCAGGAAGCCGCGGAGATGCTGGCGTTCAGCGAGGCGGCCGACTTCGGCCAGGGCCCGTCGGTGGCGGAGGCGCGCGGCGCGCTCGAGGCGGCGACGCGGGAGGCGATCGCCCGGATCGACAGGGCGCGCGACGAGCGCGAGGCCAACAAGGCCGCTCACCGGGTCGGCGCCGCGCCGCTCAAGTACGTCATCGTCGCGACCGGCAACATCTACGACGACGCCGTCCAGGCCAAGGCCGCCGGCTTCGCCGGGGCCGACATCGTCGCCGTGATCCGCGCGACAGCGCAGTCGCTTCTCGACTACGTGCCGGAGGGGCCGACCACCGAGGGATACGGCGGCACGTACGCGACGCAGGAGAACTTCAGGATCATCCGCCGCGCCACCGACGAGGCGACCCGCGACACCGGCACCTACCTCGCGCAGACCAACTACTCGTCCGGCCTGTGCATGAGCGAGATCGCCTGGATGGCGGCGGTCGAGCGGCTCGACATGCTGCTCAACGACGCGATGTACGGGATCCTGTTCCGTGACATCAACATGCAGCGGACGTTCATCGATCAGTACTTCTCCCGCCGGATCATCGCGAGGAGCGGGATCGTCATCAACACGGGAGAGGACAACTACCTCACGACGGCGGACGCGGTCGAGAAGGCCCACACGGTGCTCGCGTCGCAGTTCATCAACGAGGCGTTCGCCCTGCGCGCGGGCCTCCCCGAGGAGCAGATGGGCCTCGGCCACGCCTTCGAGATCGACCCCTGGCTCGAGGACAGCCTCCTCCTCGAGCTCGCGCAGGCCCAGCTCGTCCGGCAGATCTTCGACAGGCACCCGATCAAGTGGATGCCGCCCACCAAATTCAAGACAGGCGACATCTTCCACAGCCACGTCCACGACGCGATGTTCAACCTGGTCGGGATCACGACGGGCCAGTCGATCGAGCTGCTCGGGATGTTCAGCGAGGCGGTCCACACGCCGCTCCTCATGGACCGGTATCTCTCGCTGAAGAGCGCCCGCTACATCTTCACGGCGGCGCGGCACCTCGGCGACGAGATCCAGTGGAAGCCGGGCGGCGTCGTCGAGTCGCGCGCCCGCGAGGTCCTCGACAGGGCGCACGCGCTGCTGCGCGAGGTCGAGCGGGACACCCTCTGGGACGCGATCGGGCGCGGCGCCTTCGGCGACGTGAAGCGCACGCGCACCGGCGGGAAGGGGTACGCGGGGGTCGTGGCGCGGCACCCGGAGTACCTCAATCCGATCCTCGAGGTGCTGGAGCGATCTTGAGCCTGACTTGGCCCGCCGCCGCGCGCAGCGCTTTCAGAGCGCGAGCACCCAGTGAGCGAGCGCTCGCCCGCGAGGCGCCGAGCGCCCCGGCGCCTGTCGGCTCGTCGCGCGCGCCCGACGCCGCAGGTCGGCGCCTCGATGGACTCCACCCCTCGGGCCGATCGTCCGTCGCGCTGAGAAGGCGGGATTCCAGGGACAGAGCTCCAGGAGCTCCAGCCGCTCAGCGCGCCAGCAGACGTTCCTCCTGACTTCACGTCTTCCGCGCGCTCTCGGCGCTACCTCGGTCACTCGATGGCTCTAGCGGCGCGAGGCCGGCTGGCGCTACTGTCAGCGAGGGATCGGCGCAGCCCGCCCCCCGCAGAAGGAGGTGAGCATGACATCGCGAAACATCCTGCGTGCGTATGGCGATCGCGAGGGCGACGGGATGGTCCAGATGTCGTTCACGCTCCGCGTCCTGCCGGGCGACCGCGCGCGCGAGGCGGCGAAGCGCTTCGCCGAGGCGCACGGGCTGCGCGAGCCCCTGGTCACGGCCATGGAGCAGGTCAGCCGTGAACACACGTATTTCGTCGTTTACGGACACTCCCAGCACGGGGTCGACATCTCGGACATCGAGGTTCAGGAGCTCGCCGCCCAGCCGCTCACGCGCGACCAGATCGAGGCGCAGGCGAAGAAGCTCGGCCGCAAGATCGTGGTCGTGGGCGCCTGTACCGGCAGCGACGCGCACACCGTGGGCATCGACGCGATCCTGAACTACAAGGGCTTCGCCGGGGAGAAGGGCCTCGAGAGCTTCAAGTGCTTCGACGCCCACAACCTCGGCGCGCAGGTCGAGAACGCCGAGCTCTGCGAGAAGGCGAAGGCGCTCGGCGCCGACGCCATCCTGGTCTCGCAGGTGATCACGCAGCGGAACTGCCACAAGGAGAACGCGGCGGCGCTCGTCGAGATGGCGACGCGCCAGGGCTTCCGGGACAAGGTGATCCTGCTGCTCGGCGGCCCGCGGATCGATCACAACCTCGCCGTCGAGCTCGGCTTCGACGCCGGCTTCGGCCCGGGGACGAAGCCGATCACGGTGGCGTCGTTCCTTGTCGAGCGCCTCGTGGGCAGGGCGTAGCGGTCAGGCGACGAGCAGGTGGTAGGCGGCCGAGAGCTCGGCGAACCGCGCTGTGCGCCGGGCGTGCTCGGCGGGCTGCGAGCCGCCGAGGTCGGGGTGCAGCACCGCGGCCAGGCGGCGGAACGCGCGGCGGATCTCGACCTCGGTCGCGCCCTCGCGCAGGCCGAGCACCTCGAGCGCCCGGCGGCGCG